>NC_008268.1:1005000-1305000 GCF_000014565.1 Rhodococcus jostii RHA1 | reverse complement strand
ACGGGCTGCCATGGGCCGTGCCGATGCTGTACGCCCGCGACGGCGACAGGATCCTGCTGCACGGCTCCACCGGGGCCGGTGCGCTGCGGCAGGTGGCGGCGGGCGCGCCTGCGGTGCTGTGCGTCGCGATGCTCGACGGAATCGTCGTCGCGGACACCCTGTTCGACTCGTCCGCCAACTACCGTTCGGCGGTGGTGCGGGGCAACCTCGTCACCCTCGGCGAAGACGAATCCGCCGACGCACTGAACGCGCTGTCGGACGTGCTGATCCCCGGCCGCAGCACGGAGGTCCGGGGGCACCGGCGCAAGGAACTCGCCGCGACACTGGCCCTCGCCCTCCCGATCACGCCGGGCCAGTGGACCGTCAAGGTGCGGGACGCACCGCCGGGCGAACCCACGGAAACCAGCAGCGCGTGGGCCGGCGTGGTCCCGGTTCGGTCGGTCGCCGGTGCGCCCGTCCCGGCACCGTGGGTGGCGAGCGGCACACCCGTGCCCGCGTCCGTGTCGCGGCTGACCCGGACCGCGTAAGGAAAGCGTCAAGAGCCGGAGGAGTCCCGTAAGCGCTTCGTCAGCGCCGCCTCTTTCGCCGAGATCCGGCGTGATGCTGGCATGACACCCCACAACCGTGGGGTGTCATGCCTGCGCTGAACCGCAGGATCAGTACGAAGAGGGATCCTCACATGGCCGATGTGGCCTACGTCGCGCTCGTCGTCGGCGGATTCGCCTGTTGCGCGCTCGTTCTCCGTGCCCTGCAGACCGGACGCGTGAAATGACGGGCGCCGGAATACTCGCGGTCGCGCTGGTCACGATCGCCGCAGCGCTCGTCGTGTACCTCCTGATCGCGCTCATCGACCCGGAGCGGTTCTGATGACGCCTGCCCTGGCGGCCGGACTGCAGGTCGCCTTCGTCCTCGCCGTCCTCGCGGTCGCCTACGTGCCGGTGGGCGACTACATGGCGCGCGTGTACGAATCACGCCGTCACCTGCGGTTCGAATCCGTCCTGTACCGCCTGTGCCGCATCAACCCCCACACCGAGCAGACCTGGTACGGCTACGCGGGCAGCGTGCTGGGATTCTCTACGGCGAGTGTGCTGTTCCTCTACGCGCTGCAGCGCATCCAGGGCGTGCTGCCGCTGTCCGGGGACCTCTCCGGGGTCAGTCCCGCGGTGGCGTTCAACACGGCCGTGTCGTTCGTGACGAACACCAACTGGCAGTCGTATGCGCCCGAGACGACGATGAGCAACCTGACCCAGCCGGTCGGGCTCGCTGTGCAGAACTTCGTGTCCGCAGCGGTGGGCATGGCCGTCGCGGTGGCGCTGATCCGCGGATTCGTCCGGGTGTCGCGCGGCGGTGAGATCGGCAACTTCTGGGTGGACCTCACCCGGGGCAGCCTGCGTATTCTGCTGCCGTTCTCCTTCGTGATCGCGCTGATCCTGCTGAGCCAGGGCGTGATCCAGTCCTTCCACCCGGGCTTCGCGTCCACCGGTCTGGACGGCAACTCCGTCACCAACGCACTCGCGCCCGTCGCCTCGCAGGAAGCGATCAAGGAACTCGGCACCAACGGCGGCGGGATTCTCGCCGCCAATTCAGCGCACCCGTTCGAGAACCCGACGCCGGTCAGCAACATCGTCGAGATCCTCGCGATCCTGCTGATCCCGGTCTCCCTCACCCGCACGTTCGGCACCATGGTCGGCGATCCTCACGACCGAGCGAGCGAGGTGTCCGGGCACCGCCAGGGGCTGACCCTGCTCGCCGTGATGGGCATCCTGTGGGGATCGCTCCTCGCGGTCACGCTGGCCGCGGAGTCGGGTCGGCGCGGCGTCGCCGCCACCGCCGCGGGCGCGATGATGGAGGGCAAGGAGGTGCGTTTCGGAATCCCGGGAACGGCACTGTTCGCCGTGAGCACCACCGGAACATCCACGGGCGCAGTGAATTCGGCGCACGACAGCCTGTCGCCGCTCGGCGGCGGAGCCGTTCTGCTCAACATGCTGCTCGGCGAGATCGCGCCGGGCGGTGTCGGCACGGGGCTCTACGGAATTCTCGTCCTCGCCCTGATCGCCGTCTTCGTCGGCGGACTCCTCGTCGGCCGCACACCCGAATACCTCGGCAAGAAGCTGCGGCAGCGGGAGATCACCCTCGCCGCCCTGTCCGTGCTGGTGATGCCGGCGCTCGTCCTGATCGGGACCGGGATCACCGTGATCCTGTCCTCGACCACCGGTTACCAGGGCAACAGCGGCGACCCCGGAAGTCCCGGATCCATCCACGGGTTCTCGGAAGTGCTGTACGCGTTCGCGTCGGCCTCGAACAACAACGGCAGTGCGTTCGGCGGGCTGACGGTGACGAGCGACTGGTTCCAGACCGCTCTCGGCCTGTGCATGCTGTTCGGCCGGTTCCTGCCGATCATCTTCGTCCTCGCGCTCGCCGGATCCCTGGCGTCGCAGAAGAAGACGGCCGCAGGCGCCGGAACCCTGCCGACGGCGGGCCCGATGTTCACCGGGCTCCTCACCGGCACCGTCGTGCTCGTCGCGGCGTTGACATTCTTCCCGGCCCTCGCGCTGGGACCGATCGCGGAGGCTCTGCAGTGAGTGTGAACGTGACCAGTCGTCTGGAGAACGAGGCGGCGACCACGACGACCGATGCCGGCCACGACCCGGCGCCCGTGAAGGCGGGAATCTTCAGCCCCGCCCAGCTGGTGACGGCGCTACCGGGCGCCCTGCGCAAACTCGACCCCCGGCACCTCGCCCGCAACCCGGTGATGTTCGTGGTGTTCGTCGGCTCCGTCGTCACCACCGTCATGGCCGTCGCCGACCCGTCCGTGTTCTCCTGGGCCGTCGCCGCCTGGCTGTGGTTCACGGTGCTGTTCGCGAATCTGGCCGAGTCGGTCGCGGAAGGCCGGGGCAAGGCGCAGGCGGCGAGCCTGCGGAAGGTGAAGCAGGACACGGTCGCCCACCGGATCGCGGCGAGCGGCCGGGTGGAGTCGGTGGCGGGTACCGAACTCACCGTCGGCGACCGGGTGGTCGTCGAGGCGGGAGAGGTGATACCCGGCGACGGTGACGTCGTCGACGGCATTGCGACCGTGGACGAGTCGGCCATCACCGGCGAATCGGCGCCCGTCGTCCGCGAATCCGGTGGCGACCGGTGTGCCGTCACCGGTGGCACGACCGTGCTGTCCGACCGGATCGTCGTGCGCATCACCGCGGCCCCCGGACAGTCGTTCGTGGACCGGATGATCGCCCTAGTGGAGGGGGCGGCGCGGCAGAAGACGCCGAACGAGATCGCGCTGAACATCCTGCTGGCGTCGCTGACGATCATCTTCCTGCTGGCCGTCGTCGCGATCGGCCCGATGGGCCTGTACGCGGGCCAGGAGCAGGATCCGATCAAGCTGATCGCGTTGCTGGTCTGCCTGATCCCCACCACGATCGGGGCCCTGCTGTCGGCCATCGGCATCGCCGGGATGGACCGACTGGTGCAGCGGAACGTCCTGGCGATGTCGGGGCGGGCGGTGGAGGCTGCCGGCGACATCGACACCCTGCTGATGGACAAGACCGGCACCATCACGTTCGGCAACCGGCAGGCCACGGCCCTGCATCCCGCACCGGGGGTTTCCGCGATCGAGTTGGCCACGGCCGCACGGTTGTCCAGTCTCGCGGACGGCACGCCCGAGGGTCGCAGCATCGTGGACCTGTGCGCCCGCGACTTCGGGTTGGACCCCGCACCGTCCGAGGCGGAGAGAGCGGCGGAGTTCGTGCCGTTCACGGCGCAGACCCGGATGAGCGGACTCGACATCGACGGCGCCCGGATCCGCAAGGGCGCGAGCGACGCGGTGCTGACCTGGGTGCGGGCGCTCGGCGGACGCGCGGCGTCCGCGGTCACCGACAGCGTGAACCGGATCGCGCAGGCCGGGGGAACCCCGTTGGTGGTCGCCACCGTCCGCGGAGACGCAGCGACCGTCCTCGGCGTGATCGCGCTGTCGGACGTGGTGAAACCGGGTATCGCCGAGCGGTTCGCGGAACTGCGGGCCATGGGGATTCGCACGGTGATGATCACCGGCGACAACCCGTTGACGGCGAAGGCCATCGCGGCCGAGGCCGGAGTCGACGACTTCATGGCCGAGGCGACACCCGAGGACAAGCTCGCGCTGATCCGCAGAGAACAGGAGCGCGGCCGGCTCGTCGCGATGACCGGGGACGGCACCAACGACGCCCCGGCGCTGGCCCAGGCGGATGTCGGGGTGGCGATGAACACCGGCACGTCCGCGGCGAAGGAAGCCGGGAACATGGTGGATCTCGATTCGGATCCCACCAAGCTCATCGAGGTGGTGGAGATCGGCAAGCAGCTTCTCATCACCCGCGGTGCGCTCACCACGTTCTCGCTCGCCAACGACCTGGCCAAGTACTTCGCGATTCTTCCCGCCCTGTTCAGCGGCATCTATCCGCAGCTGAACACGCTGAACATCATGCGGCTGGCCACCCCGGAATCCGCCATCCTGTCGGCGGTGATCTTCAACGCCGTGGTGATCGTCGCGCTGATCCCGTTGTCGCTGAAAGGCGTTCGCTACCGTCCGTCGTCGGCGTCGACGCTGCTGGGCCGCAACCTGCTGATCTACGGCCTCGGCGGTGTGATCACACCGTTCGCCGGTATCTGGCTCATCGACCTCGTCGTCCGTCTCGTTCCCGGAATTGGGTGATCCCGCATGCGATTTCTCATCGGGCTGCTCCGGCAGACCTGGGCCGGACTACTCGTCCTGCTCGCACTCACGGCAGTCCTCGGTGTGCTTTATCCCGCCGCAGTGTGGGGGGTGAGCAGGATCGGCGCCGGAGCGGCCGAGGGGTCTCCGGTGCGCGACAGCACCGGGTGCGTCGTCGGGAGCCGGTGGGTCGGTGTCGACCCGCAGGTGCCTGCGGGGGAGCCGGATCCGTTCTTCCACCACCGGGTCACCGGGTCGGTGGCCGAACAGGATCCGTTCGCGACGGGCGACCCCGCCTCCGCCCTGCCCACCAACCAGGGGCCGAGCAGTGAAATCCTGGCGACGTTCATCGCCGACCGGCGGGCGGCGATCGCCACCCGGGAAGGGGTGGACCCCGCCGTGGTACCGCCCGACGCGGTCACAGGATCCGGCTCGGGCATCGACCCGCACATCAGCCCCGCGTACGCGGCGTTGCAGGTGCCGAGGGTGGCCGCGGAGAACGGTCTCAGCGAGACCCGGGTCCGGCAACTCGTCGACGAGAACACCGAGGGAAGGCAACTCGGCTTCCTCGGTGAGGAACGGGTGAACGTCCTCGAACTGAACCTGGCCCTCGGCCTGACCGCTCCTGAGTGCACGGCCCCGACCGCTGGTGGATGATGGCGAGGTGAGTGGTACCGGAACCGACGGCGAGCGCCGGGACGCCGAACACCGACGCGGCGAACTGCGCATCTATCTCGGAGCCGCACCGGGCGTCGGCAAGACGTTCGCGATGCTCGGTGAGGCGCACCGCCGCCGGGAACGGGGGTGCGACGTGGTCGCGGCCGTGGTGGAGACCCACGGCCGCGACCGCACGGCGGCGCAGCTCGGCGACCTCGAACTGGTTCCGCCCAAGCTGATCGCCTACCGGGGCACGCTCGGCCGGGAACTCGACGTCGAGGCGGTGCTGGCCCGCAGGCCGGCGCTGGTCCTCGTCGACGAGCTCGCGCACACGAACACACCGGGCAGCGTCCACGAGAAACGCTGGCAGGACGTGGAGATACTCCTCGCCGCGGGGATCGACGTCCTCTCGACGCTCAACGTCCAGCACCTCGAAAGCCTCAACGACGTGGTCCAGCGGATCACCGGAGTGGTGCAGCAGGAAACGGTTCCCGACGAGGTGGTGCGCGCCGCCACCCAGGTCGAATTGGTCGACATCACTCCGGAGGCTCTGCGCCGCAGGCTGTCCCACGGCAACATCTATGCCGCGGACAAGGTCGACGCGGCACTGAGCAACTACTTCCGGAAAGGGAACCTCACCGCACTCCGCGAACTGGCCCTGCTGTGGGTGGCCGACCAGGTGGATGCCGCACTCGCGAAATACCGTGCGGAGAACAAGATCACCGACACGTGGGAGGCCCGGGAACGGGTGGTGGTCGCGGTGACGGGCGGGCTGGAATCGGAGACGCTGGTTCGGCGCGCCGGCCGGATCGCGTCGAGATCCAGCGCCGAACTGATCGTCGTGCACGTGGTGCGCGGCGACGGCCTCGCGGGTGTCTCGGCTCCGGAGATGGGCAAGGTGCGCACGCTCGCCGCGAGCATCGGGGCGAGCCTGCACAGCGTCGTCGGCGACGACGTTCCCACCACGCTGCTCGACTTCGCCCGGACCGCGAACGCCACGCAGCTGGTGCTGGGCACGTCGAGACGCTCACGGTGGGCACGGATCTTCGACGAGGGCATCGGCGCGAGCGTGCTGCACCAGTCCGGGTCGATCGACGTGCACATGGTGACGCACGGCGAATCCCACCGCCCGCGGCGGTTGTCGCCGGTGGGCTCCCGTTCGCGCACGGCGATCGCCTGGATCGCCGCCGTCCTCGTACCGTCGGTGGCCACGCTCGTGATGAGTGCCGTCGACCGGTGGCTCGGATTGGTCGGCGAGGGGGCCCTGTTCTTCATCGTGGTGCTGCTCGTCTCGCTGCTCGGGGGTGTCGCCCCCGCCGCGTTCTCCGCGCTGATCTCGGGTCTGTTCCTCAACTACTTCTTCACGCCGCCGGTGCGGAGCTTCACCATCGCCGAGCCGGACAACTTCATCACCACGGTCGTGCTGCTCGTGGTGGCCGTCGCCGTCGCGGTCCTGGTCGACGCGGCCGCCAAGCGGTCGCGGGAAGCCCGCCGGGCGTCGCAGGAAGCCGAGCTGCTGGCACTGTTCGCCGGATCGGTGCTGCGCGGCGCCGACCTCGGCACCCTGCTCGAGAAGGTGCGCGAGACCTACGGCCAGGATTCGGTCAGCGTGCTGCACCGCGACCGCGGTCCGGTGGGGTCCGTCGGGCCGCACCCACCGGTGAGCGTCGACGACGCCGACACCGTCTGCGAGGTGGGGGAAGGGGAGTACGCGCTCGCCCTGCGCGGAAGTGAACTGCACGCCCGGGACCGTCGCGTGCTGCTCGCCGTCGCCAACCAGGCGGTGGGCATGATCCGTCAGACCGAGCTCGCGCAGGAGGCGGGGCAGGCGCAGGCGCTGGCCGAGGCCGACCGGTTGCGGCGATCGCTGCTGTCCGCCGTCAGCCACGACCTCCGGACCCCGCTGGCCGCGGTCAAGGCCGCCGCGTCCAGCCTGCGCAGCGACGACGTCGACTTCTCACCCGAGGACACCGCCGAACTGCTCGCGACCATCGAGGAATCGGCCGACGTCCTGACCTCCCTCGTCGGCAACCTGCTCGACTCGTCCCGTCTCGCGGCGGGAGTGGTGACCCCGACGCTGCGGCCGGTGTACCTCGACGAGGTGGTGCACCGGGCGCTGGTGGGTCTGGGAATCGGCGGCCGGACCGGGACCAGGGCCCGGGAAAGGGTGGAGGTCGACGTCGGAACGGTCGCGGCGATGGCGGATTCGGGCCTGCTCGAGCGGGTGCTCGCGAATCTGATCGACAACGCACTCCGCTACGGTGAGGACTCCGTGATCCGCGTCGGTGCCGCGGCGGTCGGCGACCGCGCCGTCGTCACCGTCGCCGACACGGGGCCGGGAATTCCGCGTGGGCGGGCAGACGAGATGTTCGCCCCGTTCCAGCGGCTGGGGGACCGCGACACCACCACGGGAGTCGGGCTCGGGCTCTCCGTCGTCCGCGGATTCGTGGACGCGATGGGCGGGACCATCAGCGCCACCGACACCCCCGGCGGTGGTCTGACGATGGTGGTGGAACTGGCCGGGGCGGGAGGGGCGCATCCATGACGAGAGTTCTCGTCGTCGACGACGAACCTCAGATTCTCCGCGCGCTGCGGATCAATCTGAGCGTGCGCGGATACGACGTGGTGACGGCCGCGTCCGGGGCCGCCGCCCTGCGCGCCGCGGCCGAGCGACCACCGGACGTGATCGTGCTCGACCTCGGGCTACCCGACATGGACGGCACCGAGGTGCTCGCCGGCCTCCGCGGGTGGTGCCCCGCACCGGTGATCGTGTTGTCTGCGCGGACCGACTCCGCGGACAAGGTGGAGGCCCTCGACGCCGGCGCCGACGACTACGTCACCAAGCCGTTCGGGATGGACGAGTTCCTGGCGCGGGTGCGTGCGGCCGCCCGCCGGGCGACGACGGCCGTCGACACGAGTGAACCTGTGGTGGAAACGGATTCGTTCACGGTCGATCTGGCGGCGAAGACGGTGCGCCGGGCGGGGGCCGAGGTGCACCTGACGCCGACCGAGTGGGGGATGCTCGAGATGCTCGTGCGCAACAAGGGCAAGCTGGTGGGGCAGAAGGAACTGCTGCGGGAGGTGTGGGGTCCGGCGTACGCCACCGAGACCCACTACCTGCGGGTGTATCTGGCGCAGCTGAGGCGCAAACTCGAGGACGACCCGTCCCACCCGCGTCACCTCATCACCGAGGCCGGGATGGGCTACCGGTTCCAGGTGTGACGGTAATCCCGCTCACGACCGATGATTCCGGCCGGCTCCGGGAGTCCTACCTTTCGACCGCAGCATCACACTCGACCGGAGGATCCACGAATGCCCGCACCGGAGACCCCGCAATCGCTCGCGCACACCTTTACGGCGCCGATCCAGAAGGACGGGGCGTTCGCGACGTACGTGACCGTGCCGGACTCCGCCGAACTCCTCGGAACGAGGCGGCCGGTGAAGGTCGGCGGGACCATCGACGGCCACCCGTTCAATGCCACCCTGATGCCCTCGGGCGAGGGTCCGCACTGGCTTCCCCTGAAGATCGCACTGTGCAGGCTGATCGGCAAGGACGCGGCCGGCGTCGAGGTGTCGGTGCATCTCGACCAGCGGCTGAGCTGACCGGGGGGCGCCGCCGTTTGAACGCAGCTGACCGGGGTATGGAACCACCGGGAGCGCGGTGCGTTTCCGGACCGGTTCCGAGGTGTGTCGTGCCGAACAGGCAACGGTTGTCGAGGTGGCTCCCGGCAGTGGGCGTCGTGTTGCTCGTCGCCGCGTGTGGAGCCGATGACGGCGACGGCGCGAGCAAGGATTTCGCGGGCACCGTCGACATCGGCGGGGACCGCCACATCTATCTGGAGTGCGCGGGCACAGGCGCACCGACCGTCGTGTTTGCGTCCGGTCTCCGGTTCGGCGCCGATCAGTGGACGACGACGGCCGATCCGGCCGCCACTTCGGCCTTCGACGGTGTCGCCGAGTTCACCCGAGTCTGCTCGTACGACCGGCCGGGAGTCGTGCTGGGCGACGACGCATTGAGCCGCAGCGACCCGGTTCCGCAGCCGATCACCACCACGGACGCGGTCGCCGACCTCCAGTCGCTGCTGGGCGCCACCGGCGAGGCCGGCCCCGGCCCCTACGTGCTGGCCGCCCACTCCTACGGCGGTCAGATCGCGAGACTCTTCGCCGGCACCCATCCCGACGAGGTGGCGGGCATGGTGCTGATCGACGCGCAGTCGGAGGAGTTGCAGACACTCCTGCCCCCGGAGCAGTTCCAGGAGTTCCTGCGGCTCAACACCCCGCAGCAGGACAGTCTCGACGAATACCCGGACCTCGAGCGCGTCGACTTCGTCCGCAGCTTCGACGAGATCCGCGCCGCCGAACCGATCCGGCCCCAGCCGCTCGTCGTTCTCTCCGCCGACCGCTCGGTGGCGCCGCAGATCGCGGAGGGCGTCGCGAACGGAAGCCTCCCCGCCGACATCGATCCCGGCTACGGCCCGGCCCTCGACGCCGTGCAGCCGAAGGCGCAGGCGGATCTGGCACAACTCGTCCCGGGTGCCAAACATGTCACGAACACGAACAGCGGCCACAACATCAACATCGAGCAGCCGCAACTCGTCGTCGACGGAGTCCGCGACGTCGTCGACGCCGTGCGCGACGGGCGCACCGAGCCCTGACCGTCGCACGCGGCTCGGCCTGCGGAATGTGGTCGCCTCGACGTGGGAGACTGGACCGGTGAGGTTGTATCGAGACAATGCGGTGGTCCTGCGCCAGCACAAGCTGGGCGAGGCCGACCGTATCGTCACACTCCTCACCCGGCAGCACGGTCTGGTGCGCGCGGTCGCCAAGGGGGTGCGCCGCACGAAGTCCAAGTTCGGCGCCCGGCTCGAGCCGTTCGCGCACATCGACGTGCAGCTCTACCCCGGCCGCAACCTCGACATCGTCACCCAGGTCCAGACGGTCGACGCATTCGCGACCGACATCGTCGACGACTACTCCCGGTACACCACGGCGTGCGCGATCCTCGAGACCGCCGAGCGGCTCGCCGGTGAGGAACGGGCCCCGGCGCCGCAACTGCATCGCCTGACGGTAGGTGCGCTGCGGGCCGTCGCCGAGCACAACCGCCCGTGCGAGCTGATCCTCGACGCCTTCCTGTTGCGGGCCATGGGTTTTGCGGGATGGGCTCCCGCCCTCGACGACTGCGCGCGGTGCAGCGCCCCCGGACCGCACCGGGCATTCCACGTGGCCGCCGGGGGAGCGGTGTGCGTCCATTGCCGGCCGCCGGGCGCCGCCACGCCGTCACCGGGTGTCCTCGACCTGATGGATGCGCTGATCCGCGGCGACTGGGCGAGCACGGAGGACGTGCCCGAGTCGTTGCGGGGGCAGGCCAGCGGTCTCGTCGCGGCGCACCTGCAATGGCACCTCGAACGGCAACTCCGCACCCTCCCGCTGATCGAACGCGCACGACCGCATGCGGCGGTAAGGGTGGAGGATTCGGTCAGGCAGGATGGGGACCGTGATTCGACGACGCGAACCTCGAGCCCCGCATAATTCCGGGTCCGAGCGCCAGATCCGGCCGCCGGACCAGCACCCCTCGGGCGCCCGCCCGCCGGGCCTGCAACCCGAACTCGTGCCCCGGCACATCGCGCTGGTGATGGACGGCAACGGCCGCTGGGCGCAGGAGCGGGGACTGCCCCGGACCGCGGGCCACGAACGCGGCGAGGCCGTGTTGATGGACGCCGTCTGCGGGTGCATCGAGATGGGCGTCGAATGGTTGTCGGCCTACGCGTTCTCCACCGAGAACTGGAAACGCAGCCCCGAGGAAGTCCGCTTCCTGATGGGCTTCAACCGCGACGTGATCCGGCGTCGCCGCGACGAGATGCACGAGATGGGGGTGCGCGTGCGGTGGGCGGGTCGCCGGCCCAAGCTGTGGCGCAGCGTCATCAAGGAACTCGAGATCGCCGAGGAGCTGACGAAGCACAACACGGTCATGAACCTGACCATGTGCGTCAACTACGGCGGGCGCGCGGAGATCGCCGACGCGGCGAAGGAGATCGGCAGGCGGGTCGCGGCGGGGCAACTCGACCCGGAGAAGATCACCGAGGCGACCGTGGCCCGGTATCTCGACGAGCCGGACATGCCGGACGTCGACCTGTTCCTCCGGCCGTCCGGCGAGCAGCGCACGTCCAACTTCCTGATCTGGCAGTCGGCCTACGCCGAGATGGTGTATCAGGAGAAGTTGTTTCCCGATTTCGACCGCCGGGACCTGTGGGCGGCATGCGTGGAGTACGCATCGCGTGACCGTCGGTTCGGTGGGGTGAAATGACCGTCGACGGGGCGCCCGCACTGCTCGAGCGGGCGGCGGACGCGCTCGAACACTTCGCCACCGTCACCCGGGCGGAGGACGGCTCGCTGAGTTTCGAGTACGCCGGAGCGCTGTGCTCGATCAGTGCGATGACCCTCACCGAGGGCCTCGATGTGCTGTCGATGACGTGCGTGCTGGCCTGGGATCGTCCGGTCAGCGCGTCGCTGCACAAGAGGGTCGCGGAGCGGAACGGCGCACTGCAGTTCGGTTCGATCGCGGTGTTCGGCCACGGCCGGCTCGCGGACGTCATCCTGCGCTACACGTTCCCGGCCGCCGGGCTCGAAGACGAGGCGCTGACCACGATGCTGCTTCTCGTGTTGAGCGGGGCCGATACCGCCCGTCAGGGGCTGATCCCCTGACGCTCACTGCGTCGCGCTGCAGTCCTTGCAGAGGCCGAAGATCTCGATGGTGTGGCTGACGTCGGAGAAGCCGTGGGCGTCGGCGATCGACTGCGACCACTGCTCGACGGTGGGCCCCTCGACCTCGACGGTGTAGCCGCAGGTGCGGCAGACGAGGTGATGGTGATGTCCGGACGAGCAGCGCCGGTACACGGATTCACCGGTGTCGGTACGCAGGACGTCGACCGTTCCGGCGTCGGCGAGCGTCTGCAGGGTGCGGTAGACGGTGGTCAACCCGATGCCCTCGCCGCGCTTGCGGAGTTCGTCGTGCAGTTCCTGCGCCGACCGGAACTCCTCGATGTCGTCGAGGAGCGCGGAGATGGCGCTGCGCTGCTTGGTGGCGCGTACTCCCACGACGACGGGCTTGCGCTGGCCGGTGTTCTGGGTCAAGGCTTCTATCCTTCCTCGGCGTGCGCGACGGCGTCCACGACGATGTGGGCGAGGTGGTCGTCCACCAGGCGGTAGAGGACCTCACGTCCCGTGCGTTCGCCGCGGACGACGCCCGCGGCCTTGAGCACGCGAAGATGCTGGCTGATCAGTGGCTGGGTGACTCCGAGTGCCCCGACGAGTTCGTGCACGCACCGTTCCGATTCGCGGAGCTGGAGGACGATCGCGATCCGGACGGGGGCGGCGAGGGCGCGCAGGATGTCGCCGGCCGCCGCAAGGGTCTCCTTCGACGGCACGGGAGCGGGCGCCGCCGCCTCGAACGGATGCAGATCCCCGGGATCGATGACGCTCACCAGTGATCTCCTTCGGTGTGCCGGACAATGGACGGGACCGTGGCCGCGAGGCCGTCGGCCCGGGAGGATCACCCTCACCTTATTGCAAATCGATTCCATTTTGATATGCACGAATACGCATGTCAACCGGGTGGGTGAACCGACCGCGGTCGGGCAGATAGGCTGGGCTCCGAAAAGCGCACGTGAACCATGCATCTATTACCCAGATGGAGAGCACCCGAGTGGCACCGAAGTCCAAAGTCGAAACCGTCGTCAATCTCGCCAAGCGTCGTGGCCTGGTCTACCCGTGCGGTGAGATCTACGGAGGCACGAAGTCGGCCTGGGACTACGGCCCCTTGGGCGTCGAGCTCAAGGAGAACATCAAGAAGCAGTGGTGGCGCAACATGGTCACCAGCCGTGAGGACGTCGTCGGCCTCGACTCCTCGGTCATCCTGCCCCGCGAGGTGTGGGTGGCGTCCGGTCACGTCGGCGTGTTCAACGACCCGCTGGTCGAGTGCCTCAACTGTCACAAGCGCCACCGTCAGGACCACCTGCAGGAGGCGTACGCGGAGAAGAAGGGCCTCGACAACCCGGACGACGTCCCGATGGACGTCGTGGCCTGCCCCGACTGCGGCACGGTCGGTCAGTGGACCGAGCCCCGCGACTTCAACATGATGCTGAAGACGTACCTCGGCCCGGTCGAGAGCGAAGAGGGCATGCACTACCTCCGCCCGGAGACCGCGCAGGGCATCTTCGTGAACTTCGCGAACGTGCTCACCACGTCGCGCAAGAAGCCCCCGTTCGGCATCGGCCAGATCGGCAAGAGCTTCCGCAACGAGATCACGCCCGGAAACTTCATCTTCCGCACCCGCGAGTTCGAGCAGATGGAGATGGAGTTCTTCGTCAAGCCCGGCGAGGACGAAGAGTGGCACCAGTACTGGATCGACTACCGCATGGACTGGTACACCGGGCTCGGCATCAACAAGGACAACCTGCGCCTGTACGAGCACGCACAGGACAAGCTGTCGCACTACTCCAAGCGCACCGTCGACATCGAGTACCGCTTCCACTTCCAGGGCAGTGAGTGGGGCGAGCTCGAGGGTGTGGCCAACCGCACCGACTTCGACCTGTCGACCCACTCGAAGCATTCGGGCACCGACCTCAACTATTACGACCAGGCCACCGGTGAGCGCTACACGCCGTACGTCATCGAGCCGGCAGCCGGTCTCACGCGTTCGCTGATGGCGTTCCTCGTCGACGCGTACACCGAGGACGAGGCGCCGAACGCGAAGGGCGGCGTCGACAAGCGCACCGTGCTGCGTCTGGACCGTCGTCTCGCCCCGGTGAAGGCTGCGGTGCTGCCGCTGTCGCGCAACGCGGACCTGACGCCGAAGGCCAAGGATCTCGCCGCGACGCTCCGCCAGCACTGGAACGTCGAGTTCGACGACGCCGGCGCGATCGGCCGCCGCTACCGCCGTCAGGACGAGATCGGCACACCGTTCTGCATCACCGTGGACTTCGACACGCTCGAGGACCACGCCGTGACCGTCCGTGAGCGTGACTCCATGGCCCAGGAGCGGGTCGCGCTCGACCAGGTCGAGGGCTACCTGGCGCAGCGCCTCATCGGTTCCTGATCCGCCGTCACCTGCGCGCGTCGCAGGTGACGGTCAGATAGTTCGTCAGGATTCGCCGGTTCTCCTCGGACACCGGGATGCGCGAGTATTCCGGTGCCGAGGAGCCGACGGCGATCCACAGCGGAAAGACGAAGGGCTTCTTCGCCTCCGCGAGGGCATGGGGGTCGCAGCGCGCCGCGTCGATGGTGATGTCGACGCTCAGCCGGTCCTCGCCCGCCCGCATGGTGGCGGGCAGTGCGCCGTGCAGCGCATACAGGACGCTGCCGCCGATCTCGTCCAACCGGATGTCACCCGACGCCGTTCCCCGGCTCACGACGAGCTGGGCGGGCAGGGGTGCTGCCGGCTCGGGCGGAGCCGCCGCCGGGATCAGTGTCACCGGTACGGCCCGCGCCAGATCCTCTGCGGCGCAGTCACTGTCGTGGATACGGCCGAGGACGTCGTACGGGGCAGCGAGCGGCACCCGCACGGGCGAGCCGCTCGGATCGGCGACCCCGATCAGGGTGTACGCCGGCTCCGGGGGTGTGTCGCAGCGCACCGGGCCGTATTCGGCCTCGACATCGATCCGGTTGCCGGGACCGAGTTCGACCACGCGCCGGGTCTCGGGTGCCGCCTCGAAGCCGGGACTGTCCAACGCCACGGATGTCACGTCGACGGGCACATCGCCGGTGTTCGCTATCCGCACGTGAATCCGCCCACCCGCCGCGTCGTCCTCCCGGCTGCGATACGCCTCCGCCGACAGCGGGATCGCGTCGTCCTCGGTCGGATCCCCGCCCGCGCAGCCCGACAGGCCGCCGCAGGCGGTGGCCGCGACGCAGGCGAGTGCGACGAAGACTCGGGAGGACGTCAGAATCGGCCGCCCCCACTGATCCGGCCGGAGCTGCTCGGCCCGCCGAAGGACCGCGGGCCGCTGCTGCGGCCGCCGCCGCCGGAGCCGCGGCTTCCCCAGTTGCCGCCGCCGCTGAATCCGCCGCGCAGGATGCTGTCGATCAGGATGCCGCCGAGGATCGCACCGGTGGCGTTCCCGCCACCGCTTCCGGGCCCGGGGAGCTGGCGGGACTCCCAGCGGCTCACGTCGTTCTGCGCCAGGCGCAGTGCGTCGGCCGCCAGGCCGGCCGCGGCCTGGGCGTGCTGAAGCGCGCGGGAGGCGTCGGTGGCGCGGAGTTGCTGCGCGCCCGCCAGGTGCCGCTGCGCCTCGGTCAGGCGGGTCCGGGCGTCCGCTCCCACCGCGCCGCGTCGGGTGCCGATGAAGTCCGACGCCGCCGTGACCTGCGACTGCGCGGCCACGAGGTCCTGCTCGAGACGCTGCTGCGCGCGCTCGGCCTGCTGCCGGGATTCCTGCGCCTCGGCGAGGACGGCGTCGAGTTCCGCGTCTGCCTTGACGATCTGGGTGAAGCTGCCGAGCGGGTCGGTGTCCGCGGCAGTGCGGGCCGCCGCCAGCGCTGCCTCGGCCGCGGCGCGGGCCGACGCGAGCCGGTCTCCACCCTGCTCGGTGAACTGGGCTGAGGCCGCGATCCCGGCCTCCACGTCGGTGATCGCGGCCGGCAGCGTCGCGATGGCGTGCCGGATGTCCTCCGCGGCGTGGTCGACGGCGTCGAGTAGCGTCCGGGCCTGTTCGAGGGCGCCCTCGGCTCCGCGGATCGCCGACACCGCCGGTCCCTGTTTTCCGGGCGGCAGGGCGATCGCGTCCCTGCCGTCGGCCACGGCCCGTTCCGCGAACGCGAGCCGCTCCTCCGCCATCGTCACGTTGTGGGCGACGGAAGCGAGTGCGGCGGCCGGGAATTCGGTCTGCAGGGTGGCGAGCGTCTGCGTGGAATCGGGGATGCGCACAGTCAGTGCGACCATGTCCCGGGTGAGCGCGTCGAGTCGGTCGGGGGCGTTGATCAGCAGGTCCCGGAGTCCGTCGAACTCCTGAACCCGCTCGTTGAGTTCGCGGTCGGCGCGCCCGCACGAGGTGATGATGTCGATGAGCATCTCCCGTTGCTGCTGTGGGGTCTCGGGGATCGCGTCGTCGAGTCGCTGGCGGACGGTGAACGCGGCCGCGAGTGTCGCCTTCGCCGTGTCGAACGCCGCCGTGAACGATGCCGTGGCCTGCTCGCCGAATTCCCCGCGGGCCAGGTCGAGTTCCTCCTGACTCGTACGCAGCGCGTCGTCGGTCTCGACGAGCACCTCCTTGGCGCGCTCGTCCAGCGTCGGCAGCGGCAGCGCCGTCAGCGCGGCGGTGTCCTCGGGGCTGATGCTGCGCGCCGCCTCGACGCCGGCCCGGATGCGGTCGTGCTTCTTCTTCCGCGAATACAGCACCACGCCACCCGCGCCCACGACGACCACACCGCCGCCGATCAGCAGTGTGCGCACCGACATTCCTTCGCCCGGACTCATCGCGTCGCCCAGGCCGCCCGCTGCGGCGATCGCGCCTCCGGCCCAATCCTCCTCGCGCAGGGCGGGTTCCACCGCATCCACCCGGATCGACTCGGCCTCGTCGCTGGTGATCTCCGACAGTCCGTCCGGCGCGATGAGGGCGTACTCGCGGTCGACCGTCGCGACCGCGAGCAGGGCGTCGCGGTCGCCGAGCGAGGACGCCTGCGCCGTCTGATCCGCCCACGGACCGGCGCCGAGCCCGTTGAAGTCGGGCACGTACACCACCCACAACCGCACCTTGTGCTCGTCGTACAGCTGGTCGATCGCGGCCTGGACGTCGCTCTGCTGGTCGGCGTCGAGCACACCGACGGTGTCCGTGATCTGGCCGGGAAGACGGAACGGTGCGTCCGCCGAGGCGATCGCGGGAGAGAACAGGATCGCCACGAGAGTCAGGAGTGCGGAGACGGCGCCAACGGCGGCGAACCGCCGAGCACGGGGCTGTCGGGGGCGGGACGACGGCGTCTGCTCGAGGCGCGGTGCGAGTGGCATGGCAGCAAATCTATCGGGTGTGGCGAGTCGTCATCGGGACAGTTCGGCGACAGCTGGCAGAATCAGGGAGTGAATTCTGCACCGAGCCGTGAACGCCACGACCTCCCGCGCCGTCCTGCGCGCCTGGGGTTCGCCGGCACGCTGGCCCGGTGGACCCGCCGGATCATCGCCGGCGTGGTCCTCCTCGCCGCCGCGCTGGTGCTCGGCACCGCGGTCCGGGTGTGGCAGGTCGCGCGGATCGACGACACGTCGGCCGCCGACGCGATCGTCGTGCTCGGGGCCGCCCAGTACTCGGGAACCCCGTCGTCGGTGTTCGAGGCCCGGCTCGAGCAGGCGTACAAGCTGTACGAGCGCGGGGTGGCCCCCGAGGTCATCACGGTCGGCGGCAAACAGGAGGGCGACGAGTACACCGAGGCGGCGTCCGGCAAGAACTATCTGATCTCGCGCGGCGTCCCCGCCGACAGCATCACCGCGGTCGAGGAGGGGTCCGACACCCTGCTCAGCATCGAGGCGGTCAGTGAGGCGATGGCGGCGCAGGGCATCGATTCGGCGGTCCTGGTCAGCGACCCCTGGCATTCGCTGCGGACGCGGACGATGGCACGCGACGCCGGACTCGACGCCTGGACGGCGCCCACCCGGCAGGGGCCGGCGGTGTTCACCCGCGAATCCCAGTTGCACGGAATCGCCCGGGAGACAGGGGCGTTGATCTGGTACCAGCTCACCCACTTCTCGGCCGACTTCCCCTACACGGCGGGACAGTAGACATTCGATGACAGCACACACGACACCCCTCGGCGACGTGTACTCCGCGCACGACGTCGCCCGGCGGGTCCGCGAGGCACCGAAACGGGCGGGAATCCCGGGCAGCCAGATCGCGGCCGCGCAACACCGATCCGTCTTCTCCCGCGACCGCGCCCGCGTCCAGCACTCGGCCGCGCTCCGCAGACTCGCCGACAAGACCCAGGTGGTCGGTCCCCGGGACGGTGACACTCCGCGGACACGGTTGACGCACTCGATCGAGGTGGCGCAGATCGGTCGCGGGATCGCCGACGGTCTCGGCTGCGATCCCGATCTGGTGGACCTCGCCGGCCTCGCGCACGACATCGGTCACCCGCCGTACGGCCACAACGGGGAGAAGGCCCTCGACGAGGTCGCGGAAAGCTGCGGTGGGTTCGAGGGCAACGCCCAGAATCTGCGTATCCTCACGAGCCTCGAACCGAAGGTGCTCTACCCCGACGGAAGCAGTGCCGGGCTCAATCTGACCCGCGCGTCGCTGGACGCGGCGATCAAGTACCCGTGGACCCGGCCGCGCCCCGGCGCGAAGTTCGGGGCCTACGACGACGACGCCGACGTGCTCGCGTGGATCCGCGAGGGTGCCCCCGACGGCCACCAGTGCCTCGAGGCGCAGGTCATGGATTGGGCCGACGACGTCGCCTACTCCGTGCACGACGTCGAGGACGGCGTGATCGACGGGCGCATCGATCTGCGGTCACTGGCCGATCCGGTGGATCAGCGGGCGCTCGCCGAGTTCGGTGCGTCGGAGTTCCCGGGGCTCGACGTGGAGGAACTGATCGAGGCCGCGACGCGGTTGAGTCTTCTGCCCGTCGTCGTCGAGGTGGGCAGCTACGACGGCACGCTCACCAGTTCGGTCGCCCTGAAGAACCTCACCAGCGAACTGGTCGGCCGGTTCGCGACCGCCGCGATCATCGGGACCCGCGACGTCCACGGCGACAAGCCGGTCGCCCGGTACGACGCCGACCTGGTGGTCCCGCCGGTGGTGGCGGCGGAGGTGGCGCTGCTCAAGACGTTCGCACTGAACTACGTGATGTCGGATGCCGGCCACCGGGCGCGGCAGGCACGCCAGCGCGACCGGGTGCACCGCGTCGCCGAATGGCTGCTCGCGACCGCACCCGCCGGTCTCGACCCCATCCTGGTTCCCGCCTGGAACGCCGCGGCCGACGATCCCGCACGGGTCCGGGTCGTCGTCGACCAGATCGCCTCCTACACCGAGAGCCGTCTCGAACGCGTCGACAAGTCGAGTCTCGGAGCCCAGGCGAGCTGGGGCTGACAAAGTCGGAAGCCGGACCCATCCTGCCGCCGCGGTGCTACGAATACGTCTAGAGACAGCTCGCACCCCAATGGTCAGGGAGACCGGATGAAGTCTGCAGTGCGCAAGATCATCGGTTCGACGTCCGCAGCGCTGGCGGTGGCGGTCGGTGCCGCCCTACTGGCCCCACCCGCGGCCCAGGCCGCGCCGGCGTACCCGTTCGCGGACCCCGACCCGTTCTACGGTGCGCCCGTCGACGTCGGGGCACGCGCCGACGGTGACGTGCTGGCGAGCCGACCGGTCGCCGCCACCGGATACCCCACCGCCGACGCCTGGCAGGTGAAGTACAAGTCGACCAACTCCGCCGGAGCGCCCATCGCCGCCATCACCACGGTGCTGGTACCCCGCGGCACTCCCGCGAACCGGCCGCTCGTGTCCTACCAGCCGTTCGTCAACGCGCTCGGGCTCGAGTGCGCGCCGTCCCATCAGCTGTTCACCGGCGGAATCCAGGAGGGGCCCGCCCTCAACGCCCTGCTCGCGCGCGGCTGGGCCGTGGCCGTGCCCGACCACCTCGGACCGACCAGCGCGTACGGAGCCGCGAAACTCGGCGGCCGGCTCGTCCTCGACGGCGTCCGCGCCGCGCAGCGGCTCCCGGAAGCGGGACTCGGTGGCAGTCCGGTCGGGCTGGCCGGCTATTCGGGCGGCGCCATGGCGACCAACTGGGCTGCGGCGCTCGCACCCACCTACGCCCCGGAACTGAACATTGTGGGCGCCGCCCAGGGCGGCACACCGGTGAACATCGGTGAACTGGCCGACCGGCTGGGCAGCACCCGCTCGCAGGCGTTCGGCCTGGGATTCGCGGCCGCCATCGGTCTCGAGCGTGAATACCCGACGCGCTCGCCGCTGGGGGACGGCCTCAACGGCGACGGACTCGCCCTGCGGGCGCAGATGAGCAACATGTGCACGGATTCGATACTCGGCGCCGGTGCGGGGAAGTCGCTACCCGACCTGACCAACGGTCCCGGCATCCTCGCCGATCCGTCCGGCCGCTCGGTGATGGACGAGAACAGCGTCGAACTGTATCCGGGAGTCCCGAGGACGCCGATGTTCGTCTGGCACGGCAGCGCGGACCCCCTCGTCGCCATCGAGCCGGTGCAGAACACCGTCGCCCGGTACTGCTCACAGGGTGTGCCGGTGCAGTTCGACGTGATCCCGGGCGCCGACCACGGCACCGCCACCATGCTCGGTGCCGGTCCCGCATTCGGCTATCTCGGCGACCGATTCGCCGGGATTCCCGCCCCGTCGAACTGCTGACCCCGAGGCGGAAGTTCGGGCTGCGGCGGAGCGCCTAGACTGTCGTTCGTGGCTGGCAGAATCCCTGATCGTGACGTTGCGGCCATTCGCGAGCGCACACGGATCGAGGACATCGTGGGGGAGTACGTCTCCCTCAAGCGCGCGGGCGGCGACTCCATGAAGGGGCTGTGCCCGTTCCACGACGAGAAGTCGCCGTCATTCCACGTGCGGCCCAACCACGGGCATTACCACTGCTTCGGGTGCGGCGAGGGCGGCGACGTCTACTCCTTCCTCCAGAAGATCGACCACATCAGTTTCGTCGAGGCCGTCGAGCAGCTCGCCGACCGGTTGAACTACACCATCTCGTACGAGGGCGGCGGCACCTCGGTGCAACGCGACCGCGGCACCCGCTCCCGGCTGGTCGCGGCCAACGCCGCCGCGCAGGAGTTCTACTCGGCGCGTCTGCAGGAACCCGATGCACAGGCGGCCCGCGACTATCTGACGGAACGGAACTTCGACGCGCAGGCCGCGCAGCAGTTCGGGTGCGGGTATGCACCCGACGGCTGGGACATCCTCACGAAGCACCTGCTGGGTAAGGGTTTCGACGTCAAGGAGCTCGAGGCCGCGGGCCTGTCGAAAGCCGGGCGCCGCGGTCACATCGACCGCTTCCACCGGCGCCTGCTCTGGCCCATCCGGAACCTGTCCGGCGACGTCATCGGGTTCGGTGCCCGCAAGTTGTTCGACGACGACACCATGCCCGGCAAGTACGTCAACACGCCGGAAACCATGCTGTACAAGAAGTCTCAGGTGCTGTTCGGGCTCGACCTCGCGAAGCGCGACATCGCCAAGGGGCATCAGGCCGTGGTGGTCGAGGGATACACCGACGTCATGGCGATGCACCTGGCCGGGGTCAAGACCGCCGTCGCCGCCTGCGGCACCGCGTTCGGTGAGGACCACCTCGCGATGCTGCGGCGACTGCTGATGGACGACAGCTACTTTCGCGGCGAGATCATCTACACGTTCGACGGGGACGCCGCCGGCCAGGCCGCGGCGATGAAGGCGTTCGAGGGTGACCAGAAGATGGCCGGGCAGACGTTCGTCGCCGTGGCACCCGAGGGCATGGACCCGTGCGAGTTGCGGCAGAAGTCGGGTGACGCCGCCGTCCGCGACCTGGTGGCGCGTCGCACACCGATGTTCGAGTTCGTGGTCAAGTCGATCCTCACCGAGCACGACCTCGAGACCGCCGAGGGCCGGGTCGAGGCGCTGCGGCGCACCGTGCCGGTGGTCGCGCAGATCAAGGAAGCGACGCTGCGTGACAGTTACGCCGTCCAGTTGTCCGGCTGGGTGGGCTGGGACGACATCGCCGCCGTCCGGCAGCGGGTGCGGGAC
The DNA here is from genome assembly GCF_000014565.1 of Rhodococcus jostii RHA1. Classification (NCBI taxonomy): domain Bacteria; kingdom Bacillati; phylum Actinomycetota; class Actinomycetes; order Mycobacteriales; family Nocardiaceae; genus Rhodococcus; species Rhodococcus jostii. Next base: position 1,282,932 of record NC_008268.1, on the reverse strand, counting down.
GAGGCACGCAAGCGGGCGTCCACCCGCGGGTCGCTGCCTGCGCCGCCCAAGAAGAAGGCCGCCCGGGACGAGGACCAGGACACACCGCAGTTGCCGGTCGGGCTCACCAGGCCGCGGCCGAACGATCCGACGCTGTGGGCGCAGCGCGAGGCACTGAAGGGTGCGTTGCAGTACCCGGCGATCGCCGGCACCGTATTCGACTCGCTGCCGGTGGAGACGTTCACGCACCCGACGTACGTCGTGATCCGTGAGTCGATGATCGCGTCCGGCGGCACCAGCGCGGGACTCGGCGGCGGCGAGTGGGTCGACGCGGTCAGCCGCGGTGTCGACGACGTCACCGCGGCGTCGCTCGTGTCCGAACTCGCAGTCGAGCCGTTGCCCGCCGAAGAGGACACCGTGCCGCGATACATCTCCGGCGTGATCGCACGCCTGCAGGAGGTGTGGGTGGGGGAGCAGGTGGCGGAACTGAAGTCCAAGCTGCAGCGCATTTCACCGGCCACGGCGTCGGACGAGTTCCATTCGCTGCTCGGCGACCTCGTCGCCCTGGAGCAGTACCGCCGCAGCCTGCTCGATCAGGCGATCGGCGACACCAACCGGGACGGGATGGCCGGCTGAACCGGCCACCGCCGGCTACTTCTTCTTGAGCTGATCCTGAGGAACCAGGATGGTCGTTTCCTCGTCGAGCGGTTTCATGGGCTCGAGCTTCGGCTGAGTGTTCAGGGAGTCGGACAGCTTCTGACGCGACATCTGCAGCACCTTCTTCGTGGCCGGGCTGGTGGCCACGGCCTTGGTGGCCCGGCTGATCTGTTCGTAGCGCGCACGTCCTGCTCGCGTACCCAGCACGTACCCCGCAGCGATACCGATCAACAACCGCATCATTCCCGCTTCCTCCCGACACACAACGACCTGCACCCATCCTGCCTGATGCGTCGACAGGCAGGCGATTTGGTACTGGGGTGGGGCTATGCGCTACAGTTTCTCTCGCATCGCCGGGAACGGCGAAGCACAGCAGAATAATCCCCTGTAGCTCAATTGGCAGAGCTTCCGACTGTTAATCGGACGGTTGCTGGTTCGAGTCCAGCCGGGGGAGCATCGAAACCCCGTCCGGTTGATCCGGGCGGGGTTTTCTGCTGCGCCCGGTCAATTCGGACAGGTGCACCGTCCGGGGCGAGTACATTCCCGCTGTATCGGCAGCAATCGATCGCGGGGTGTGCGATGAGCGAGGACGGCCGCGAAATCGGGCGGACAGGGTCGATCGGGCGCTTCGGCACGGGCGACGCCCCGCGGTGGCTTCTGCCCTCGATCCTCTACGTCCTGCTGGCCGTCGCCGCCTACCAGTTGTCGGGTTGGCTGTTCGTCAACCTGCGGAGCTTTCTGGGTTTGCTGTTCCTCGCGTGGTTGTTCAGTATCACCATCGAACCGGTCGTCGACTGGCTCGAGCGCCGGGGGTTGCGGCGCGGCGCCGCCACCGGACTCGTGCTGTTCGCGCTGTTCGTCTTCGCCATCGGATTCCTGGCACTCTTCGGGACACTGCTCGCGCAGCAACTCGCCCAGCTCCTCAAGGCCCTGCCGGGTGCGCTGTCCTCGGTCACCGACTGGTCCAATCGCGTGTTCGACACCGACTTCGCGACGGGCGAGGATCTGATCCACCTCACACCCGAGACCATCCGAGACCTCGCCGAGCGGTTCACGCCGGGAGTTCTGGGTGTGTTGTCGTCGCTGCTCGGTGTCGTGTTCCAGATGCTGACGCTGCTGCTGTTCGTGTTCTACATGTCCGCGCAGGGGCCTGCCCTTCGCCGCACGATCTCGAGCTGGTTTCCGGCGCGGCAACAGGGGGTCATCTCGGTGGTGTGGGAGATCTCGGTCGAGAAGGCCGGCGGATACGTGGTGTCGCGGCTGATCCTCGCTGCGGTGAGTTCGGTCGCCACGGGCATCTTCCTCGTGGCGATCGGAGTGCCCTACTGGTTGCCGCTGGCGCTGTGGACCGGCATCGTCTCGCAGTTCGTCCCCACCCTGGGCACCTACCTCGCGATCGCCCTCCCCGCGATCATCGCGGCGGCGTCCCAGCCGATGGACGGTGTGTGGGTGATCGTGTTCGGGACCGTCTACCAGCAGATCGAGAACTACGTGCTGCACCCGCGCATCACGTCCGCGACGGTCTCGATCCACCCCGCGGTCGCGTTCGGATCGGTGATCGTGGGCGCCTCGCTGTTCGGTCCGGTCGGCGCCCTGGTGTCGGTGCCGGTGGTCGCCGCGATCCAGGCCCTCGTCGAAACGTACGGGCGACGGTACGAACTCGTCGCAGACGCATCGGCGCCGGTCACCTCAGTCGAACAACGCAAACACGCGGGCGACGAAGAAGGCCGCGACCGCGAGGACGAGTAGACCCACCACGATGAACGCGAGGATCGGCACCGTCCGGCCCGGCATCGGCTGCGGATGCGACAACCCCGAGGTCTGGCCGGGATCCGGTGGCGTGTCACCCGGCTGAACGCCCCCTCCGTCGTCGAGCGCCGGTGCATCGTCCGGTTCCGGTCCTGGTCGTTCGACGCTCATCCTGTGCTCCCTCTCGTGATCCTCCGCACTGCGGATCACACCCGCGTACCCCGGAAGACGCGTTCGCACACACGGCGGCGGGGCAGTGCCCACGTCCGGACACGATCCGGTTCGCCGACCACGAAAAGTCCTGTCAGGGCGGGCTTCGTCCCGGCTACGCGCCCACGGCGGGCGCACGGTAACATCGGCACGCCGCGATCGCGAGTAGTGCGGCGATGGGGCGGTAGCTCAGTCGGTTAGAGCCGTGGACTCATAATCCATTGGTCGCGGGTTCGAGCCCCGCCCGCCCCACCGTTTTCCGCGGATGCCCCAAGTCGAACGCCCGCTCCGTCGTTGTTCTCCGTGCCGGAGCGGGGCAGACTGAAAGGCATCCGAGGAGGCCATCGTGGAGCTGCAGATCGTGGCGATCGACAAACCCGACGACATGAACGTGATCGTCGGACAGTCCCACTTCATCAAGACCGTCGAGGACGTGCACGAGGCCCTGGTCGGAGTGGGCCCGCATCTCCGGTTCGGTGTCGCGTTCTGCGAGGCCTCGGGTCCTCGCCTCGTGCGCTGCTCCGGCAACGACGACCGTCTCGTCGAGTTGGCCACCCGTAACGCCGTCGCGGTCGGCGCGGGACACTCGTTCTTCGTGTTCCTGGAGGACGGCTACCCGGTGAACGTCCTGAACACGCTGAAGCAGGTGCCGGAGGTGTGTGGCATCTTCTGCGCCACCGCCAACCCCCTCGAAATCATCGTGGCCGAGACGGAACTCGGCCGGGGCATCGCCGGCGTGATCGACGGCCGCCCACCCGCCGGTGTCGAGACCGATGCCGACGTCGCCGACCGCAAGGCGTTGCTCCGGACGATCGGTTACAAGCTCTGAGCGAGCGGAGCCCGGACTAGGCCAGCGGATCGACGCGTTCCCAGGCAACCGGGAGTTGCACGTCGACCCCCTCGGCCAGGCCCCTCTCGGTGAGAAACCGCAGGGACCGCCGGAAGTTGTCGGCGAAGCGGGGGAGCGGCGTCAGCGGCCGGTCGAGCGGTTTCCAGAAATTGTCCCAGTGGATCGGGATCACGCGGCGTGCGCCGGTCCGGGTCACGAGTGCGTCCCAGTAGTCGCGGCGGAACCGGTCGGACTGCTTGCCGAGTGTGCCGATGCCGAGATAGACGGTGTCGGCGTCGTATCCGTCGAGCGCGCCGGGAACGAAGTTCGCACTGGCGTGGACGAGGACGCGGCCGTCGGGGTGCGCGAAGTGGAACGAGAAGCAGTCGCCCTGCGCGTATTCGCCGATCGATGCCGGCGGGTGTACCGCGTGTTCGATCGTGCCCGGGAACTTCGCCCGGGGGCTGTGCTCGGCGGGCAGCGCCGTCACCTCGAATGCGCCGTACCTCACGGGAGTTCGCACCTGGATCGTCCGGAACCGGTCCATCGCGAACCCGTAGCCCTCGGCGATGTGACGCGTCGACGGCGAACCGACGAGTTCCGCACCGGTGCGCTCCGCAACCGTCGGGGAGTCCATCGCGTGGTCGTAGTGCGAGTGCGCGACGAGGACGGCGGCGAGGCGGTCGGTTCGAGTTCGGGCGAGGGCCCGGTCGACGGCGGCACCGTCGGGGCGCAGCGGCCGGAGGACAGAGCGCAGGAGCGGCGGCCTGGAGAAGAACCCGTCCGTCATCAGCGACGTCTCGCCGTCGGACAACAGGATCGTGGAAACACCGAGAAAGGTGGCGTGCATGCTCGCGACCGTACCGGTGGGCGGCATTCGCACGGCGGGATCTGTGGCCGTTCTACGATGACCGCCATGGCGATCACTCCCGACACGAAGAACTGGACCTGGGTCCTCGACCGGGCGTGCCCCGACTGCGGGTTCGACTCGGCGGCAACACGGTACGAGGACATCCCGGCTCTCGTCCGGGCGAACGCGGAGGCCTGGTCGCCGGTCCTCGCCCGCCCCGACGTGACGGTCCGGCCGGACGAGCAGACGTGGTCGGCGCTCGAGTACGCCGCACACGTTCGCGACGTGTTCCGGATCTTCGACGTCCGGCTCCGGCTCGTGCTCGACGAGACGGATCCACTGTTCCCGAACTGGGATCAGGACGAGACCGCGGTCGCCGAACGCTACAACGAGCAGGATCCGGCCGTCGTCGACGCCGAGTTGCGCGCGGCAGGCGCTGCGGTGGCGGACGACTTCGAGGCCGTCGCGCCGGAATTCCGGGTGCGGACCGGGCGGCGGAGCGACGGCGCATCGTTCACGGTGGAGTCGCTGGCCAAGTACTTCGTCCACGATCCGATCCATCACCTCCACGACGTGTCGGGGTAACAGTTTCGGATTCCCGGACCCGATTCGGTAGAACGTGTTCCAATTCGGCCCGTTTGTGTCTATCGTCACATCAGCAGATGCGCAGACATGAATGAAGGGTTGGAAGACACATGAAGACCAAGGGTGCGATCCTGTGGGGCCTGAACGAGCCGTGGTCGGTCGAGGAGATCGAGATCGGCGATCCGGTTGCGGGCGAGGTGCAGATTCGCATGGAAGCCGCCGGAATGTGCCACTCCGACCACCACATCGTCACCGGTTCGATGCCGATGGCGTCCTTCCCGGTGATGGGCGGCCACGAAGGGTCCGGCGTCATCACCAAGCTGGGGCCGGAGGTGAAGGACCTCGAAGTCGGCGACCACGTCGTGCTCTCGTTCGTGCCCGCCTGCGGACGCTGTCCGGCGTGCTCGGCGGGACACCAGAATCTCTGTGACCTCGGAATGGGACTCCTGAGCGGGCTGGCGATCAGCGACGGCACCTTCCGCATCCACGCGCGCGGCGAGAACGTCATCCCGATGTGTCTGCTCGGGACGTTCTCGCCCTACATGGTCGTGCACGAGACGTCGGTCGTGAAGATCGACAAGGACATTCCGTTCGACGTCGCCGCCCTCGTCGGCTGCGGCGTACCCACCGGATGGGGTTCGGCGACGCGGATGGCGGAGGTGAAGCCGGGCGAATCCGTCGTCATCATGGGGGTCGGCGGCGTCGGCATGAGCGCACTGCAGGGCGCGGTGGCGTCCGGGGCGCGTCAGATCTTCGCCATCGACCCGGTGCCGTGGAAGCGGGAACAGGCACTGAAGTTCGGGGCCACCCACGCGTTCGAGAGTGCCGCCGCCGCAATCGAGCCGATCATCGCGCTCACCAACGGTTTGATGGCGCAGAAGACGATCATCACGGTCGGGGAGATGCACGGCGAATACGTCGAGGAAGCCCTGTTGCTCACCAGCAAGTTCGGCACGTGCGTCGTCACGGCCATGGGCGCGATGACCGACATGGACGTCAAGCTGAACCTGTTCCTCTTCTCGATGCTGCAGAAGGACCTGAAAGGCACCATCTTCGGCGGCGGAAACGCCCGGGTCGAGATCCCGAACCTGCTGGCCATGTACAAGTCGGGGCAGCTGAACCTCGACGACATGATCACCCGCACCTACACCCTCGAAGGTGTCAACGACGGGTATCAGGACATGCTCGACGGCAAGAACATTCGCGGCGTCATCCGATACACCGAAGCCGACTGGTGACGGCTCGCCGCTGCTGACCGCGGGCCGCTCTCGTAGGCTGACCGGGTGCAGAGTCTCGATCAGATTGCCCGATGGCCCGTGGACAACGCTGCGGCGGTGGTCCTGTCGTACGACGAAGGGGTGATCGGCGAGTACGGCGACCAGCAGCGCGTCTTCCCCCTGGCCTCGGTGACCAAGCTGCTCTGCGCGTACGCGGTCCTGGTGGCCACCGAGGAGGGGGCCGTCGAACTCGACCAGCCCGCAGGCCCGGAGGGCTCGACCGTGCGTCACCTGCTGGCGCACGCGTCGGGTCTCGCGTTCGATGCGAACCGTGTGCAGACGGCACCGGAGCGCAAGCGGATCTACTCGAGCGCCGGCTACGAGGTGCTCGCCGACTTCCTCACCGCCGAGACGTCGATCGATTTCGCCGACTATGTCGCGGAATCCGTCTTCGCTCCACTGTCGATGGGCGCGTCAGCGCTCGTCGGGCCCGCCGGTCACGGAGCGCAGGCGTCGGCGGGCGATCTCGGCCGGTTCGCAGTGGAACTGTTCCGCCCGGCCCTCATTTCGCCTCAGACGTTCGCGGACGCCACCTCCGTGCAGTTTCCCGGGCTGGACGGAATCCTGCCCGGATACGGCTCACAGCGGCCCAACGACTGGGGTCTGGGATTCGAGATCCGTTCGGGCAAGAGCCCGCACTGGACGGGCACCGGCAACTCGCCGCGGACGTTCGGCCACTTCGGGCAGTCCGGCACCTTCCTGTGGGTCGATCCGGCCGCCGGACTGGCGTGCGTCGCATTGACGGACCGGGATTTCGGCGACTGGGCCAAGCCCCTGTGGACCGAGCTGAGCGACGGTATCCTCTCGGAACGCAGAAGGCGATGACACACCGATTGCTCGAATCACTGGCGCAACACAGGCATCACAAGGCACACTGATCAACCGAGCCCGCTGCACACACCGACTGAGGCCGTTGGGGAAGACGTCCCTCGTCGAAGCAGGAGGCTCGAGTGCGCGCATTGAATCAGTTCGCGGACGCGACGGCTGGTGTTGTCTACATCCACTCGTCGCCCGCCGCGTTGTGCCCCCATATCGAATGGGCGTTGACCGCGACCCTCGACTGCCGAGCCAACCTGAAATGGACCTCGCAGCCGGCCTCCAACGGCGTTCTGCGCGCGACCACCAGCTGGGTGGGGCCTGTCGGCACCGCCTCACGGCTGGTCAACGCGCTCCGCGCCTGGCCGATGCTGCGCTTCGAGGTCACCGAGGACGCCAGTGAGGGCGTGGACGGCGAACGGTACAGCCACGTGCCCGGTATGGGTCTGTGGCACGGGTCCACCAGCGCGAACGGCGATGTCGTCGTGGGTGAGATGCGGCTGCGGGCACTGATGCAAGCGGGCGGCGACATCGCGGCCGAACTGGACTACGCACTCGGAACCGCCTGGGACGAGGCTCTCGAGCCGTTCCGCAGCGGCGGCGAAGGCGCCGAGGTCACCTGGTTGCGCCGCGACGTCGGCTGACACCCCGCTCACGGACGCGAAAAGGCCCCCGCCACAACAACGGCGGGGGCCTTCTCTCGACCAGAGCTCAGATCACAGCGGGATGTTCTTGTGGTCGCCGCGGCTGGAGGGAGCGGCGGCGAGGGCGGCGGTGACGACACTGCGCGTCTTGGCGGGGTCGATCTCCTCGTCCACCACACCGATCGCGACGGCGCGGTCGACGCCACCGGCGATGCTCTCGTGTTCGACGGCCAGACGCTCGTGCAGGGCCTCACGCTCGTCTTCCGGCGCTGCGGCCAGGGCGCGCTTGTGCAGGATGCCGACGGCGGCCTTGGCGCCCATGACGGCGACCTCGGCATCGGGCCACGCGTAGACGGCGGTGGCGCCGAGCGCGCGGGAGTTCATGGCGATGTAGGCGCCGCCGTAGATCTTGCGGGTCACGACCGTCACGCGGGGAACCGTGGCTTCGGCGAACGCGTGGAGCAGCTTGGCGCCGCGACGCACGACGCCTTCCCATTCCATGCTCACACCGGGGAGGTAACCGGGTACGTCCACGACCACGACGAGCGGGATGCCGAATGCGTTGCACAACCGGACGAAACGAGCCGACTTCTCGGCGCTCTCCGAGTTCAGGCAACCACCCAGGCGGAGCGGGTTGTTGGCGATGACACCGACGGTGCGGCCGCCGAGGCGTCCGAGACCGGTGACGATGCTGCGGGCGTAATTGCCCTGCAGTTCCTCGAAACTCGACTCGCCCTCGACGTTGTCGAGCAGTTCGTGAACGATCGGACGGACATCGTAGGCGCGTTTCGCCGACTCGGGCATGAGCGCGCGGAGATCGGTGTCGCCGTGCGCGGCCGCGGCCTGATCGAACTCGCCCTGCTCGCAGAACATCGACACCAGGCGGCGCGCCCGGTGCAGGGCGTCACCCTCGTCGTGGGCGGCGATGTGCGCGACACCCGACTTCTTCGTGTGCGTGTCGGGACCGCCGAGGGACACCATGTCGACCTGCTCACCGGTGACACTGCGGACCACGTCCGGTCCGGTGACGAAGACGCGGGCCTCGGGCGCCATGATGACGATGTCGGTCAGCGCGGGACCGTACGCCGCACCGCCGGCCGCGAAGCCGAGGACGACGGAAATCTGTGGGACGCGGCCGGACGCGCGGACCATGGCCTCGAAGACCAGTCCGACGGCGTGCAGGGCCTCGACGCCCTCGGCGAGACGCGCGCCACCCGAGTGCCAGAGACCCACGATCGGGGCGTCTTCCTCGAGGGCGGTGTCGATCGCCGTCACGATGTGCTTGCAGCCTTCGACACCCATGGCGCCGCCCATGACGGTGGCATCGGAGCAGTAGGCGATGGTGCGGACACCGTCGATGTTGCCGGACGCGGCCAGAACACCGGACTTGTCACGCGGATGCAGAGGGACGACCGTCCCGGCGTCGAACAGCTTCTCCAGGCGCGCAAGGGGATCGCGCGGATCGATCGACGCATCGGACTTAGTCGCGGGTGCCAAGATTGTCATCGCGTCCTCCTTGTGGCGGGCCCGGGTGGGCTGTCGATGGGTGGAGACCCCTTCAGAGAAGGGGTCTCCACCCGCGAGCTAGCAGGACCGGCTGTCAGGCCCGGCCGAAGGCGAGCGCGACATTGTGCCCACCGAAACCAAACGAGTTGTTGATCGCGAAATCGATCTCGCCGTAACGGGCTTCGCCCTTGACGACATCCAGGTCGATCTCTGGATCCTGATTCTCGAGATTCAGCGTGGGCGGAATGACTCCGTCACGCAGACTCAGGACCGTGAGCACCGCCTCGAGCGCACCGACGGCGCCGATCGAGTGCCCCAACGCGGACTTCGGTGCGTACACCGCAGCATGGTTGCCGACGGCAGCCTTGATGGCGTTCGCCTCTGCCGTGTCACCGATCGGCGTTGCCGTGGCGTGCGCGTTGATGTGCTGGATGTCCGTCTTCGTCAATCCAGCCGTCTCGATCGCCCTCGTCATGGCCCGCGCAGCGCCCGAACCCGAAGGATCGGGAGCGACGATGTGGAACCCGTCGGAGGTGATTCCCGCGCCCAGCAAACGGGCGTGGATGGTGGCACCGCGAGCCTTGGCGTGCTCCTCGGTTTCGAGGACCATCATCGCTCCGGCTTCACCGAACACGAAGCCGTCACGATCCTTGTCGAACGGCCGCGAAGCCGCCTTCGGATCGTCGTTGCGGGTGCTCAGCGCGCGCATCATCGCGAAACTCGCGATCGGCACGGCGTCGAGGTAACCCTCCACACCACCGGCGACGATGATGTCCGCGTCGCCCATCACCAGCATGCGGTACGCATGGGCGATGGCCTCGGAACCCGAGGAACAGGCCGACACGGGAGTGATCACTCCGGCGCGGGCCCCGAGCTCGAGTCCGACGGTGGCCGACGGACCGTTGGGCATCACCATCTGGACGGCGAACGGCGACACCTTGCGGTACCCACCGGCCTTCATCTTCTCGACGGCGTCGATCAGAGCTTCGCCGCCGCCCAGTCCGGTGCCGATCACGACGCCGAGGCGATCCTTGTCGACCTCCGGGCTGCCGGCGTTCTCCCAGACCTGACGGCCCAAGACGAGCGCCAGCCGCTCGACGAAGCTCATCCGGCGGATCTCCACCCGGGACAGCGACTCGTCGGGCGACACCTTGAGCTTGCCGCCGATCGTCACCGGAAGGTCGTTCTCCGTGACGAAGGCTTCCCGGATGGTGTCGATGCCGCTCTCGCCGGCCAACAGGCCCTTCCACGTGGCATCCACGTCACCAGCGATCGACGTCGTGGCCGCGAGGCTGGTGACGACGATGTTGGGGAACTGCTTCCCGTTGGTCGAGGCGGAAGTCACGGCTGAGCTCACTCCTCGTCGTTCTTGGCAGCTTCGAGCTTCGCCTTCACGGCCTCCGCGTCGGCGCCACCTTCTGCTTCGAGCTTCTGGATGTAGGACACGGCGTCACCGACGGTGCGCAGTCCGGCGAGATCCTCGTCGGGGATCTTCACGCCGTACTTGTCCTCGGTCTGGACGGCGATCTCAACCATGGAGAGGGAGTCGATGTCGAGGTCGTCGACGAAAGACTTTTCGATGGTCACCTCGGACGGCTCAATACCGGTGACCTCCTCGATGATCTCCGCGAGTCCGGCGATGATGTCTTCCTGGGTGGCGGCCACTGAGTGGCTCCCTTCTAATTCGGTGTAGATGTATCTGGAGTTGTGCAGGCACGTCCCCATCGGCCGCGCCTGCGGGCCCTGCACGCACCGAGGTGCGCGCAGCAAACTAGCCGAGTTCTGTCAGTTCGGCTAGCGCGGAGATATCCCCCGGGGTCTTGAGTGCCAGAGTCGGCGTGCCGCGCATTTCACGCTTGGCGATACCGACGAGGGTTCCGGCTGGTGGAAGTTCCGCGATCGCGGAGACCTGAGCGGTCCGCAGGCTTGCGGTACACAGGTCCCAACGCACAGGTCGGGTTACCTGCGCGGCCAGTTTAGTCAGTGCGTCGGCTCCGGATGCGACCGGTGCGCCGTCGGCGTTGGAGAGCAGAGTGCGGGTGGGTTCACCCGGTGTGATCTTGGACGCAGCCTCGGTGACGGCCTCCTGCGCGGGAGCCATGAACCGGGTGTGGAACGCGCCTGCGACGGGAAGAGCGCGAACCCGCGCCTTCTCCGGCGGGTTGGCCGCGAGTTCCTCGAGCGCCGACAGCAGACCTGCCGCGACGATCTGGCCCGCCGCATTGCGGTTGGCCGGTTCGAGGCCCAGTTCGTCGAGGCGGGCGAGCACCTCGGCCTCGTCGCCCCCGAGGACCGCGGACATGCCGGTCGGTTCGAGTGCGCAGGCCTTCGCCATCTCCGCGCCGCGGACGGCGGCGAGGGCGACGGCGTCGTCGGCGGAGAGGACTCCGGCGACCGCGGCTGCGGCGAGTTCACCGACCGAGTGCCCGGCCGCGATGGTGTCTGCGGGAACCAGGCCACGCGCGTCGAGTTCCTCGAAGGCGAGGAGTGCGGCGGCCACGACGAGGGGCTGAGTCACCGACGTGTCGGTGATCTCCTCCGCTGTCGCGGTGGTACCGAGGCGGACGAGGTCGAGGCCGGCAGCCTTCGACCACAGTGCGACACGGTCATGAGAACCCGGCAGCTCCAACCAAGGGATGAGCATGCCGGGAGTCTGAGAGCCCTGACCCGGGGCGAGCAACGAAATCACTCTTCAAGAGAACACCGTCAACGGCGTGCTGCGAGATGTCGTTGCGGATGAACCTTTGTCGGCGGATTTGTTGGGTTCCCACAAAATTGCACGTGGGGTCCTCGCATCGAATCTGGACAGACGTTCGTTACAGCCCTGCTTCTCCGAATGGGAAGGGTGTGACTGGTGTTAAACGTGATATGGGTTCGTTATGGGAATGTGTCAATCGACCCACTGTGGCAGCCACTCTGAGTACATACGCATCCCGCGGATTCGTCGGATCGCGACCGGTGACTTCGGCGATTCTCTTGAGTCGATACCGCACAGTATTTGGATGAACAAACAGCTGCCGGGCACAAGTCTCAACCGCACCTCCACAGTCGAGATATGCGTCCAAAGTGTCGGTGAGAACACCTCCGGCGGCCGCCAGCGGCGCGACCAGATGGTCGTTCAGAGCGGTGACCGCGGCGTTGTCCCCGAGCAGTGCGCGCTCGGGTAACAATTCGGCGGCGTGGACGGGCCGAGGCGCGCCCCGCCAGCCGGCGACCGCCTGCATCGCGGCGAGCGCCTCGACGGCACTGAAGTGCGCCGCACCCAGCGTCGGCGTGGTCGGGCCGATGATCACCGGCTCGTCCGAGAACTTGCCGAGCAGGTCGGTCATGAAACTCGAGTGCCCCGACCCCTCCTGAAGTTCGCCGCTGACGACCATCACGAGCCGAGAACCCTGCACCACGGCGAGGGCGGCGCGTCCGTGCTTCTGCGCGATGGTGTGGACCGTGCCGACGACGGAGACCCGTTCGTCCTCGGGGGGAGTGCCGACGATGACGGTGGCGGGGGCGGTGGCGTCCCAGTTGAGGGTCGCCGCCCGCGACAACATGTCCGAGCCCGTGTCACCACGGACCACGGCGTCGACCACGAGTGCCTCGAGCCGGGTGTCCCACGCACCGCGGGACTCCGCGGCACTCGCGTACACCGAGGCGGCCGCGAAACCCAGTTCGCGGCCGTAACGGAGGACGGCCTCGGTGAGGGCGATCAGCTGCTGGTCGTTGCGGGCGAGCGCCGGCAGCCACTGCTCGAAGAACTCCATCGCCACGCGGACCATGTCCACCGTCTGGCTGAGGGTGAGCCTGCGCGCGAGATCCTGCGGAATGACCTGGAACGCGTCCAGGCTGAACCGGATGTCGCTGTCCGGGTTCTTGAGCCACTCGAGGAAGTTCACGACCGCCGTCTGAACCAGCAACTGCACGTTGGAGCGTTGAGCGGCGTCGAGGTCGTCGAAGAACGGCAGTTGGTCCTGCATCGTCGTGACGGCCTCGGTCGAGAGGCGACCGGAGAACTGTTTGACGCGACGCAACAGCGCGTCGGGCAACGGATCCCGGGTTTGTCGTCTGCGGGAGACCAACGGACTCTGCTCGACCATAGTCAAGAACCTACGCCCACCGCCGCCCGTGTAGTCCGACGGACACACGGGCGGCGGTGGGGAGGATCTCGGCGTTACGCGCTGCCGGTGTCCGTGTACGAGACGGCCGCGGCGCGGACGTCGTCGATGCGGTACCGGTTGGCGGCTTCGACGGCCTTGGAGCGGTCGAGGGTGCCTTCGCCGGCGAGGGCGGACAGGACGGCGACGACGATGGATTCGGCGTCGACGTTGAAGTACCGGCGGGCGGCGGGGCGGGTGTCGGAGAAGCCGAACCCGTCGGTGCCGAGGGTGGTGTACGAGCCGGGCACCCACTGACGGATCTGATCGGCGACGGCGCGCATCCAGTCCGAGGCCGCCACGAACGGGCCGGCGGCGTCGGACAACGCCTGCGTGACATACGGCAGCGGGGCGTCGGTGCCGGGGTCGCGCAGGGCCTGGCGCTCCGATTCGATGCCGTCGCGGCGCAGCTCACCCCAGGAGGTGACCGACCACACGTCGGCGGCCACACCCCACTCGTCGGCGAGCAGTTCCTGCGCACGCAGCCCCTCGGGCATGGTGACACCGGAGACCAGGATCTGCGCCTTCGGGCCCGAAGCCTGCGACTTCTTGAACAGGTACATGCCCTTGAGCAGGCCGTCGACGTTGAGGTCGGCGGGCTCGGCGGGCTGGGAGTAGGGCTCGTTGTAGAGGGTGATGTAGTAGAAGATGTCCTCCCCACCGAACCCGTCGACCCCGTCGGTGCCGCCGTACATCCGGCGCAGTCCGTCCTTGACGATGTGCGCGATCTCGTAGGAGAACGCCGGGTCGTAGGCGACGGCGGCCGGGTTGGTCGAGGCCAGCAGCAGCGAGTGCCCGTCGGCGTGCTGGAGGCCTTCGCCGGTGAGGGTGGTGCGGCCGGCGGTGGCGCCGAGGACGAATCCGCGGGCCATCTGATCCGCCGCCGCCCACAACCCGTCGCCGGTGCGCTGGAACCCGAACATCGAGTAGAAGATGTACAGCGGGATCATCGGCTCACCGTGGGTGGCATAGGAGGTGCCGACCGCGGTGAACGAGGCGGTCGAGCCGGCCTCGTTGATGCCCTCGTGCAGGATCTGCCCGATCTCCGATTCCTTGTAGGCGAGCATCAGGTCCGCATCCACCGCCGTGTACAGCTGGCCGTTGCGGTTGTAGATCTTCAAGGAGGGGAACCAGGAGTCCATCCCGAAGGTGCGGGCCTCGTCCGGGATGATCGGCACGATCCGCTTGCCGATCTCCTTGTCCCGCAACAGCTCCTTCATGATCCGCACCAACGCCATGGTGGTCGCGACCTGCTGCTTGCCGGAGCCCTTGCGGACCACGTCGTAGGTCGAATCCGGCGGCATCGGCAACGGCGCCGGGCTGGTGCGGCGCTGCGGCAGGAACCCACCGAGCGCGCGGCGGCGGTCGAGCATGTATTGGATCTCCGGGGCATCGGGGCCGGGGTGGTAGTACGGGGGCATCTTCGGGTCCTTCTCCAACTCGGCGTCGGAGATCGGGATGCGCTGCAGGTCCCGGAAATTCTTCAGATCGTCGAGGGTCAGCTTCTTCATCTGGTGGGTGGCGTTGCGGCCCTCGAAGTGCTTGCCCAGGGTGTAGCCCTTGATGGTGTGCGCCAGGATCACCGTCGGCTGCCCCTTGTGCGCCATCGCCGCCGCGTACGCGGCGTAGATCTTGCGGTAATCGTGGCCGCCGCGCTTGAGGTTCCAGATGTCCTGATCCGACAGGTTCGCGACCAGTTCCTTCGTCCGCGGATCCCGGCCGAAGAAGTGCTCGCGCACGTACCCGCCGTCGTTGGCCTTGTACGTTTGGTAGTCACCGTCCGGGGTGACGTTCATCAGGTTGACCAGGGCGCCGTCCCGGTCCGCGTGCAGCAGCGCGTCCCACTCGCGGCCCCAGACCACCTTGATCACGTTCCAGCCGGCGCCGCGGAAGAACGACTCCAACTCCTGGATGATCTTGCCGTTGCCGCGGACCGGGCCGTCGAGGCGCTGCAGGTTGCAGTTCACCACGAACGTCAGGTTGTCGAGGCCCTCGGTGGCCGCCACGTGCGCCAGGCCGCGGGATTCGGGTTCGTCCATCTCCCCGTCACCCAGAAACGCCCACACGTGCTGATCGGCGGTGTCCTTGATGCCGCGGTCGTGCAGGTAGTGGTTGAACCTCGCCTGGTAGATCGCGTTCATCGGGCCCAACCCCATCGACACGGTCGGGAACTCCCAGAAATCCGGCAGCAGCCGCGGGTGCGGGTACGACGGCAACCCGCCGCCCTGATCGGCGTGCGAGTGTTCCTGCCGGAACCCGTCCATCCGCTCCGCCGGGATCCGCCCCTCCAAAAACGCGCGGGCGTAGATGCCCGGCGAGGCGTGGCCCTGGATGAAGATCTGATCCCCACCCCCGGGATGGTCCTTGCCGCGGAAGAAGTGGTTGAACCCCACCTCGTACAGGGCCGCCGACGACGCATACGTCGAAATGTGACCACCGACCCCGACCCCGGGGCGTTGCGCGCGGGTCACCATCACCGCCGCGTTCCACCGGATGAACGCCCGATACCGGCGCTCGGTCTCCTCGTCCCCGGGGAACCACGGCTCGTTCTCCGTCGGGATGGTGTTCACATAATCGGTCGACGTCAACGCCGGCAACGCGACGTGCTTCTCCCCGGCCCGCTCGAGCATCCGCAACATCAGATACCGGGCACGAGTCGGTCCGGACCGGTCCAACAGTCCGTCGAACGATTCCAACCACTCCGTGGTCTCGTCCGGGTCGATATCCGGCAGATAAGACGCAACACCCTCACGGATGACGCGAACGCGGGCGTCGGAACCCGGGGTCGCACTGGGGTTGGAAGGTTGGGCCGCTCCGGCGCCGGGTGTGGCGGAATCCGGTTGAGACGCGGGTCCCTGGATCAGGTCTGACAACGTTGCTCCTCATTGTGGTGGGACGCGCGGTGTGGCGTCCTCTCCATGCGATCGCGGCCTTGTTAGGCCCGACCCATCTCCTTTATGAATATGGCGCGACCCTCATCTTTCACCATCGCGGCGCAGTCGGCACACTGTGTTCGGGTTACTCTCCGGTAGCGTTTGCGCAGATCCGGGGCCGAATGTTGAACTTGTCGATGCCGTCGAAAACATGGGGGAGACGAATGCGCACGTCGACGCGCCGCTGGGGGCCGGCGAGTGCTGCCGTCGCGGCGATCGTCGGTGTGGGCGTCATCGCCGGATGCGGCGGCGCGGTCGAGGGGACCGCGCAGCAAAACGATTCTCAGGCCGCCGAGTACGCCGCGGAGGCGACGTCCTCATCGGTGGCCGCGTCGTCCTCCCAGAAGGCCGCGGCCGAGCGGGAGGCGCTCGTGGAGCAGTGCACGATGTTCGTGAACCGTGCCGGCGACACCATCGACAGCTACAACGCCTTCATCGACGCCGCCAACGCCGACGCCGCAGACACCGGTGCGAAGGCGAGCGCCGCGGCGGCAGCCCTTCGGGCGGCGGCCGACGGGGCGAATGCCGCCACGCCCGCACTTCCCGCGGAGCTGACCGGACTGCTCACCGATTACGCGAACAACTACCGGGAACTCGCGACCGCGGTCGACGGCGGGCAGCGCGGTGACATTCTGAACACACTCGCGAGCCGTGGAGACGAGCTCAGCGACTCGATTCGGGGAGCCTGCCCCACATCGTGACTCCCGCACCGTAGGCTCGGTCGATGACCACGCATCACTACTTTCTGAGAAAAATTCGCGTGGTCGGCTTGCGCGAAAGCGTTCGAGCATGTTCGCTTTCACCTAATTGATCTTCATCCGGCAGGTGTTCGGGTATCCGAGCACCGTCAACAAAAGGAGGACCCCACCGTGGTCGCCGCGGCGGACGCCCAAAACTACGCTCAGAAACTCGGGATCACTGCCGACATGGCGGTACAGGAACTGGGCTGGGACGAGGACACCGACGACGACCTGCGTGCCGCGGTCGAGGACACCATCGGTGGAGAACTGCTTGACGAGGATTCCGACGAGGTGATCGACGTCGTGCTGCTGTGGTGGCGCGACGAAGACGGAGACCTCGTCGACGCCCTCATGGATGCCATCGGCCCCCTGGCCGACGAGGGATTCGTGTGGGTCCTCACCCCCAAGACCGGTCAGCCCGGTCACGTGGAGCCCAGCGAGATCGCCGAGTCCGCACCTACAGCCGGTCTCACCCAGACGTCGGCGGCGAACCTCGGGGACTGGTCGGGAAGCCGTCTGGTTCAGCCGAAGTCGCGTCCCGCGAACAAGCGCTGAACAGTCGCACCTTTTCGTTCACTCACCGAAGGATCACGTCATGCCGCTCGAGGTGGGCACCACCGCCCCCGATTTCACCCTCAAGGACCAGAACAATCAGGAAGTGACGCTTTCCGATTACCGCGGAAAGAAGAACGTCCTGCTCGTGTTCTACCCCCTCGCGTTCACCGGAACGTGTCAGGGTGAACTCTGCAAGGTTCGCGACGAACTGCCGAAGTTCGAGAACGACGAGACTGCGATTCTCGCGCTCTCCGTCGGTGCGTCGCCGACACACAAGATCTGGTCCGCCGAGCAGGGATACACCTTCCCGCTGCTCGCCGACTTCTGGCCGCACGGTGCGGTCGCGCAGCAGTACGGTGTCTTCAACGAGAAACTGGGCTTCGCGAACCGCGGCACCTTCGTCATCGACAAGGAAGGCGTCATCCGGTTCGCCGAGATGAACGGGCCCGGAGAGGCCCGTGACCAGGAAGCTTGGGAGAAAGCGCTCGCCACGCTAGAGTCCTGATGCGCATCCGGCGAGGTTCTCGCCGGATGTTCGGGCGTGTAGCTCAGTGGTAGAGCTCTGGTTTTACACACCAGCGGTCGGGGGTTCGAAACCCTCCGCGCCCACCGTCAGGGCAAAGCCCCGATCTGCGTTCCGCGCGGGTCGGGGCTTTCTCCGTGTCGGTGTTCACCGTGCTGCCCGCGTTCGGCCGCCCCGCACGGCACTTCACTCCTCGGTGAGTTCCATGAGCTGCTCGGCGGCGGTGATGTTGCCGTTGTCGGCGAGGCGGCGGAGTTCGTTCATGTCGCCCAGTTCCGTGGCGAGTTCGATGAGCTGGTCGGCCGCGTCGGAGCTGCCGTTGTCTGCGAGCCGGCGGAGTTCGTCCATGTCACCCCGTTCGCCGGCGAGCTCGATCAGGAGGTCGAGCGCGGTCGAATCGCCGTTGGCCGCCTGCTCGCGCAGGGCGGACAGTTCGATTTCAGTCATGGTGTACATCCTCTTCTCGATCGGGTTTCTTTGTGCGCCGAGCCCGGAGCTCGTCGCGATGCGCGTGCCACTCGTTCAGCAGCGCCGGAAGTCGCTCGCTGAGGAAGTCGGCCAGCGCGACCATCTCCTCGAGCGGGGCGCGACGTTCGGGTGGAGCGTCGGCCAGCAACGCCAATCCCTCCCGGAACAGCGCCGCATGCTCCTGATGGAGAGCGGAATCGAAGTTCTGCGGTTGCTGACTGGCCGGGTCCAGGCTCACCCGGTCCACCCGCTCGCCGGCCATTCGGGTTCGCCGCGCCATCCGATAGCCCTCGAGCAGCTTGACCGCCCCGGTGATGGCGCTCCGGCTCGCCAGCAACGCCTCGCCCAGTTCGTCGATCGTCTGTTGCGGTGGATCGCAGACGAACAGGTACCCCAGCAGCCGTCCCGCCATCGGCGGGAATCCGTACCGGCGTGCGTAGAAACGGCCGACGTGGTCGGCGAATATCAGCTGTGTGTCGGACGGCACAATGCCGAAAATAGCAGTTCTGACTGAAATAGCACAGATTTGTGTCATTTCAGTTCAGCTGCCGTCCTGTGACAGGTTTCGTGGAGTTAACCTGTTCATCGCCCGCGGCCTCGCCGGCAGTGGCATATTCCTGACATGCCCAGGTACAAGGTGACGCTGCGCAACGGCACGTCGAGCGACAAGACCTTCGAATCAGACTTCCAGGCCGTCAACGAGACGCACCGGCCCACCGAAACCGGGGCGGGCATCGTGAAGATCGACCGCTACGAGGACGACGGGGAAGTGACCGGCGTCTGGTCCGCTCCCACCACGAGCCGCAGGTAGCCCGTCAGGTCGCGTCGCGCGAGGTCGCGGAGCCGCGGCGACCGAGTTCGGCCTCGAACGCCGTGATCCGGATGGTGACTCCGCGGACCGTTTCGCAGCCGTAATCGTTCGCGATCGACTCGCCGAGCAGTGCTCGGTGCTCATCCAGCTGGGCGAGCAGTTCGTCGTCGCCGAGCTTGGTCAGGTCGCTGCACACCTCTCGATCGTCCCAGGCGCAGTCGGCGAAACCAATGCCTCACACGAATTTCCACCGGACGCGCAGAACCCCGCCGGGCCACGTGGGTGTGTTGAGTCAGCACCGAAGATGTGAGCAGGGCGGGGCCGTGCGCCGCCCCTGAATGGGGGGAACGAGGCGGCATTTACCATGGTAGGCGCAGTAAAGGGCGCTTGGCGAGATACTCAGCAGAGTTTCAGGAATCAGACATACCGACCGGAACGAGTGCGTGGTTCGCACCCGCCGACGGATTGGTGAGACGCACACGCTATTGCGCGGGAATCCGGCGAATCGGCGCGCAATTGTGCCCCCGGCTAGTGCGCGCGAATGCCTGGACCCACGGTGTCGTAGGCCTCGGCGAGGAGCGCCGCTAGGGTGTCGTCGAGCTGATCGTCGGACGTGATCGTCAAACGGTGCGTGATCACCGTCTTCGTGGTGGGAAACGCCTCGCGGAGCTGCGGGTGATGGACGCGCCGACGCAGGTCGAGAGCGATCTCGAGCCGCGACGAATAGATGAACGCGGCAGCGAAGACGCGGGCACGAGCCCACGCGATCTCGGTCCGGTGGACCCGCTCGTCCACCTCGCCGCACGCGAGAACGAGGTCACGGAACTGCAGCAGGCGCTCGGTGGCGTCCGGGTCCTTGCCTACCAGGTACTCGTCGATCGCGGCATTCATGGGACGCTCCTTTACATCGACTGCAACGTTAGTTGATACAAATATCGGCGTGCATCGAACCTCCCGTCCCGCCACCGCGCGTGCTGCAGGCCTGCTCCTCGGCTTCGCCGGCGACCGCGTGTTCGCCGATCCGGCCCGGTGGCATCCCGTGGCCGGATTCGGACGCACCGCAATGGCATTGGAGAAGGTGACGTACCGCGACTCCCGGCCGGCCGGGATCCTGCACGTGGCGGTCCTCGTCGGCGGAGCGGCGGGGCTGGGGGTCGCCGCGACGCGGATGGCGCGGCGCGGGGGATGGCCAGGCGAGGTAGCCGGAACGGCCGTCGCGACGTGGGCCGTGCTCGGCGGGACGTCGCTGGGACGGACCGGATCGAGCATGGCCGCACACCTGGAGGTGGACGACCTTGCCGCCGCCCGCGCCCTGTTGCCGTCGCTGTGCGGCCGCGACCCCAGCGTGCTCGGCGTCGACGGGCTCACGCGGGCGACGCTGGAGTCGGTGGCCGAGAACACGTCGGACTCGGCGGTCGGGGCATTCGTGTGGGGCGCCGTGGCCGGAATTCCCGGACTGTTCGTCTACCGGGCGTCCAACACCCTGGACGCGATGGTCGGGTACCGCTCGCCGAAGTACCGCAACTTCGGCTGGGCGGCGGCGCGGTGGGACGACGTCCTCAACCTGCTGCCCGCCCGCCTGACGGGTGCGCTGTCCGTCATGGCCGCGCCGGCGGTCGGCGGGTCGCCGAACGAGGCGTGGGAGGCGTGGCGACGCGACGCGTCCCAGCACCCCAGCCCCAACGCGGGCGTCGCGGAGGCCAGCGCGGCGGGCGCACTCGGGATCTCGCTGGGTGGGCGCACCGAATACGCGCACGGCGTCGAGATGCGACCCGTCCTCGGCTCCGGGCCGTCGCCCCTGCCCGTCGACCTCGACCGTGCGGTACGGCTGTCCGCGGCGGTGCAGGTCGGTGCGGCGCTGGTGTCAGCGGCCCTTGCCGTAGCGGTCGGCCAGCTTCGCTTCCGCCGCCGTCCGCGGCGCTGACTCCACCGGCTTGCTTCGGGCGAACGGCTTCTTCCGGGCCACCGGTGTGGGAACCGGGGCGGAGTCGTCGGAGGTCTTCGCGGACTTCTCCTTGCGGCGTTCGCGCCACTCCGCGCGAATGAAGTAGGCCAGGCCGAGCGGGGCCATGATGCCGAACGCCAGCCACTGCAAGCCGTACGACAGGTACGGGCCGGCGTCGAGTTGGGGGAGCGGGATGGTGCCGAGGCCGCCGGGCTGACCGGGTTCGAGTTGCACGTACGCGTCGACGAGATCGGTGCCGATGAAACCGCCGATCTGACCCGCATCGATGTAGTACACCTGGCGGAGCCCGTTCTCGTCGATCGGTTCCTTGCCTGCGATGGTGCCCTCGGACTTTCGGACGCGACCGTCGAGCGTAACCTGCCCGGCCGGCGGCGGATCCACCGGCGGCGGCTCGGTTCCCTGCACAGGGCGGACGTAGCCGCGGTTGACCAGGATCGTGCGACCGTCGGTCAGTTGCAGCGGCGTCAGGACCTCGTACGCGGGCTGCGATTCGATGGACCGCAACCGGACCAGCAGATCACTGTTCTGGACGTAGGCCCCGGTCGCGGTGACGCGGCGCCACTCGTCGTCCGGATTCGGGGCCGCGCCGGACAGCAGGGTCTCCAGCGGGACGGGGTCGGCGTCGACCGAGTCGGCGATCAGCTGGTTTCGGTGCTCCGTCGACGTGTTCTTGCCGAGCTGCCACGGCGCGAGCACGTAGAAACACATGAATGCGAATCCGGCGACCACCAAGGCCAACACCAACCAGCCGGGTCGCAACAGAAATCTCAGCCTTCGCACGCCTCCACGGTAGCCGCTCGCAGGTGGGGACCCTGATCGTGGGTTACCGGCTGCGCACCCAGTCGAGCAACCCGGGCACTGCGGCCTCGATCTGCAGGCGGACCCGTTCGAAGTCCTCGAGGTCGCCGTAGAAGGGGTCTGGGACGGACGACGTGTCCGCGTCCGGGTCGAAGCTGCGCAGCAGCCGGCGGCGTTCGTCGGGCACCCCCATGTGGGCAAGCTCACGGTCGTGGTTGGCCGCCAGTGCGACCACCAGATCGGCGCCGAGATGGAACGGCCCGACCTCCGCGGCCGTGTGGCCCGTCGGGTACCCGTTCAGCTTCAGGGTCTCGTTGGTGCGGATGTCGGCCTCGCGGCCGACGTGCCAGCCGTGGGTCCCGGCGCTGCTCACCGTCACCCGGTCGTCGAGGGCTTCCCGGCGGAGGTGCTCGGCGAAGATCTTCTCGGCCATGGGGGAGCGGCAGATGTTGCCGGTGCACACGAACGTCACGTGCAACGGGGTGTCAGGCTGCGGCATCGAGCATCTTCCCGAGGTGGGCGACGGTCTGCGCCGTCGTGTGCGCGCGCTCGGCCTCGGCCGGGAAACCGTAACCCCACTCGACGAACACCGCGGGGATGCCCCAGTGCGCGGCACCGAGGACGTCGTGGTCACGGTCGCCGACCATCAGGACGTCGGGGGTGGCGCCCTCGGTGGCGGTGACTCCCAGGTTGCGGAGGGAGTGGGCGATCACGTCCGACTTGGCGCGCCGACTGCCGTCGTCGCTGGCACCGCCGATGAACTCGAAGTAGTGGGCCAGTTCGAAGTGTTCGAGGATGCGGATCGCGAACCGTTCGGACTTCGACGTGGCGACGGCGAGCCGTCGGCCGCTGTCGCGGGCGTCGATCAGCACCTTCTCGATGCCGTCGAAGACGGCGTTCTCCGCCCACCCCACGCTGTCGTAGCGCTCGAAGTAGGCCGCGACCGCCTGCTGCACGACGTCTTCGTCCAGCCCCATCGACCGGAACGTGTCGATCATCGGCGGGCCGATGACGGCGTCGATCATCTCGTCGGTCGGTTCCGGCTGCCCGATCGTCGCGAGCGCATGACGGAACCCGGCGTGAATGCCGGGCGCGGAGTCGGTGAGCGTGCCGTCGAGATCGAACAGCACGATCGGAGCCGACAGGGCCGAAGGGGCGGAGGACAGGGAGGTGGAGAGAGATGTCACCGGACCATTGTCCCTTAGGCTCGACGGTTGTGGACATTCGTGCCGGTACCCGGGAGAGCCTGCGTCACCACGGAGACGTGGATGCGGGGCCCGGTCTCCTCGATTTCGCAGTGAACGTGCAGGGCGACGGGCCCCCGGAATGGCTGCGACTGCGTCTCGCGGACGCGTTGCCGCGCCTGGGCTCCTATCCCACCGTCGGGGCCGATCGCGCCGCCCGGACCGCAGTCGCCGCCCGGCACGGCCGGACGCCCGAGGAGGTGCTGCTCCTCTCGGGTGGGGCCGAGGGCTTCTCCCTGCTCCCGCGGCTCGGGGTCCGGGAGGCAGCACTGATCCATCCGTCGTTCACGGAACCGGAGTGGGCGCTGCGGGAGGCGAACGTGCCCGTCACACAGGTGCTGCTCGACGACCCGTACGTCCTGGATGCCGCCGCGATTCCCGAATCCGCCGACCTGGTGGTGATCGGCAACCCGACCAACCCCACCTCGGTGCTGCACCCCGCGGAGGAGATTCTGCGGCTGCGCCGGCCCGGCCGGATCGTCGTGGTCGACGAGGCGTTCGCCGACGCGGTGCCGGGCGAGGTCGAGTCGCTCGCCGGTCGTTCGCTGCCCGACGTGCTGGTGCTGCGCAGCCTCACCAAGACGTGGGCACTGGCCGGACTGCGGTGCGGGTACGCGCTCGGCTCCCCGGAGATCCTCGAACGCCTGCAGGTGGGGCGGGCGCACTGGCCGCTGGGAAGCCTGCAGGTGGAGGCGATCGCCGCATGCAGCGAACCGGACGCCGTCGCCGCCGCTCGGGAGCACGCCGTCGTGCTGGGTGCGTGGCGGGACGACATGATCCGGCGGCTGAACGCGATCGGCGTCGCGGTGCACCAGCCCGCCGTCGCACCGTTCCTGCTGCTCCGACTGCCGGACGGCGAACTCGTGCGGAAGCAATTACGCGAGCGGGGCATCGCCGTGCGGCGGTGCGACACGTTCCCCGGACTCGGTCCCGACTTCCTCCGGGTCGCGGTCCGACCCCCCGAGCAGACCGATGTGCTGATCGACGCGATGAAGGAGGTTGTGTGAACCCGGTGCGTCTCGCCGACGTGATCGCGGCCCTGGATGCGGCATACCCGCCCGCCCTCGCCGAATCGTGGGACTCCGTCGGCCTCGTGTGCGGCGACCCCGACGACACGGTGACGACGGTGACGATCGCGGTCGATCCGACCGCCGAAGTCGTCGACGAGGCGATCGACGCCGGCGCCGACCTTCTCCTCGTCCACCACCCGCTGCTGCTGCGCGGCGTCGACACCGTCGGCGCGCACACCCCGAAGGGCGCACTCGTCCACAAACTGATCAAGGCCGGATGCGCCCTGTTCACCGCGCACACCAACGCCGACTCCGCGGACCCCGGCGTCTCCGACGCCCTGGCCGCGGCGCTCGGACTCACCGTCACCGGACCGATCGACCCACACCCCACCGAGGACCTGGACAAGTGGGTCGTCCTGGTCCCGGCAGGCGACGCCGACACGGTGCGCCGCGCCCTGTTCGACGCGGGCGCCGGACACATCGGCAACTACCGCAACTGCAGCTGGTCCGTCACCGGGCAGGGCCAGTTCCTCCCGACCGACGGCGCGAACCCCACCCTCGGCGCGGTCGGTGCGCTCGAACGCGTCGAGGAGAGCCGGGTGGAGGTGATCGCCCCGCGCGGCATCCGGCAGAAAGTGCTCGCCGCGATGCGCGCCGCCCACCCGTACGAGGAGGTCGCGTTCGACGTGTTCGAGATGGCGACGTTCCCCGGACCCCGCGGACTCGGGCGGTTCGGGGAGCTCCCCGAACCGCTGTCGCTGCGCGACTTCACCGACCGGGTGGCGGACGCCCTGCCCGCCACGACGTGGGGTGTGCGGGCCGCGGGCGACCCCGAAGCGACGATCCGCACCGTCGCGGTGTGCGGCGGCTCCGGCGACTCGTACCTGGACGCCGTCTCCCGACTCGGCGTGGACGCCTACGTCACCGCCGATCTGCGACACCACCCTGCGGACGAGCACCTGCGCGCCGGAGGTCCGGCCCTGATCGACGTCGCGCACTGGGCGAGCGAGCAGCCGTGGTGTGACCAGGCCAAGGGCGTCCTCGACGCCGCGTTCGGCCGCACACCGGAATGGCAGGTTCGGGTGTCGGCCGTACGAACCGATCCGTGGTCGGTCAGCGCGTCGCCGTCGTAGCGCCGTCCGGCCGAAACCAGTGATCCGCCGGGGTACGGTTGACACCCAAGCAATCTGCACACCAGAACCCTTCACAGAAGACAGCAGGAGTTACCACGCGTGAACGTCGAACCACAGGTGCAGTCCAAGCTTCTCGACCTCGCCGGCGTAGATGCGGAGCTGTCGAGGATCGCCCACCGACGCACCGCGCTTCCGGAGCGTCAGGAAGTCGAGCGGCTCGAGGCGGAGCGCGTCACCCGTAAGGACGCGGCCGTGGCCGTCGAAATCGTCCTCGACGATCTCGACCGCGACATCCGCAAACTCGAAGGTGAGGTCGACGCCGTCCGTCAGCGCGAGGACCGCGACCGCACACTGCTCCAGAGCGGAACGGTCGGATCGAAGCAGCTCACCGAACTCGAACACGAACTCGGCAGCCTCGTCCGCCGTCAGGGACTGCTCGAGGACGAATTGCTCGAGGTGATGGAACGGCGCGAGGCGTCGCAGTCCGACCACGACCACGCCGGTGCGCAGCTGTCGCAGATCGAGGAAGACCTCATCGACGCCGGCCGCCGCCGGGACGACGCCGTCGCGGATCTGGACGCCGCCGAGCAGCGCTGCATCCGCGACCGAACGGCCCTGGCCGACCAGTTTCCCGCCGACTTGATCGCCGTCTACGAGAAGCAGCGGAGCCAGAACGGCGTCGGAGCGGCACTGCTGCAGTCGCGGCGCTGCGGAGCATGCCGCATCGAACTCGATCGCGGCGAGATCTCCCGGATCACCGCCACCGCACCCGACGTCGTCGTGCGCTGCTCCGAATGCGGCGCGATCCTGGTGCGCACCAAGGAGTCGGGTCTGTGAGTGCCGGTCGGGTCGTCGTCGAGGCCGACGGTGGTTCGCGCGGCAATCCCGGACCCGCCGGCTACGGCGCCGTGGTGTTCGACGCCGCCAACGGCACCGTTCTCGCGGAGCGCAAGGAGAGCCTCGGGATCGCCACCAACAACGTCGCCGAGTACCGGGGCCTGATCGCCGGTCTCGACGCCGCCGCCGAACTCGGCGCCTCCGAGGTGGACGTGCGGATGGACTCCAAACTGGTGGTCGAGCAGATGTCCGGGCGCTGGAAGGTCAAGCACCCGGACATGATTCCGCTGCAGCGCCAGGCGTCCACACTCGCCCGGCAGTTCGATTCTGTGACGTACACGTGGATTCCGAGGGCGGAGAACGCGCACGCCGACCGCCTCGCCAACGAAGCCATGGACGGCGCCGACGGCGATGCCGACGTCGAACCGGAACCGGCTGCCGTCCCCTCGGAGAAGACCACCCCCGCGGCACCGGGCTGGATGGACACGACGGGCGCCCCGACCCGGATGCTGCTGCTCCGGCACGGGCAGACCCCGCTGTCCGTCGACCGGCGCTACTCGGGTCGCGGGAACCCGGCCCTCACCGAGATCGGGCAGGCCCAGGCGAACGGCGCGGCCGTCCGCTTCGCGGGCAACAACGGAATCGCGGCCGTGGTGTCGTCCCCGCTGGGGCGCGCGCAGCAGACCGCGACGGCGGCGGCGAAGGTGCTCGGACTCCCGGTCACCGTGCACGAGGGCCTCACCGAAACCGACTTCGGCGAGTGGGAGGGCCTCACGTTCCGGGAAGCTGCCGAGCGCGACCCCGAACTGCACCGCAAGTGGTTGTCGGACACGTCGGTGTGCCCGCCCGCGGGGGAGAGCTTCGACGAGGTGCGGGAGCGCATCCTGAAGGTCCGCGACGACCTCACCGCCTCCTACGCCGGCTCCACGATCCTCGTGGTCACCCACGTGACCCCCATCAAGACCCTGCTGCAGTTGGCGCTCGACGCGGGACCCTCCCTGCTGTACCGGCTGCATCTGGATCTGGCGTCGCTGAGCATCGCCGAGTTCTATCCCGACGGCGGCTCGTCCGTCCGGCTGGTGAACGACACCTCCCACCTGTGAGTACTTGTTAACCGCCCGCGGTTAACAAGTACTCACAGGCCCAGAGGGCAACGACCGCGGCGAGCAGGGTCAACGGCGTGGTCACCAGCGCGAGAACCGTGAACGTCCGGAGATCTGCGGGAGATCCGGCTCGCGCGGCCACGCGCCGCCACAGCATGATCGCGAGTGATCCCACGTAGGTGAGGTTGGGGCCGAGGTTCACACCGAGCAGCATCGCCAGCACGAGTCCGGTCGGAGGGTGCGGTCCGAGCGCCGCCAGCAGGAGCAGCGTGGCGGGCAGGTTGTTCACCAGGTTCGCCGCGACCGCGGCGACGACGGCCATCGTGAGCAACGCGGTGAACGACGTGTCGGTCGGCAGCCG
Source organism: Rhodococcus jostii RHA1 (assembly GCF_000014565.1). Lineage (NCBI taxonomy): Bacteria > Bacillati > Actinomycetota > Actinomycetes > Mycobacteriales > Nocardiaceae > Rhodococcus > Rhodococcus jostii. The sequence continues at coordinate 1,255,203 of NC_008268.1, read as the reverse complement.
CGTGGCGATCCATTCGCCGATCGGACCGTTGGCGACCCCGGCCACGACGACGCCGAGGATCAGGACGAACGCGCAGAACCACACGTCGATCGAATACACGATCCGTCTCACGCTGGTCCGGCCGTCGCGCAGGGCGACGACGCCCAGCACGATCGCCCCCGCCGCGGCCACCCATGCCGGTGCGACCCCGACGAAGCCGGACACCGCGAACCCGAGGAGTGTGGCCGCGATGATCGACAGTGCGGCGACCGGCGCCTGCGGATCGCGTTTCGGCTCCGGCTCGGCTTCGGGCCGGCCGAGGTGACGCTGGAAGAACACGCGGAACAAGATGAGTTCGACGATGATTGCCACCGCCCACGGCAGGGCCATCACGGCGGTGAAATGCAGGAAGGTCAATCCGGTCGCCGAGAACGCGATGAGGTTTGTCAGGTTGGACACGGGCAGCAGGGTCGACGCGGTGTTCGACAGGTGAGCCGTGGCGTACGAGTGGGGGCGCGGATCCATTCGCAGCGAGCGGGCCGTCGCGATCACCGCCGGTGTCAGCAGGACCACCGTGGCATCGAGACTCAGCACCGCGGTGGTCAGCGCCGCCGCCCCGAACACGAGTGTCAGCAACCTCTTCGGATCCCCCCGCGCCCCCCGGCGCAACCGGCCCGCGATCCAGGTGAACACACCCATGGCGTCCGCGAGGTGCGCGAGCACGAGGATCGCCGCCAGGAACCCGACGGTGGGGGCCATCTCCGACACTTCGTCCCAGGCGTCCGACGGCGTCACCAGACCGGTGGCCAGGACGACGACCGCAGCCGGTGCGGCCGCGACGATCTCGGGCAGCCTGCGTGGGCGCACGACCGCGAAGACGAGGACTCCGGCGACGAGCGCCACCGCCAGAACTGTCACCGAGGGGTCACTTCAGGAGCTTGTGGAGGGTGCGCAGATTCCGGGTCGTGGTGAACGCCTTGAGCTTGGGAGCGCCGGTGCTCCTGCCGAACCTGCTCTTCAGCGTCATGCCCCGTTCGACTTCCCAGTACAGGACGCCGTCGCCGGCCTGCACCCGTTCGACCTCCGGATCCAGCTCGTCCCGGATGCTCAGAAGTGTGTCCAGGACGTCGGGTTCGGGCGTCACCAGCACGTATGGGTGCCAGCCTTCTCTCTCGGGGTCGAATGGGTAGTCCTCGACGATCTTCCGGACCGTGTCGAGGTCGAGGACGAAAACCCAGGCTTCGTAGTGGAATTCGGCACGCAGCGCGGCTTCGATCTCCCTCTTCAGGGCGGGGGCGTCGCCGCGGTCGGAGTCGAAGAGCACGTTGCCCGACGCGAGAACGGTCTTCACGTTCTCGAATCCGAGATCGACGAAGGTGCTGCGGAGGTCGGCCATCTTGATGTTGATGCCGCCCACGTTGATGCCGCGCAGGAGGGCGGCGTATCGGGTCATGAACAGACCATAGTGCGGCGACATGACACGTTCGCACGGACTGTAGGCTGATCGCGCGGACGAGTTGGCCGGGCGACCGCGGCACAGGGAACCAGCACTTCAGTGCACAGGCCCTGAGTCGAGGAAAGTCCGGACTCCACAGAGCAGGGCGGTTGTTAACGGCAACCCGAGGTGACTCGCGGGACAGTGCCACAGAAAACAGACCGCCGATGCCACATCCTCCGGGGTGTGGCGTCGGTCAGGGTGAAACGGTGCGGTAAGAGCGCACCAGCACCCCGGGTGACCGGGGTGGCTAGGTAAACCCCGCCCGGAGCAAGGTTGAAGGCCGCACCGGTTCCTCCGGGATCCCGGTGCGGCTGCGCAGGTGTTCGAGGGCTGCTCGCCCGAGCCTGCGGGTGAACCGCTCGAGGTACCCGGCGACGGTGTGCCCAGATGGATGGTCGCCACCCGGCGCTTCGGCGCCCGGGGACAGGATCCGGCTTACACGCCAACTCGTTCGCCTCACCCTTGTACCAATCGGCGAGGTCACGGCCCCGACTGGCGAATAACAAACAGACCGGTTACCATCTTTCCCGCATCGGCCCGACCGACCCGAATCGGGGTCGATGTCGGGGCCCGTCGCCCACATCCGTGGGCGACGGGCCCCACTATCGGCTGGCAGTAGATGTTACTCGTGATAGCGGTAACATCTGTCCATGGACTTGCCTCACGACATCGCCGGCTCCGGCCCCACCCTCGTACTCGTGCACGGGGTGGTGCATCGCCGGCAGGCCTGGAACGCCCTCCTGGACCAGTTGACGCCCTACCGCCGGGTGGTCACCGTCGACCTTCCGGGGCACGGAGAATCGGCCGCACTCGACGACGGCCCGGACATGATGGATCAACTCCTCGAGGAACTGAGCGGGTTCGTCCGCTCGGTGACGCCGGCCGGGGAACGCCCGCACGTAGCGGGGAACTCGCTCGGAGGCTGGCTGTCCCTCGCTCTGGCGGCCCGGGGCGAGGTCGCCTCGGCCACGGCGCTCTCACCGGCCGGCTTCTTCGTCAACCATGCCGATCAAGCACGCACCATCTACACGTTCCGCGCCCTGCGCGGACTCGCCCGGGCGATGGGTCCGAACGCTCCGAAGGCTTTGCGATACAAGGCCGTCCGCTATCCCTCGCTCGCCGCCTTCTTTGCCCGGCCCAGCCGGGTGCCGTACGAGGACGCCGTGATCGACACGCACTCGCTCACTACGAATGCCCTGGTCGACAAGGGGATGACAGCAAAGTTCGATCTCCCGCCGGTCGTCGACGCGACGGTTCCCGTCACCGTGGCGTGGGGGCGGCGCGACCTGATTCTGCCGGTGTATCAGGCACGACGCGTGCGCCGCTTCTTCCCGCAGGCGCAGATACTGGTCCTGCCCGGCATCGGGCACGTCCCGATGACCGACGACCCGAATCTGATCAGCACGATTCTGCTCGGCGGCAGTTCGGCGAGTGCCGGCGACTCCCGGAACTGACCTCGGTCCTACCGCGCCTCGGCGACGACGCCGGCACCGAAACCGAACAGGACCGTTCCGGTGATCCGATCCAGGACCCGTCGCACCGACGGCTTCTCCAGCGTGGTGCGCGCCCGGGTCAGCAGGAGGCTGTACGCGCCGAGCCAGACGATCCCGAGGAGCCCGTGAACGAGCACGAGCAACGCCAGGGTCGGGGCGGTCGGCCACCCGGGCGGAACGAGTTGCGGGAGCAGGCCGGTGTAGAACACCGCGATCTTGGGGTTCAGGAGGTTCGTCAGGAACCCGGCCCGCCAACTCGATCCCGGCGACGGAACAGGTGCCGGTTCGACCGCGGCGGTGCGTCGTCGCGACCGGCTGCGCCAGAGGGTGGAGAGCCCCAGATACACCAGGTACATCCCGCCGACGATCTTCACGACGGTGTACGCCTCCGCGGAGGCGGCGAGCACCGCTCCGAGCCCGACGACGGTCAGCGCGCCCCACACCGTCAACCCGGCGACCACACCGAATGTCGCCCGCAGCGCGGCGCCGCATCCACCGGACAGGCCCGCGCGCGTCACCACCGCCATGTCCGGGCCGGGAATGACGGTCAGGAGCCCGAGCACCGCGAACGCGGTCACCACGACACCGATCATGGGGTCAGTATGTCGGGCGCGCTCAGCGCAGTGAAATCCACACCTGCGACTTGCCGAGCACCGCGTGTCCGTCGAAGGTCACCGTCAGGTCGATCCGGGCGGTGCCCGCGGCCTCGTCGACCTGCGCGGCCTTCGCGACGACCTCGACGACCGCGCCCTCGTCCGGGGCGACGATCACCGGCTTGGTGAAGCGGGCGCGGTATCCGGTGACGCGTGCCGGGTCGCCGAGCCAGTCGACGACGCACTGCGTCGCCAGTCCCAGCGTCAGCATGCCGTGCGCCAGCACGCCCGGCAGGCCCACGGCGTCCGCGACGTCGTCCCGGTAGTGAATGGAGTTGAAGTCGCCGGACGCCCCGGCATAGCGGACCAGGGATTCGCGGGTCACGGTATATCGGGACTTGGCGACGGTGTCGCCGAGCATGATTCGCCCCGGGGACGTCATTCCTCCCCCCTGACGAACAGGGTCGACGTCATGGTGCTCACGTGATCGCCTGTGGCGTCGAGGATCTCGATGTCGGCGACGAGCAGTGTGTGCGGGCCGCGCGACGTCACGTTCGTGACGGTAAGTATCGCGGAGAGTTCGTCGCCCGCCACGACCGGGCGGACGGACGTGGCGTGCTCGGTGCTGTGCACCAGGTTGACGGGCTCGATTCCCGACGTCGGATCCGCGACGAGCTGCGCCAGTGCACGTTCCTGCACGATGACGGGAAACGTGGGCGGGGCAACGAGATCGGCGTGACCGGCGGCGCGGGCACTGTCGACGTCGAACGACGTCGGGTTGGTGGCGAAGACGGCGCGGGCGAATTCCCTGATCTTCTCGCGGCCGACGAGGTAGGGCTCGGTCGGTGGGTAGACACGACCCTCGATCGCTGGATTCACTGCCATCAGATCAGCCTAGAGACGTGCAGTCCCCGGGGCAGGGCGAAGCGTTCGGACCAACGTCACGAATGTGTCGCGGGCGTGCCTGCCCCTTCACAGCGAAGCCCCCGCCGGACACGTCCGGCGGGGGCTTCGAGGTATCGACTGATCGATAGCCGTCAGACGGGATCGACCATCAGCAGTTGGGCCCAGTAGGTGGCGCCTTCGGCACCGAGGTAGGGAAGTAGCTGATCAAAAATGATCGTTGACATGCTCGCTCCATTCTCTGTTCGGGCACTGCGCCGGAAAGGCGAGCCATCGGCACCGCACTGACCGGCGCCGGGGACCGTATCACCGGACAGGTCTCCGAGGGTAACAGTCTGAGCGTGATCCACAACCCCACACGTCCCACCGGTGCCACACTGAGGGAATGACTGACGAAGATCATCTCTGGTACTACAACGTCGACGACGGCACGGTCACGCAGGGGAAGGCGGCATCGTCGATGTCCCGGATGGGGCCGTACCCCGACCGCGCGTCCGCCGAAAAGGCGCTGCAGATCGCCGCGGAGCGGAACAAGGCGGCGGACCGGGCAGACGAGGAGTGGAACAACTAGCGTTGCGGAAAGGGTGTGTGTGAGGTGCCGATGAGTCGTTTCGTTGCGCGCGGAATCGATTTCGGCACCGTGCGCACCGAATTCCACCTGCCGGAGGGGTATCCGCCCGCGGCGGTCGCGCAGGCGCGGGCGGCATCCGATCGGTACGCGTCCGAGCGGGAGGACCGCACCGATCTGGCGTTCGTCACCATCGATCCGCCCGATTCCCTGGATCTCGATCAGGCGCTGCATCTGGAGCGGACACACGGCGGATTCGTCCTGCACTACGCGATCGCGGACGTCGGCGCGGTCGTGGAGCCCGGTGGGGTGCTCGATGTGGAGACCCGCAAACGCGGGCAGACGTTCTACCTGCCCGACGGCAAGGTGCCGCTGCACCCGAAGGAGCTCTCCGAAGGATCCGCGAGTCTCCTTCCGGACGAGGACCGCCCGGCGGTGGTGTGGCGGATCGAACTCGACGAGTCGGCCGAACCGGTGTCCTGCACGGTGTCCCGTGCCACGGTCCGTTCCGTGGCACGGCTGGACTACGCCGGTGTGCAGGCCGATGCGGAGGCGGGACGACTGCATCCGTCGATCGCGTCGCTGCCGGAGTTCGGCCGGCTCCGCACCGCGGCGGCGGTGGCGCGCGGCGCGATCGAACTCCGGCTCCCCGAGCAGGAAGTGGTGCCGGACGGGGACGGCTGGCGCGTCGACCTCGCGCCCCGCACCGAGGCCGACGACTGGAACGCCGAGATCTCGCTCCTCACCGGAATGTGCGCCGCGGCCATGATGCTCGACGCGAAGGTCGGGTTGCTCCGCACCCTGCCGCCCGCCGGGCCGGACGCGGTCGAGGCGCTGCGACGCACGGCGTCGGCGTTGGGGATCGACTGGCCGCAGAGCGTCGGGGTAGGTGAACTCCTGGCGCGGCTCGATCCGAATTCGGCGTCGACGCTGGTGCTGATGACCGAGGCGCCGTCACTGCTGCGGGGCGCCGACTACGCGGCGTTCGACGGCGCCCTGCCCGAATTGACGACGCACGCCGCCATCGGCGCCCCGTACGCCCACGTGACCGCGCCGTTGCGCCGGCTCTCGGACCGGTATTCCACGGAGGTGTGCCTCGCCGCCACCGCGGGAACACCGGTGCCGTCCTGGGCGCGGGAAGCGCTGGGCTCGATGCCCGAGATCATGGTCGGCTCGGATTCTCTCGCGAGCAAGATCGACCGTGCCTGCATCGACCTCACCGAAGCGACCGTGCTCGCCGACCGGGTGGGGGAGACGTTCGACGCGACCGTGCTGCGGTCACGGAACGGCAAGCGCACCGCGGACGTGTTCGTCCCGTCCGTATCCGTGATGGCGAAATGCGTGGGCGACCCGGCCGAGGGCGAACAGGTGAAGATCAGGCTCGTCTCTGCCGACGTCGCGAAGCGGACCGTCGAGTTCGGTTACCCCGCATAGCGGGTCAGTCGCGGAACCGGTCCGTTGCCTCGACGAGGTGATGCACGATGCCCGGCTCCATCGCGGAGTGTCCGGCGTCGTCGACGATCTCGAGCCGCGAATCCGGCCAGGCCCGGTGAAGCGCCCACGCACTGGTCGCCGGGCACACCACGTCGTAGCGTCCCTGCACGATCACGCCCGGAATGCCGTCCAGTGCGGCGGCGTCCCGGAGAAGCTGACCCTCGTCCAGGAAGCCGCGGTTGTGGAAGTAGTGGTTCTCGATGCGGGCGAAGGCCAGCGCGAACCTCGGCTGGGACGTCTCCACCACCCGTTCCGGTTTGGGGAGCAGCGAACTCGTCGCGCCCTCCCACGTGGACCACGCGACCGCGGCCCGCGTCGCGACGTCGGGATCGTCGGACTGCAGGAGCCGGTGGTAGGCCTCGACGAGGTCGCCACCCCGCTCCGGTTCCGGGACCGGAGCCAGGAACTCCTCCCACAGTTCGGGGAACAGGTGTCCGGCGCCGCCGTTGTAGTACCAGTCGATCTCGCTGCGGCGCAGCAGGAAGATCCCCCGCAGCACCAGTTCGGTGACCCGGTCGGGATGCTTCTGGGCGTAGGCGAGAGCCAGTGTGGAGCCCCACGACCCGCCGAAGACCTGCCACCGGTCGATGCCGAGATGGGCGCGCAGCAACTCCACATCGCCGAGGAGACGGCCGGTGGTGTTGACCGACAGATCCGCCCCGTCGGCGACGTGGGGTGTGGAACGTCCGCATCCGCGCTGGTCGAGGAGCACGATCCGGTACACCTGCGGGTCGAAGAACTGTCGTTGCGCAGGATCGGTGCCGCCCCCGGGCCCGCCGTGGAGGAACACCACCGGCTTCCCGTCGGGGTTGCCGCTCTGCTCCCAGTACATCTGCTGTCCGTCGCCGACGTCGAGATGCCCGAACTGGTACGGCTCGAGCGGCGGGTACAGGGTGCGCAGCTGGGTCACGTCGGCCTCAGAACCCGATCAGGCCGGACGCCAGATCGGGGATCTCCAGCGCGGTCACCGCCTCCTGCCGGATGCCGGGGCAGGCCGCCGTCGTGATCACGTCGATCCGGCCCCGGTCCTGCAGGAAATCGAGCGCGTTGAGGTTGTTCTGCGCGATCCATGTGCCGACGAGACCGTTCAACCCGGTCTTGCCGATGGTCGGGGTGTAGGTGCGCCAGCTCTGCAACTGACCTTCGAGGTCGGTGCACAGCTGGGCGGCCTGCGCCTCGGTGACGCCACCCGGCACGAGGGCGGTGCCGGGTACCGCGGTGGTGGCCGGCGCCGGGGGTGCGGTGGTGCCGGGCGCGGGTGCGGGGCCGGGGCCGGCGCACCCCGTGACGACCGCCGCGGCCGCCACCGTCCCGGCCGCCATCACGGCCAGGCGGTGACGCCGTCCGGTGCCGTGCACGTGTCGCTGTCCCATGAACATCCCCTCGAGTGTGTGCCGGCCCGGTGAGTCGAGGACGGCCTAGAAGCTGTGCTCTTCCGCCGGGAACGTTCCGGCGCGTACCTCGGTCGCGTATGCGGCGGCCGCGCTGCGCAGCTCGTCCCCGACGTTACCGAAGCGCTTGACGAACTTCGCCGTCTTGCCGCTGGTGTAGCCGGCCATGTCCTGCCACACGAGGACCTGGGCGTCACACTCGACGCCCGCTCCGATGCCCACGGTGGGGATGGTGAGCTTGCGGGTGACCTGGCCTGCGATCTCGGCGGGCACCATCTCCATGACGACGGAGAACGCGCCGGCCTCCTGCACGGCGATCGCGTCGGCGACCAACTGCTCGGCGGCGTCGCCGCGGCCCTGCACGCGGAAACCGCCGAGCGAGTTCACGCTCTGCGGGGTGAACCCGACGTGGGCCATGACGGGGATGCCTGCCGCGGTGATGGCGGCGATCTGCGGCGCGACGCGCTCGCCGCCCTCGAGCTTGACCGCGTGGGCCAGCCCCTCCTTCATGAACCGGGTCGCGGACGCGAGGGCCTGTTCGGGGGAGCTTTCGTAGCTGCCGAAGGGGAGGTCCGCCACCACGAGAGCGTGCGGCGCACCGCGGACGACGCCGCGAACGAGGGGGAGGAGTTCGTCGATCGTGACCGGGACGGTGGTCTCGTATCCGTAGACGACGTTGGCGGCCGAATCGCCGACGAGGAGAACGGGAATCCCAGCTTCCTCGAAGATGCGGGCGCTGGAGTAGTCGTAGGCGGTGAGCATCGCCCAGCGTTCACCCTCGGCCTTCATGGCCTGCAGGTGGTGGGTTCGGGTCTTGCGCTTGGGAACGTCGTGCGATGGTGCTGATCCGTAGAGCCGATCTTCTGACGTGCTCGCGGACGACTTGCTATCGGACATCGTTGTCCCTTTCTGGCCTCGAGGCCCTTGACGGGTCCCCGGGTGCGGGTGATGACGCCTACAGTCTGCCACCGGCCCGCGGGGGAGCGAAGGGCTCGCGCGGGTGCGATAGGTCACACCCCCTGCCTGTCCTCTGACCTGCGGGAAGGCCTGTCGGCGCAGAACCCCTGGCACGATCGTCCTATGTCGAAGAGTGCTCGAGTACCGGCCGCGTTCGCGGGGTGCATCGCCGTCCTCCTTGTCGTCGCAGGCTGTGCGGGAGGCGGACGGGACGCCGGTGAGGCAGTCGCCGAACCGTCGGCGGCCGAGGCGGCTCCGGCCGGGCCGATCCCCGCCGGGCTCGAGGAGTACTACACGCAGCAGGTGCAGTGGGCCTCGTGCGAGGGATACAGCACGGACGGGTCTCCGCTCGGCGACACTCTCGACTGCGCGAAGGTGACCGTGCCGAACGACTACGCGAATCCCGGGGGCGCCACCGCTCAGATCGCCGTCTCCCGGTCGAAGGCGACCGGCGACAAGGTCGGATCGCTGCTCGTGAACCCCGGCGGCCCGGGGGCGTCCGGTATCGGGCTGGCGTCCGTGGCCGACGGCACCGAGATCGCGGAGCGGTTCGACGTCATCGGTTTCGATCCGCGCGGCGTCGGCGCGTCCACCCCGCAGGTGACCTGCCTGACCCCGCCGGAGGTGGACGCCAGACGCAAGGACGACGACGTCGACATGAGTCCCGCCGGAATCGCGCGGACGGAGGCCGAGAACCGCGAGTACGCGGACAAGTGCGCGGACCGGACCGGTGTCGACGTCCTCGCGCACGTCGGCACGTACGACGTGGTGCGCGACATGGACGTCATCCGGGCGGTGCTCGGTGACGAGAAGCTCAACTACCTCGGCTACTCGTACGGCACCCGGCTCGGCTCGACGTACGCGGAGACGTTCCCGGGCAACGTGCGCGCGATGGTCCTCGACGGTGCCCTCGATCCCGAGCAGGACCCGACGGAGGAAGTGATCCTGCAGGCGGCCGGTTTCCAGTCCGCGTTCGACGCGTTCGCCGCGGACTGCATGCAGCAGCCGGACTGTCCGCTGGGCACCGACCCGGCACAGGCGAACGCGAGGTTCCGGGCGCTCGTCGACCCGCTGATCGACAAGCCGGCCGCGACCACCGACCCGCGCGGACTCAGCTACACCGATGCGATCACCGGCGTCCAGCAGGCCCTGTACTCGCCGAATCTGTGGGGCCCGCTCCGCGGCGGTCTGGAGAGCCTGCAGACGGGGACCGGTGATTCGCTGCTCATGCTGGCCGATCTGTACGAGGGGCGCGCCGACGACGGCACGTACTCGAATCTCAACGACGCGTTCAATTCGATCCGCTGCATGGACGATCCGCCGGTCACCGACCGCGCGGTCGTCGGGGAGGCGGACGTGCGGTACCGCCAGGCGGCGCCGTTCCTCGACGACGGTCGCGGCACCGGCAACGCGCCGCTGGACGTGTGCGCGTTCTGGCCCGCGCCGAACACGGGCGCGCCGCACACGGTGTCGGCGCCCGGGATCCCGCCGGTCGTCGTCGTGTCGACGACCGAGGATCCGGCGACGCCGTACCAGGCGGGTGTGGATCTGGCGAAGCAGATGAACGGCTCGCTCGTCACGTACCGGGGCACTCAGCACACCGTCGTTCTCGACGGCGAGGCGTGCGTCGACGACGCTGTTTCGGACTATCTGGTCGACCTCGCGGCGCCGGCTGCGGATCTGGCGTGCTGACCCATGCCTGTGACGGGATCGGCCGAGGTGCCCGCACGCTGGCACGATGCGGAATCCGGCAGAGTCGAATCAACGAAGTAACACAGATTTAACGAACTTTGCTTACTCTCGCGGATATGGATCGCCAAAAGGAATTCGTGCTTCGCACCCTCGAAGAGCGCGACATTCGGTTCGTCCGATTGTGGTTCACGGACGTTCTCGGATACCTGAAATCGGTGGCGATCGCCCCCGCGGAACTGGAAGGCGCCTTCGAGGAGGGCATCGGCTTCGACGGATCCGCGATCGAGGGCTTCTCCCGGGTGTCCGAGGCGGACACGGTCGCGAAGCCGGACGCGTCCACGTTCCAGGTGCTGCCGTGGAGTTCGAGCAAGGGGCACCAGCACTCCGCCCGCATGTTCTGCGACATCGCCATGCCCGACGGTTCGCCCTCCTGGGCGGATTCGCGGCACGTGCTGCGCCGTCAGCTGAACAAGGCGAGCGATCTGGGCTTCAGCTGCTACGTGCACCCCGAGATCGAATTCTTTCTCCTGGAGAACGGGCCGATCGACGGCACCCCGCCGAAGCCCGCCGACTCCGGCGGCTACTTCGACCAGGCCGTCCACGACTCCGCCCCCAACTTCCGCCGGCACGCCATCGACGCACTCGAGTCGATGGGCATCTCCGTCGAGTTCAGCCACCACGAAGCGGCCCCCGGCCAGCAGGAGATCGACCTGCGGTACGCGGACGCCCTCTCGATGGCCGACAACGTGATGACGTTCCGCTACGTCGTCAAGGAGGTCGCGATCGCCGAAGGTGTGCGCGCCACGTTCATGCCGAAGCCGTTCAGCGATCAGGCCGGTTCGGCGATGCACACCCACATGAGCCTGTTCGAGGGCGACACCAACGCCTTCCACAACCCGGACGATCCGATGCAGCTGTCGGAGACCGGTAAGGCGTTCATCGCCGGCATCCTCGAGCACGCCAACGAGATCAGCGCCGTCACCAACCAGTGGGTCAACTCCTACAAGCGGCTGATCCACGGTGGCGAGGCCCCGACCGCCGCGTCCTGGGGTCCGTCCAACCGGTCGGCGCTGGTCCGCGTCCCGATGTACACGCCGAACAAGGCGTCGTCGCGTCGCGTCGAGATCCGCAGCCCCGATTCGGCCTGCAACCCGTACCTGACGTTCGCGGTGCTCCTCGCCGCGGGTCTGCGCGGAATCGAGAAGGGCTACGAACTTCCGCCGGAGGCCGAGGACGACGTGTGGGCGTTGACGTCGGCCGAGCGCCGCGCCATGGGCTACCGGGAACTGCCCGGCAACCTCGACGGCGCGCTGCGCGAGATGGAGAAGTCGGAGTTGGTGGCCGAAGCACTCGGCGAGCACGTGTTCGACTTCTTCCTGCGCAACAAGCGTCGCGAGTGGGAGGAGTACCGGAGCCACGTGACGCCGTTCGAACTCAAGACGTATCTGGGGTTGTGAGCAAGAGCATGGTGAAGCCTCCGGCAGCGCGTTCTGCCGTTCCCGGCCCGGGTCGCCTGGGTCTCGTCGAGCCGACCGCTCCGTCCGAACTCCGCGATCTGGGCTGGGTCGGTGAAGACAGCATCGAACTGCTCTGGTCGTTGTCGCGGGCCGCGAACGCCGACCTCGCCCTCCGCACCCTGGTGCGCCTGAAGGACGGCCTCGGCGAGGACTGGGCCGAACTCGATGCGGCGCTCCGCACCGACAAGGGCCTTCGTGGCCGGCTGTTCGGTCTGTTCGGTGCGTCCAGCGCGTTCGGTGACCATCTGGTCGCGGATCCCGCGTCCTGGAAGATCCTCGCCGGCGACGTCCGCCTCCCGTCGAAGGACGAGGCGACCGCCACGATGATGGCCTCGGTCGGGGCCGAACCCGAGGAAGGCGCCCACCCGGACGCCAACCTCTACCGGGCGAAGGTCACCGGACCCGATGCCATCGCGGCGCTGCGCAAGACGTACCGCGACGAGCTGATGCTGCTCGCCGCCGTCGACCTCGCGGCGACTGTCGAGAACGAACCGGTACTTCCGTACCAGACGGTCGGGCATCAGCTGTCCGATCTGGCGGACGCCGCGCTGAACGCCGCCCTCGCGGTGGCCGTCGCAGCCGTGTGCCCGGACGCCCCCTGTCCCGTGCGGCTGGCGGTCATCGCCATGGGCAAGTGCGGTGCCCGCGAACTCAATTACGTCAGCGACGTGGACGTGGTCTTCGTCGCCGAACCCGCCGACGCGACCGCCAGCCGGATCGCGGGCGAGATGATGCGCATCGGCTCCTCGGCCTTCTTCGACGTGGACGCCGCGCTGCGGCCGGAGGGCAAGCGCGGGGAACTCGTCCGCACCCTCGAATCCCACGTCGCGTACTACAAACGCTGGGCCAAGACCTGGGAGTTCCAGGCGCTGCTCAAGGCCCGCCCGATGATCGGCGACGCCGCGCTCGGACAGCAGTACGTCGACGCCCTCAGCCCGATGGTGTGGACCGCGTCGGAGCGTGAGGACTTCGTTCCCGAGGTGCAGGCGATGCGCCGCCGGGTCGAGGAGATGGTTCCGCCGGAACTGCGCGAACGCGAGCTGAAACTGGGACGCGGAAGTCTGCGCGACGTCGAGTTCGCCGTCCAGCTCCTGCAACTCGTGCACGGGCGCGCGGACGAGGCTCTGCACGTCCAGAGCACCATCGACGCGCTGACCGCTCTCGCCGCCCGCGGCTACGTGGGTCGCGACGACGCCGCGAATCTCGCTGCGTCCTACGAGTTCCTGCGGTTGCTCGAGCACCGGCTGCAGTTGCAGAAGCTGCGGCGCACACACACCCTCCCACCCGCCGACGACGAGGAGGCGCTGCGCTGGCTGGCCCGGGCGGCGCACATGCGGCCGGACGGCAGCAAGGACGCGCTCGGCGTTCTCAACGCGGAGATCAAGCGCAACTCGCACCGCGTGCGGCGCCTGCATGCCAAGCTGTTCTACCGGCCGCTGCTCGAATCGGTGGCGCGCATCGACAAGGAGGCGCTGCGGCTGAGCCCGGACGCGGCCATCCGCCAGCTGGCGGCGCTGGGTTACACCGCCCCGGAGAACGCGCTCGGCCACCTCACCGCTCTGACCAGCGGCGCGTCCCGTAAGGGCCGCATCCAGGCGCTGCTGCTGCCGACCCTGCTCGAATCGCTCGCCGACACACCGGATCCCGATGCGGGTCTGCTCGCGTACCGACGGCTGTCGGACGCGATGACCGATCAGACCTGGTTCCTCCGGCTGCTGCGTGACGAGGCGTCGGTCGCCGAGCGGCTGATGACGGTGCTGGGATCCTCCGCCTACGTTCCCGACCTGCTGATCAAGGCGCCGGACGTGGTGCGCCTGTTCGCGGATTCGCCGGCCGGACCGCGACTGCTGGAGTCGAAGCCGGAGGACGTCGCGCGCGGCATCCTGACGGCGTCGGCACGCCACGACGACCCGGCCCGCGCGATCGCTGCGGCGCGGTCGCTGCGTCGCTACGAGCTGGCGCGTATCGCGTCCGCGGACATCCTCGGCATGCTCGACGTGCAGGGCGTGTGCAAGGCGCTGTCGTCCGTGTGGGCGGCGGTGCTCAATGCTGCCCTGGCGGCGGTGATCAAGGCGAGCGAGAAGGAACTCGGCACGCCCGCTCCCGCGACATTCACGGTGATCGGCATGGGCCGCCTCGGTGGCGGTGAGCTCGGCTACGGCTCCGACGCGGACGTGCTGTTCGTCTGCGAGCCGCGCGAGGGGATCGACGAGACCGTCGCCGTCAAGTGGGCCAACAGCATCGGCGACAAGGTGCGGGCCCTGCTCGGCGCGCCCAGCACCGATCCGCCGCTCGAGGTCGACACGGGCCTGCGCCCGGAGGGTCGCAGCGGCCCGATGGTGCGCACCCTGGCGTCCTACGAGGCCTACTACGCGCAGTGGGCGCAGGCCTGGGAGATCCAGGCGCTGCTGCGCGCGCATCACGTCGCGGGCGACGCCGATCTGGGGCTGCGCTTCCTGCACATGATCGACAAGACCCGCTACCCGGAGGGCGGGGTGTCGGAGCAGGCGGTGCGCGAGATCCGGCGCATCAAGGCGCGCGTCGACTCCGAGCGGTTGCCGCGCGGCGCCGACCCCGCGACGCACACCAAACTCGGGCGCGGCGGCCTCGCCGACATCGAATGGACCGTGCAGCTGATCCAGCTTCGGCACGCCCACGAGATCGAGTCGCTGCACAACACGTCGACGCTCGAGACGCTCGACGCGATCGGCGCGGCCGAGTTGCTCAGCGAGTCCGACGTCGAATTGCTCCGTGACGCGTGGATCACCGCGACGAAGGCGCGCAACTGCCTGGTGCTCGTCCGCGGCAAGGCCACCGATCAGCTGCCCGGTTCGGGACGGGTGCTGTCCGCGGTCGCGCAGATCGCCGGCTGGGGTGGCAGTGATGCGGGCGAGTTCCTCGACCACTACCTGCGGGTGACCCGGCGGGCCAAGGCTGTGGTGGAGAGAGTCTTCGGGGAGTGATCGCCACCCGGGGGGTGCGGGCACTGACGGCCCTCGGATGGCTCGCGGTGCTCGTCGGCGTGTTCGGCGTCGTGCTGAGATTCCTCGACGTCCAGAACCAGCGCCTGCTCGTGCTGGCGTCTGCGGCGCCGTACCTGATGGCCGTCGCCGCGGTCGGGGTGCTGTTGCTCGGAATCGCCCGGCACTGGACCGGTTTCGGCGTCGCGCTGATGGTGGCCGTGGTGGCCACCCTGTCGCAGGGCCCGCTGTACGTCGCGAACGGTGCGGTGACGGCGTCCGGGCCGGAACTGACGGTGATGCAGGCCAACATCTGGCTCGGCAACGCGGACGCCGACTCCCTCGTCCGGCAGATCCGGGACCGCGGCGTCGACGTGCTCACCGTCAACGAACTGACACCGGAGGCCGTCGACCGGTTGGTGGCAGCGGGAATCGAATCGACCCTGCCGTTCTCGTTCCTCATGCCCGGCAGCGGCGGCGAGGGAACCGGGATCTGGAGCCGGTACCCGCTGACCGACAAGGTCCACCACTCGGAATTCGTCCTGTCCGCGCTGTCGGCCCGGGTGGAACTCCCGGACGGTGCGAGCACGGCACTGTACGCGTTCCACCCGGTTCCGCCGTGGCCGTCGGATCCGTCGCTGTGGTCGCGCGAGATGGACCGCATCAAAGCCATTCTCGACGCCGTCCCCGCCGACTCGGGACCCGTGATCGTCAGCGGCGACTTCAACTCCACCCGCGACCACGTGAAGTACCGCAACCTCGTGACCGGACGCTACCGCGATGCCGCCGACCAGGTGGGTGCCGGAATCCAGAACACGTATCCCGCCGACCGGCAGCCGTTGCCGCCGATGATCGCGATCGATCACATCGTCACGAGCGGCGCACAGGCGCAGTCCGTGGAATCGGTGGTGCTGACGGGTTCGGATCATCGCGGCCTGATCGCGAAGATCGGCCTCGGCAGCTGACCGTCACGGCAGCGTGACGAAACCCTTCTGCACCAGCCAGTCCCGGGCCACGTCCGCCGGTTCCTCGCCCTCGACGTCGACCCGGCGGTTCAGTTCGGTGATCTCCTCGTTGGTCAGCGCCGCGGAGATCGGGGCCATCACCTCCGCGACCTGCGGATGTGCCTCGGCGAAATCCTTGCGCATGGTGATCGCCGGGTTGTACTTCGGAAAGAACTGTCGATCGTCGTCCAGCAGCACCAGATCGAGCGCGATGATGCGGCCGTCCGTCGTGAACACCTCACCGAACTTGCACTGCGTTCCGTCGGCGGTGGCCTGATAGATGATGCCGGTCTGGAGAATCTGGCGGTTCGCGCGGGCGGGGTCGAAGCCGTATTTGGCGGCCATACCCGGGAACCCGTCCTGGCGGACGTTGAATTCGGTTTCGACGCAGGTCGTCGCGGCAGCGGGGTCGCGGTTGACCAGATCCGCGTACTCCGACAGGGTGGTGATCCCGGTTTCCTCCGCGGTCTGCCTGCTCATCGCGAGTGCGTACGTGTTGTTCATCGGTGCCGGATCGACCCACACCATGCCGTTGCTGTCGAGGTCCTCGTCGCGGACCGCCTCGAACTGCGCGGTCGGGTCGGGGATCGGAATCTCGTTGCCGAGGTAGTTGATCCACCCGGTCCCGGTGTACTCGTAGGTGACGTCGATCTGCCCGTCCAGCTGGGCGTCCCGTGTGCTGTTGGACCCCTGGATGTTGGTGAGGTCGCGCACCTCGGCACCGGCGGCACTGAGCGCGAACTCGATGATGTACCCGAGGGTGACCTGCTCGGTGAAGTCCTTGGAACCGACGGTGATCTTGACACCTTCGAGTTCGGGGACGGGCTGGATGCTGCCCGGTTCCACCGACAGCGGCAGGGCGCCACCGGATTCGAGGCCGCAGGACGCTGCGAGGACTCCGCAGAGTGTCACGGCCGTCGCGGCAATCGCCTTCCGGAGATGGTTCATCAGCGCAGCCCCTTCGGGCCGAGGAACTCCTCGGCCAGGGCGCCGCACCAGTCGACGAGCAGCGCGAGCGCGACCGCGAGCACGGCTCCGACCACCAGGGTCACGTTGTCGCGCAACTTGTATCCGGTGTCGATGAGGATTCCCAGACCGCCGGCGCTGACGAGGAAACTGAGCGTCGCGGTGCCCACGGCGAGCACGAGCGACGTGCGCAGTCCCGCGAGGATGTACGGGACGGCGAGTGGGAACTCGACCTTCCGCAGGACGAGGGCGGCGGTCATGCCCTGTCCGCGCCCGGCGTCGATGACGGCGGGATCGACCTCCTGCAGACCCAGGATCGTGTTCCGGAGAACGGGCAGGAGAGAGTAGAACGCGATGGGGAGCACCCCGATCCAGAATCCGGTGGTCCCCGTCGCGAGGAAGAGCAGCACCAGCAGTCCGATGGCCGGCGCGGCCTGTCCGATGTTGGCGATTCCGAGGAAGATCGGTGCCAGCTTGGTGAACCCGGGCCGCGTCAGCAGGATCCCCAGCGGGACGGCGACGACGACGACGATCGCGACCACCGCGGCCGTGATCAGCACGTGCTGCCACGTCAGGGTCGCGATGTTGGCGGCGTTGAGGCTGCCCTTCTGCGTGGCGGTGAGTTCGCGGTTGAAGGCCCAGGCGAGCACACCCACCACCAGGATCACGACGATGATCGGCTGGACCAGCAAGCGGGCCCGCTCCGACCGCCGGGCGGCAGGTGCGGTGGGTGCGGTGGGCTTCGTGGCGACGGCGGCCGTCATGACGGTGTGCCGCCCTCGCGCGCCCCGTCCTGCTGCGGCTCGCCGTCCTCGTCGTCGTGCGCGTGTTCCTCACGCATCGCGGACAGGTGCGTCACCAGTGTGTCGATCGTGATCAGGCCGCGGTACTCGCCCCGCCGGCCGGTGACGATCGTCGACGCACTGCTCTCCGCGAGGAGCGCCTCGAGGGCGTCCTGCAGCGTCGACTGGGTCGACACCACCTCCTCGATCGGGTCGCCGATGTCGCGCAGCGACGTGGCGTTGGCCAGATGCCGCAACGACACCCAGCGGGTCGGGCGGTCCCGCGCGTCCAACAGGACTCCCCACTTATCCTTGCGGCGTGCGATCGCCGCCCGCAGATCGTCCACCGACCCGTCCTCGTACGCGGTGGGGCAGTCGAGGAGTTCGACCTCCGCCACCCGGGTGAGCGTCAGCTGCTTCAGGGAGGCGTCCGCGCCGACGAATCCGGCCACCATGTCGTTCGCCGGATGGGCGAGGATCGCCTCCGGGGTGTCGTACTGCATGATGTGCGACTGGTTGCCCAGCACCGCGATCCGATCGCCCAGCTTGACCGCCTCGTTGAAATCGTGCGTCACGAAGACGATCGTCTTGCCGAGATCGGACTGCAGTCGCATCAATTCGTCCTGCAGCAGTCCGCGCGTGATCGGGTCGACCGCGCCGAACGGCTCGTCCATGAGCAGCACCGGGGGATCGGCGGCCAGCGCCCGCGCCACCCCGACGCGCTGCTGCTGACCGCCCGACAACTGCCGGGGGTAGCGCTCGCGGTAGAGGTCGGGTTCGAGTCCGACGAGGTCGAGCATCTCGTCGGTGCGGTCGGCGATCTTCTTCTTGTCCCAGCCGATCAGACCGGGGACCGTGCCCACGTTCTTCGCGATCGTGAGATGCGGGAACAGTCCGGCCTGCTGGATCGAGTAGCCGATGCCGCGCCGCAGCTTGTCCGGGTCGATGGACAGGGCGTCCTTGCCGCCGATCGTGATCTTCCCCGACGTCGGTTCGATGAGCCGGTTGATCATGCGCATGGTGGTGGTCTTGCCGCAGCCGGACGGGCCGACGAGGACCACGATCTCCCCGGCGGGGATGCGCATCGACACGTTGTCGACGGCCGCCTTCTCCTGGCCCGGATAGCTCTTGACGACGTCTTCGAGGACGATGTCCACTCCCGAGACGGTGCTTCCGTTGGTGTGCGGTGTATCGAGGTCAGTCACGGATCCCCCTGGAGGTGGTGAGTCGGCCGATGACGGCGAGGACGCCGTCGAGTACGAGGGCGAGGATCACGATGAGAACGGTCCCCGTGAGGGCCTGCGGTATCGCTGTCGGGCTGCCGACGCGGGACAGTCCCGAGAAGATGAGGTTGCCGAGCCCGGGTCCCTTGGCGTAGGCGGCGATCGCGAGGATGCCCATCAGCATCTGGGTGCTCACCCGCATGCCCGTCAGGATCGACGGCCAGGCGAGCGGGATTTCGATCCTGCTCAGCACCGTCGTGCGGCTCATTCCCACGCCCCGGGCGGCGTCGGTGATCGCGGGATCGACGGAGGCGAGTCCGAGGATGGTGTTCCGGATGATCGGCAGCAGTGCGTACAGCACGAGAGCGGTAACGGTGGGGGCGACACCGAGTCCGAGGATCGGAATCAGCAGGCCGAGCAGGGCGAACGACGGGATGGTGAGGATCGTGCTCGCGAGTGCGGTGGCGATCGCGGAGCCGGCCGGACTGCGGTACACGAGGATCCCGATCGCCACCGCGACGATCGTGGCGATCACCACCGACTGCACGACGGCGCTGACGTGCAGGAAGGAGTCGGTGAGCAGTTGCTGCTTCCGGGCGGAGACGAAGTCCCACAGTTGCTGCATGTCCAACCGTGAACACCTTTCTCCAGATGTGAAAACAGACCTCGGTCCTTCACAGTGCTCTGTACCCGAACATCGCGCAGGTGAATCGGAAACTCTGTTACGTGGTCGGGATCATGAACAGCAGGGTGCACACGGCGATCGAAATCCCGAACAGCGCGATCATCACGGCGTAACCGAGGTTGCGCCGGCGGGGTGAGATCGCCGGGTCCATCCACCACCCGAACACCTTGAACGCCGCCGGAACCGCCCACCAGCCGAGGATCTGGGTGGTGACGAGGTTCCCGACGAACAGGGCGACGGCGATCGGAACCCCGTGCGCCTCGATGAACGGTGCGCTGACGAAATGGCCCCAGATCACCACCAGCGGATACAGCACCAGCAGGGCCAGGAGATTGCTTCGGGCGACGGGCACCGGGGGCGGCTCGTCTCCGCCCGCGCCGCGGAACCAGAAGTCGAAACCGTAGCTCGCTTTGCGGATTCGGAGGTTCTTGTTGAACTTCTCACCCTCCTTCAGGAGGGCGGCCCGCTCGCGTGAATCCATCCACGCCGCCAGGTTGTCCTCGGTGTCGAAGCTCAGCACGATCGTCCAGTCCTCGGTGATCCCCTGCACCGGTCTCTCGACCTTGTGCCCCCGGAAACCCCGGAACCCCGCCTCGGCGGCGGAGATCTTGCGCTGCCAGTCCATGAACGCCGACTCGTCCTCGGGGTCGACGTGACAGGAGATGACCACCGACGTCGCCGACTGCTCCCGGGTCTGCTCGCCGGTGAGCAGGTGGACGTCCTCGTTGCCGATGAAGGCATGCTTGATCTCCGCCACGAGTTCCGTCCGGCGGTCGCTGTCGAGCCACGCGCGGGCGTCCTCGATGGTGGCGAACCGCAGTACGTCCACCCAGTCGTCCTGCACGGGCGGCGACGGCGGCACGATGTCCTGATCGATGAAACCCGGAACCGTCGCGAGGGCCTCCGCCGCGTGTTTCTGCCACCGTGCGTAGTCGGCGTAACTCGCGTCGTCGATCCGGCGTTGGAAGATCACCGACACCGGGGACGCGGCAGGGCTGCGCGGGTGTGAATGCGGCACGTGAGGTCACCTCCGTTCTGGTCGTGGTGCGGGTGCGGCGGAGGGAGAACCCTGGGACCGCCGGGTGGACGTGGTGAGGAGCAGCAAAATCCCGGCTCCCGCGCCCAGGGTCAGGTACAGCCAGCCCAGCGGTGCCTGGCTGTTCTCCGGCAGCACTCCGGCGACGGCCATCGCCGCACTGACGACGAGATAGCAGGCCGCGGTGACGACACCGCCGATCAGTCCGAGGTTGCGGGTGAACAGTCCGAGGGCCAGCCCGTACATCTGCGGACAGAGCACTCCGCATCCGGCGAGCGCGAGGCAGGCGCCGATCGTGATGGCCGGTGCGGTGACGACGGACAACCCGGCCGTGACGGTGAGTACGAGTGCGCCCGACACGAACACCCACCACGCGCCGAACGCGAGCCGGCGGGTTCCGACCCGAACAGCCAGCGCACTGCAGGCGAGTTCGCCGAGGAGGTTCGCGCCGCCCACGACCAGCGCCACCGCACCGTAGGCGGCAGGGGAGAAGCCGAGGATCTGCTGGTACAGGAAGGGAGCGACGACACCGAAGACCATCTGAGCGGACGCCATCAGACCGAACACGAGCACGAACCCCACGAAGATGCGGTGACGCAGGGCCGCACCCAGCACCCGCGCCGCGGCGCCGACGTCGACCGGTGCCCGCAGATCCGGCGGAAGGGTCTCCGGCAGTCCCGCGACGACGAGGGGAACGGCGAGCGCCGCGAGAAGCGCGTTCAGCCCGAACACCAGACGCCACGAGATGAACTGCACCAGTACCCCGCCCACCGCGGGTGCGACAACGGGCGCCAGCCCCCACGCGGCCCCGAGGAGACCGGACACGGATGTGAGCCGGGCGCCGCGGTAGCAGTCGGCGGCGATCGCGTAAGCGAGGACGAGGCACGCGCACCCGCCGATACCCTGCACGAATCTCAGACCGAGCAGCAGTGTGATGTTCTGCACGAGTGCGCATCCCACGCTGGTGACGACGAGGATCGCCAGGCAGGTCACCAGAGTTCGTTTGCGGCCCACCGCATCCGCGATCAGGCCGACCGGAATGAACGCCAGACTCATGCCCAGCATGTAGGCGGTCACCGTGTTCTGCACGACGGCGGCGGACGCGTCCAGATCGAGCACCATCTGCGGCAACGCCGGAGTGTAGATGTCGAGCGGGATCTGGCTGAGCGGAATCACCAGCAGCAGAATGACCACCACACGGCGCGGAACCGGCACACCGGACGACGTCGTGGGCACTGACATCCCGCATCACCTGCTTCTCGACCCGAGGGGGCTGGAGAACGGAGCAAGTATCCCGAAAGGCTCCGACCGCACGTTTCGCAACGGTCCGTGTGGTCGGTTCCCTGGATCATACGACGCGGCCCGCGGCGCCCGGGCGGGTTCCGGACCGCCCGGCAGGGGGCCGAGACACCACACGGCGGGGGCCGGCGTCCGTCGTAGGCTGAATCCCCCATGTGACGGACAGGAGACTCAGGTGGCCGAGACGGCGCTGACGGAGACCACGGTTGCCCAGGTGATGGCCGAGCTGGCCGAGCTCGAGGACCCGAGGGCACGCGAGGTGAACGAGAAGCACGGTGACGATCACGGGGTGAACCTCGGCAAGCTGCGCGCGCTCGCGAAGAGGCTGAAGACGCAGCAGGAACTCGCGTACCGGCTGTGGGAGACGGGTGACACCGCGGCACGACTGCTGGCGATCCTGATCTGCCGCCCGAAGGCGTTCGAGCGCGACGAGTTGGACGCCATGCTGCGCGAGGCGCGCGCACCCAAGGTGCACGACTGGCTCGTGAACTACGTGGTGAAAAAGAACCCGCACGCCGAGGACCTGCGCCGGGCGTGGTCCGTCGATCCGGATCCAGCGGTCGCCGGTGCCGGCTGGGCGCTGACCACCGAACGCGTGGCGAAGAAGCCCGAGGGCCTCGACCTCGCGGGACTGCTCGACGTCATCGAGGCGGAGATGAAGGACGCCCCGGATCGCCTGCAGTGGGCGATGAACCACTGCCTGGCCCAGATCGGGATCGAGCACGCCGAGTACCGCGCCCGCGCACTCGACATCGGTGAGCGCCTCGAGGTGCTGAAGGACTACCCGACCTCCCCGGGCTGCACGTCCCCGTTCGCGCCCATCTGGATCACCGAGATGGTGCGCCGACAGGGCGGCGAATAGAAGGTTCGACCCGACGACCGCGGCGGCCACCTGCGACCGGACGCAGAAGAGCCCACCCGCGCCGCGATCGGTGTCGTGATCGCGGCGCGAGTGGGCTCGACTGAAGCTACCGACTCACACGTCGTAGTACAGCTGGAACTCGTAGGGGTGCGGACGCAGGTTGACCGGAGCGATCTCCTGCTCACGCTTCAGCGAGATCCACGTCTCGATCAGGTCGGACGTGAACACGCCACCCTCGGTGAGGTAGTCGTGATCAGCCTCGAGGCGATCGATGACGGCCGACAGGCTGGTGGGAGCCTGCGGGATGTTGCGGGCCTCCTCCGGCGGGAGCTCGTAGAGGTCCTTGTCGACGGGAGCCTGCGGCTCGATCTTGTTCTTGATGCCGTCCAGGCCGGCCATCATCTGCGCCGCGAAGTTCAGGTAGGGGTTACCCGAGGAGTCGGGGGCGCGGAACTCGAGGCGCTTGGCCTTCGGGTTGTTGCCGGTGATCGGGATACGCACGGCCGCCGAGCGGTTGCGCTGGCTGTACACGAGGTTGATGGGGGCTTCGTAGCCCGGCACCAGACGGTGGTACGAGTTGATCGTCGGGTTGGTGAACGCCAGCAGCGACGGTGCGTGGTGCAGGATGCCGCCGATGTAGTGACGCGCCATGTCGGACAGACCCGCGTAGCCGGCCTCGTCGTGGAACAGCGGCTTGCCGTCCTTCCACAGCGACTGGTGGACGTGCATACCCGAGCCGTTGTCGCCGAACAGCGGCTTCGGCATGAAGGTGGCCGACTTGCCGTGCTGCCAGGCGGTGTTCTTCACGATGTACTTGAACAGCTGCAGGTCGTCCGCGGCCGCGAGCAGCGTGTTGAACTTGTAGTTGATCTCCTGCTGGCCGCCGGTGCCCACCTCGTGGTGGCCGCGCTCGAGCTCGAAGCCCGCGTTCTGCAGGTTGGTGGAGATCTCGTCGCGCAGGTCGACGTAGTGGTCGTACGGAGCGACGGGGAAGTATCCACCCTTGGGGCGGACCTTGTAGCCCAGGTTGGGGCTGCCGTCGGCGTTCACGTCGTTGCCCGTGTTCCAGGAACCCGAGATGGAGTCGAGCTCGTAGAACGCGCCGTTGATGCCGGAGTCGTAGCGGACCGAGTCGAAGATGTAGAACTCGGCCTCGGCGCCGAAGAAGGCGGTGTCGGCGATGCCGGTCGACTTCAGGTATTCCTCGGCCTTGCGCGCGACGTTACGCGGGTCGCGGCTGTAGGACTCACGCGTGAACGGGTCGTGCACGAAGAAGTTGATGTTCAGCGTCTTGGCCGCGCGGAACGGGTCGAGCTGGGCGGTGGCGACGTCGGGGAGGAGCATCATGTCCGACTCGTGGATCGACTGGAAGCCGCGGACGGACGAACCGTCGAACGCGAGGCCGTCCTCGAAGACGTCCTGGTTGAACGCGGACGCCGGGATCGAGAAGTGCTGCTGCACGCCCGGCAGGTCGCTGAACCGGATGTCGACATATTCGACGTTCTCGTCCTTGATGAACTTGATGACCTCTTCGGCCGTGGTGAACGCCACGCTTGTGCTCCTTAAGTCGCTTCAGCCAAGTGGATATTGGCGAATTCGTCGAGCCAGACGGTAAGGACTTGGTGTTGCCCGCTGGTCAACCTTTTGTTTCGCCCGTGTTACGCGTCGAATCTTCCTGGGCTTTTACACCGGCTGTGACTGCGCACACAGCCCAAACGTCCGGTGTGAGGTCCTCGGAGAGGCGACGCCTATCCTGGACAGCATGGCACGTATCACCGGTTCCTGGCTTTCCGGACCTTCGGCCGCGCTGCCGAACGGCGCGGACGAGACGACGCAGTCCTTCCGCGGCGAGCGCCTCGGATTGCAGGCGGAAGGTCCCGGTTCACTCGCGAGCACGGGACGCCGTCTCGCCGCTCTGATGATCGACTGGGTGTCGTCGGCGGGCGTCGCGGCACTGATCATCGGCGACAACTTCTTCGAGGGTCCGTTCTCGACCGTCACTCTGCTCGTCTGGTTCGTCGTCGGGGTCGCCACGGTGTCGCTGTTCTCGTTCACACCGGGGCAGCTGTTCCTCGGCATGCAGGTCGCGCGGGTGGACGGACCCGCCCGTGTCGGCTTCGTCCGGGCCCTGGTGCGTCAGGCGCTGCTCGTGTTCGTCGTGCCCGGAACCATCACGGACATCGACGGTCGTGGCATGCAGGACCGGGCCACCGGCACCGCCCTGATCCGCACGCGCTGACCCCTCGGAACGTCTTCCGCCCGATGTCGGATCGACATCGGGCGGAGTAGTGGGGCGACAGGCTTCTAGCGACGACGGATGGTGCGCTGCACGCCACGCATCTTCGCGCCGCCGGGCATCGGACCCTTGGGCAGTGCGGCGCCGCCACCGCGGCTGCTGAGCGCGGCGAGCCGCGACTCGATGGCGTCCATCCGCTTGGTGTCGATGTTCTTCGGGAGCTTGTTCAGGTGCTTCTGCAGCTGCGACAGCGGGACCTGGCCCTCGTCGTTGCCGATGACGATGTCGTAGATCGGGGTGTCGCCGACGAGGCGCGCCGTCTTCTTCTTTTCCTGGGCCAGGAGCGACTTCACGCGTTGCGGCGACCCCTCGGCGACGAGGATGACGCCGGGTCGCCCGATCACGCGGTGAACGGCGTCGAGCTGCGTGGTGCCGGCGACCGCGCTGGTCACGCGCCAGGAGCCCTGCATGTTGTCGAGTGCCCAGGCGGCCGCGCCTGCCTGGCCCTCGGCCTTGCCGTACACCGTCTTCTGGACGCGCCGGCCGAAGATGATGAACGCTCCGAGCACGCCGAGGAGGAGACCGATTGGGAGAAGGAACCACTGGAGGCCCCAGATCAGACCGACGAGGAAGAACACCACCGCGAGTCCGATGAGCGTGCCGAGCATGAGCGGCAACAGCAGCTTGTCTTCCTTGCGCTGCATCTGGAACGCCTGCCAGAGCTGAGTTCTGCGTTCCTTCGACGCCTGCCTGCGGGCTGCCTTGGCGGCTGCCTTTGCTTCTTTGCTGGGTTTGCCCGCTTTACCGGATTTAGTGCCGTTCGCCATGCTCTTCAGGATACGTCCCTGGCCGTGCGCGGTGATGACCCGTCCGGTGTCGACCACCGCGCACGCGTGGAGGTCAGCGGGCGAGCCGCGCCATGAGGGAACTCGCCTCCTGCGACGCATCGCCGCTTTCGGTGAGATGTGCCTGTCCTGCAGGCAATTCGCGGCCATGGTGGGCCATCGCCTGCGCGTAGAGGCGGCCGGCGCGGTAGGAGGAGCGGACGAGGGGTCCGGCCATGACGCCGGCGAATCCGATTTCCTCGGCGGTCTTGGAGTGCTCGACGAACTCTTCGGGCTTGACCCACCGCTCGACCGGGTGGTGGCGGGGGGAGGGGCGCAGGTACTGGGTGATGGTGATGATGTCGCAGCCGGCGTCGTGCAGGTCGTGCAACGCCTGGGTGACCTCGTCGGGGGTTTCGCCCATCCCGAGGATGAGGTTGGACTTGGTGACGAGGTTGTCTTCGCGGGCGGCGGTGATCACGTCGAGGCTGCGCTGGTAGCGGAACGCGGGCCGGATCCGCTTGAAGATGCGGGGGACGGTTTCGACGTTGTGGGCGAGCACCTCGGGGCGGGTGGAGAACACCTCGGCGAGCTGATCGGGCTTGGCGTTGAAGTCGGGGATGAGCAGTTCGACGCCGGTGCCGGGATTGAGCTGGTGGATCAGGCGGACGGTTTCGGCGTAGAGCCAGGCGCCGCCGTCGGGGAGGTCGTCGCGGGCGACGCCGGTGATGGTGGAGTAGCGCAGTCCCATCGCCTGGACGGATTCGGCGACGCGGCGGGGTTCGTCGCGGTCGAGGTCGTCGGGTTTGCCGGTGTCGATCTGGCAGAAGTCGCAGCGGCGGGTGCATTGTTCACCGCCGATGAGGAAGGTCGCCTCGCGGTCTTCCCAGCATTCGTAGATGTTGGGGCAGCCGGCTTCTTCGCAGACGGTGTGCAAACCCTCGCGCTTGACGAGGCTCTTGAGCTCGGAGTATTCCGGGCCCATCTTCGCTCTCGTCTTGATCCAGTTCGGTTTGCGTTCGATCGGAGTCTCCGCATTTCGGATCTCGAGGCGGAGCAATTTGCGTCCTTCTGGGGCCACAGTCACGCGGTCGATGGTACGCCCGGCCCGTCGCACCCGGCGGGCCGGGGAGCGGTCGTCAACCGTACTGAACAGTAGTAAAAGTGGGAGCGGAGGACGTCGTCCCGGCGGCGGCGGAGTCGAACGTCACCCGCTCGATGTCGTGTTCGGTCACCGGAAGTTCGCCGTCGAGCGCGGCGACGACAGCCGCAGTCACGGCAGGCGTGACCTCCTCGACCGTGACGTCGCGGCCCAGTTCCCGCGACAGCGACGTGACCCCGGCGTCGCGGATACCGCACGGGATGATCGCGTCGAAACCCGTGAGAACGGAATTGCAGTTGAGCGAGAAGCCGTGCAGTGCCACACCACGCTGTACCCGCACCCCGATGGCCGCCACCTTGCGCTCGGGCAGCCACTGCCCGTTGTCGAAGGACGCAGGCAGCCACACACCGGAGCGGCCGTCCACCCGGCCGCACACGATGCCGAGGTCGGTGCACACGGTGATCAGCGCCTGCTCGAGCCGGCGCACGTACCGCACGACGTCGACCGGTTCGGCCAGCTTGACGATCGGGTAGCCCACCAGCTGTCCCGGACCGTGCCAGGTGATTTTCCCGCCGCGGTCGACGTCGATGACGGGAGTGCCGTCGGTCGGACGGTCCTCGGGTTCGGTCCGGCGCCCCGCGGTGTAGACGGCCGGGTGTTCGAGCAGGAGCAGCGTGTCGGTGCCCACGTTCTCGGCGCGTTCGGCCGCCAGCTCGCGCTGTCGATCCCAGGCGTCGACGTACCCGATCGTGCCGAGGTGTTCGACGGAAATCGGGGAGGGGCTGAAACGGGCGGATTGTGTCGCGCTGCTCATGCGCTAGAGGTTACGCCGGGGCAGCCGAGGCACCGCCACGACCTGGGTTCACCGCACGAGAGCGGCGTCGAGCGCTTCCCCGATGGTGTTGTGCCGGAACCGGAATCCCGCATTCTCGAGCACCGTGGGTATCGCGCGCTGTCCGGCCAGAATGCCTTCCTGCGCGAACTCTCCGACCAACGCACTGAGGGCGAACCCGGGAACGATCCACGGCGCGGGGCGATGCAGCGTCCGCGCGACCGCGCCGTTGAACTGGGCGTTGGTGACGGGCGCCGGACCGGTGACATTCACGGGACCGGCGACGTCGTCGCGGGCGAGGACGAACTTGATCGCATCGACCTCGTCCTCCAACGAGATCCACGACAGATACTGGCGGCCGTTGCCGAGCCGGCCGCCGAGCCCGAACGAATACAGTGTCTTCAGCCTGCCGAGCAGGCCGCCGTGAGGGGAGAGGACGATGCCGCTCCGCAACAGAACCGTCCGGACCTTCGAGGTGTCGGCGGGGGCGGTCGCGGCCTCCCAGTCGCGGCAGGTGTCCGCGAGGAAACCCGTCCCGGAGGGCGAGGTCTCGTCGACGACCCGGTCGCCGGTGTCGCCGTAGTAGCCGACCGCGCTCGCATTCACGAACACGGGCACCCCGGCCTCGGCGACACCCTCGGCCAGGACGTCGGTGGCGGCGATGCGGCTGTCCCGGATCAGTTGTTTGTACGCCCCGGTCCAGCGTTTGTCGCCGACCCCGACGCCGCACAGATTCACGACCGCGTCGGCGTCCGCGAGGATCCCCGTGTCGATCCTGTCCTTCTGCGGATCCCAGCGCGACTCGTCGGGACCCGCGGACGACCGGCGGACGAGGCGGACGACGTCGTGACCGTCGCCGCGGAGAGACGAGACGAGAGCGGTGCCAATCAGCCCGGAGGAACCGGCGATGACCACTCGCATGTGCAACAGCCTCCTTCACAGCGCAGGGGCACCATCCCTGCTGGAAATGGTGCCCCTGCGAAACTACGTACGGCTCGAAGTCCGGTGTCGGATCAGAGCCCGAGGTCGGCCTCGAACGCTCCCTGCTCCAGACGCTGCTTGATCGTGGTCAAGAAGCGGCCGGCGTCGGCACCGTCGACGAGGCGGTGATCGTAGGTGAGCGGCAGGTAGCACATCGAGCGGACACCGATGCTTTCACTGCCGGACTCGTCGGTCACGACCACGGGACGCTTGACGATCGCACCGGTTCCGAGCATCGCGGCCTGCGGGGGCACGAGGATCGGGGTGTCGAACAGGGCGCCCTGGCTGCCGATGTTCGTGATCGTGAACGTGCCACCGGACAGCTCGTCCGGCTTGAGCCCACCGGAGCGGGCGCGCTTGGCGATGTCCGCGATAGCGCGGGCCAGTCCGGCCAGCGACAGGTCGCCGGCGTTGTGGATCACGGGGGACAGCAGGCCCTGGTCGGTGTCGACCGCGATGCCGAGGTGCTCGGCGTCGTAGTACGTGATCTGCTTGTTCGCCTCGTCGTAGCTGGCGTTGATGTTCGGGTGCGACTTCAGCGCCTCGACGACGGCCTTCGCGAAGAACGGGAGGAACGTGAGCTTGACGCCCTCGCGCTCGACGAAGGTGTTCTTGGCCTGCGCGCGCAGGGCCGCGATCTTGGTGACGTCGACCTCGAAGGTCTGGGTGAGCTGCGCCGTGGACTGCAGCGACTCCCGCGTCTTCGTGGCGGTGATCTGGCGAATCCGGTTGGCCTTCTGCGTGGTTCCGCGCAGGTGGGCAAGTTCGGGGCGGACCCCGGCGGAGGCGGCTGCGGGAGCAGCGGCGGCGGCCGGTGCGGCAGCAGGCGCGGCAGCGGCGGCCGGTGCCTTCTTGGCCTCGGCGGCGGCGAGGACGTCCTGCTTACGGATACGGCCACCGACTCCGGTGCCCGTCACCGAGGACAGATCGACGCTGTTGTCCGCAGCGAGCTTGCGCACCAGCGGAGTGACGTACGGGGTGCTGTCTCCGGACGTGGCCGCGGGAGCGGGCGCGGCGGCTGCGGGAGCCGGTGCGGATGCTGCCGGTGCGGCGGCCGGGGCTGGGGCACTCTTCGCGGGTTCGGGCTTCGCGGGCTCGGGGGCCGGAGCGGGCTCGGGGGTCGGCTCGGGCTTCGGTTCCGCGGCCGGCTTGGCGGCGGGTGCACCCGAACCGATGACGGCGAGCTGACCGCCGACGGAGACGGTGTCGTCTTCCTCGGCGCTGATCTCGAGGAGAGTACCGGCGACGGGGGACGGGATCTCCGTGTCGACCTTGTCGGTGGATACCTCGACGAGCGGCTCGTCCACGGCAACCTCGTCGCCGACGGCCTTGAGCCAGCGGGTGACGGTGCCCTCGGTGACGGACTCGCCCAGTTCGGGCATCTTCACGGCGGTGCCCTCGGCGGAACCGTTGCCGGATGCTGCGGGCGCAGGCTCGTCGGCCGGCGCCTCCGCGGCGGGAGCCGGCTCGGCGGCGGGCTCTTCGGCGGCGGGTGCGGGAGCGGAGTCGGAGGCAGGAGCCTCACCGGCGTCGCCGATCACGGCAAGCTCGCCACCGATTTCCACGGTGTCGTCTTCCTGAGCAACGATCTTGCTGAGAACGCCGGCCACGGGAGACGGGATTTCCGTGTCCACCTTGTCCGTGGAGACTTCGAGCAAGGGTTCGTCAACTTCGACCGTGTCTCCTTCCTGCTTGAGCCACCGCGTGACAGTTCCCTCGGTGACACTCTCACCAAGCGCTGGCATCTGGACGGAGAAGGCCATGTCTTTTGACTCCTCGACAGTTGTGTTCGGGTTGTTGAATTTTGTCGACTTGTGGTCGTGAACCATTGTGCTTCGAGATGCACGTGTCTTGCGTCTACTTGCAGGTAATTCCGATTCGTCGTCACCCACTCGCTGTGTCGGCGCTCCACATCTTTCCATTGATCCGGCGGGCGTGTCCGCCGAGGGGCACCCGTCGGGGACTCCGGTGTGTCGCGACGTAATCGCTACCGGCCAGTAGTTTTCGTGTGCCGCGGAAACCGGGCGTTCGCTGGCAAACTTGGAGGACAGTCGCCGGCATCGCCGGGCGCACGCACTCGAGGAGGCTCGACGTGGGGTTGTTCGACCGATTCTCGCGGCCTCGGTCCGGCCGATCTCAGGCGTCCCCGGAGGACGCCGCGTATCTCGCGAACTGGACTCGCACGCACCTCGGTGTGGAGGCCTACGTGGAGCCTCGGACGACAGTGACGGAAGTCACTGTCGTGCTCGTCGCGGCGGACGGCGAGTGGACCCGGCGCCGGGTGGGCGGTGAACGCGGCGCCCGCAAACTCGGCGAGGATCTCCGCATCCCCGTGTACGACGTCCGCAAGACCGGCTACCCGCAGCGGATGCGTGACCACGACGCGCGGCGCCGCATCGAGCGCAAACGGGAACGCGAGCGCGACCTGTAGGCCCTTCGGGCCCGTGCGCCTTTCTGGTAGCTGCAACAACGAGAAAGGCGCACGGGCGCGGAGCGCCTATCCGTTGGCGGCGATGTCCTCGATCACCGAGATCATGGTGCGCACGGGCACGCCGGTGCCGCCGCGGCCGGTGTATCCCCACGGTCCCGACGAGTTGTAGGCCGGTCCGGCGACGTCGATGTGCGCCCACTGGACGCCGTCGGCGACGAACTCCTTCAGGTACAGGGCCGCCGCGAGCATGCCGCCCCAGCGGTGGTTGGTGACGTTGGCGAGGTCGGCGACCTTCGAATCGAGGTCCGAGCGCAGTTCGGCGGGCATCGGCATGGCCCATGCGTTCTCGCCGATCTCCTGGGAGATGGCGGCGACGCGGTCGCGGAACTCGTCGGTGCCCATGACACCGGGCGTCCGGTTCCCCAGCGCCACCATCTGCGCGCCGGTGAGGGTTGCGGTGTCGATGAGGTAGTCGGGGTCGTCCTCGCACGCGCGGACGATGGCGTCGGCGAGGACGAGGCGTCCCTCCGCGTCGGTGTTGATGACCTCTACCGTGGTTCCGCCGTACTGGGTGAGGACGTCGCCGGGACGCTGCGCGGTGGACGACGGCATGTTCTCCGCCATCGGGACGGTGGCGGTGACGTCGACGGGCAAACCGAGCTTGGCGGCGAGGACCACGGTGGCGACAACGGCTGCGGCGCCGCCCATGTCGGACGTCATGTTCTCCATGCCTGCGGCGGGCTTGATGGAGATGCCGCCGGTGTCGAACGTGATGCCCTTGCCGACGAGCGCGACCTTGGGGGCGTTCCGCTTCTTGGCGGAATAGCTCAGCCGAACGAGTCGCGGCAGCCGGGACGAGCCCTTGCCCACCCCGAGGATGCCGCCGTACCCGTTCTTTTCGAGCGCCTTCTCGTCGAGGACCTCGACCTTCAGTCCGGCATCGGTGCCGAGAGCCTTTGCGCGGTCGGCGAATTCTGCGGGGAAGAGGTGGCTCGGGGGAGTGTTGACGAATTCGCGGGCGGTGGCGACGGCTTCGGCGATCGCCGCGGACCGCGCCAGGGTCTCCTTCGACTCCTTCGCGCGCGGCGACGAGACCAGCAGCTCCACCCGCGAAACGGGCTGTGCGTCGGGGCCGGGGGCGGATTTCGCGGACTTGAATTCGTTGAACCGGTACGCGCCGAGGGCGAAACCTTCGGCTGCCGCACCGAGATCGAGTACGGACAGGGTGGTCGCGACGGTGCCCACACCACTGAGCGACCGCGCCGCGGCGCCCGCGGACTTACGGATCTGCTCGGCGTCGAGCTTTTCGGCCGAACCGAGCCCGACGGCGAGCACGCTGTCGACCGGAAGCGTGTCGGGTGCAGGGATGCGGGTCGTCTCCTCCGCCTTGCCGGAGGCCCCCACCGCGACGAGTGTGTCGAGCAGACCGGTCAGCACCGATTCGTCGACGATGCCGTCGCCGAGCGCGATTTCGGGGCCGTCCGAGGCCGACGTCAGCCCGATCACCAGCACGTCCACCCGCTTGCCGACGGTGCCGGCGAGGGCGAGTTGTGGTCCGAGGGGTCGGGCTGTGTGAGTGCTCACGGTGTCTCTCCTGCAGCGGTTCGGGATCGGGTGGTGTCGGATGGCCGACGTCCGTCCCGATGGTAGTGCTCGTCCGCCGTCGCCTACCCGGTGCGCCCGGGGGTCGGATAAGTTGAGGCCCATGACCGAGGAGCAGTTGTCGCAGGGCCCCGTCCACGCCGTTCACGTCGAACTCGGGGCCACGTTCGCTCCCTTCGGCGGCTGGGAGATGCCCGTCTCGTACGCCGGTGTCGTCGCCGAGCACACCGCGGTGCGTGAATCGGTGGGGGTGTTCGACGTCAGCCACCTCGGCAAGGCCCTCGTGCGGGGCAGCGGCGCCGCCGCCTTCGTCAACTCGGCTCTGACCAACGATCTCGACAAGATCGGGCCAGGCAAGGCGCAGTACACGCTGTGCTGCACGCCGTCGGGCGGCGTGATCGACGACCTGATCGCCTACTTCGTCAGCCCCGACGAGGTATTCCTCGTCCCCAACGCGGCCAACACCGCGGACGTGGTCGCGGCACTGGCCGCCACGGCGCCCGAGGGTGTCACGGTGGAGAACCAGCACCGGGACTTCGGTGTGATCGCCGTCCAGGGCCCGAAGTCGGCCGAGGTGCTCACCGCGCTCGGCCTGCCGACGGACATCGAGTACATGGCCTTCGCCGACGCCACCTGGGACGGGGTTCCCGTCCGCGTTTGCCGCAGCGGGTACACCGGAGAGGTCGGATTCGAGCTGCTGCCGCGCTGGGAGGACAGCGAGAAGCTGTTCCGGGCCGCGGTCGAGCTGGTCCGCGCGCACGGCGGCCAGGTCGCCGGTCTCGGGGCGCGGGACACGCTGCGCACCGAGATGGGATACCCGTTGCACGGGCACGAACTGTCGCTGGAGATCTCCCCGCTCGAGGCGCGATGCGGCTGGGCGATCGGGTGGAAGAAGCCGAAGTTCTGGGGCAAGGAGACGCTCACCGACGAGAAGGAGTCCGGCCCGGCGCGCAAGCTGTGGGGCATCAAGGCACTGGACCGCGGGGTTCTCCGCGCCGGTCAGACCGTGCTGCGCGACGGCGAGTCGATCGGCGAGACCACGTCGGGCACGTTCTCGCCCACGCTGAAGGTCGGGATCGCATTGGCGCTGCTCGACTCCGGGGCCGGCGTGTCGGCGGGAGACGAGATCGCCGTGGACGTCCGGGGACGCTCGCTGCGCGCCGAGGTGGTGTCTCCGCCGTTCGTGGAGATCAACACCAAGTAAGCGCCTGTCGCGGAGGACCTGTCGGCCGTGGGGCGGCGGAAGGTGTTCGATAAGATCACGGGCATGACAGGTGTCACCGAGTTCGTTCGCGTCCCGCATCCCGCCCTCACCTCCGACGAGGTACGGCGAGAGATACTGGCGGCGCCCGGATTCGGCCGGTACTTCACGGACCACATGGTGTCGATCACGTACTCCACGGAGCTCGGCTGGCACGACGCCAAGGTGGAACCGTACGGGCCGCTCCAGCTCGACCCCGCCGCGATGGTGCTGCACTACGGGCAGGCCATCTTCGAGGGGCTGAAGGCGTACCGGCAGCCCGACGGCGGTATCTCGACGTTCCGCCTCGAGGCGAACGCCGAACGACTCGCGACGTCGGCTCGCCGTCTCGCGATGCCGGAGCTGCCGGAGGAGTTGTTCGTCAAGTCGATCACCGAACTGCTCGAGCTGGACCACGAATGGGTGCCCGCCGCCGGCGGCGAGGACGCGCTGTACCTCCGCCCGTTCATGTTCTCCACCGAGGCCGGTCTCGGGGTGCGTCCGGCAGACGAGTACCGCTACCTGCTGATCGCCTCGCCCGCCGGCGCCTACTTCCCGCGTGGAGTGAAGCCGGTCAGCGTGTGGCTGTCGACGGAGTACGTGCGCGCCGCGCCCGGTGGCACCGGCGCCGCCAAGTTCGCGGGCAACTACGCGGCGTCGCTTCTCGCGCAGGCGCAGGCCGCCGACGAGGGTTGCGACCAGGTGGTGTGGCTCGACGCGATCGAGCGGTCGTACGTGGAGGAGATGGGCGGCATGAACCTCTTCTTCGTGTTCGGCTCCGGTTCCGACGCCCGGCTCGTGACGCCGTCCCTGTCCGGTTCGCTGCTGCCGGGTATCACCCGCAACTCGCTGCTGACCCTCGCGACCGACGCCGGTTTCGCGGTGGAGGAGCGTCGGATCAGCACCGACGAATGGCGCACCAAGACCAAGTCGGGCGAGATCACCGAGGTGTTCGCGTGCGGTACGGCGGCGGTCATCACGCCCGTCGGCCGGGTCAAGTCGGCCGAGGGTGAGTTCACGATCGCCGACGGCGAGCCCGGCGAGGTCACCATGGCCCTGCGCGACACTTTGACCGGCATTCAGCGGGGAACGTTCGCCGACACACACGGGTGGATGACCAAACTGCGCTGAGCTCGGTTCCGGCGGTCGCTCAGAAGGTGAGACCGATTGCCGCGACGGTGACGGTGATCTCGAGCGCGGCGCCGAGTACGTCGCCGTTCAGGCCGGCGAAACGCCGGACGCAGTGGGCCACCAGCAACGCGGTGAGCGTCAGCGCGACCACTACGACGACCGGTCCCTGCCACCACGGCAAGGTGCACCACGCGGCCGCCGCGAGGAGCGGAACGGTCCAGGCGATACCGGTCCACGGGGACTGGGTTTCGGCGACCAGTGCGCCGAAGCCTTCCGTCGACGACGCGGGAATTCCGCGCTGGCAGGCGAAGACGACCGCCACCCGCCCGGCCGCCACGGCGACGGCGGCGCACGCGAATTGTCCTGCGGCGGCGAGAGATCCGAACGCCAGTCCCTGAGCGCCCAGGCAGATCACCAGGGCGCACACCCCGAACGGGCCCGCGCCGCCGCTGTGCATCACGGCCCGCGCCCGCTCCGGAGGCCCGTAACAGCCGAGCCCGTCGACGGTGTCGGACAGACCGTCGATGTGCATGCCCCGGGTGGCGAGGGCGTGGGCACCCACCGTCATCAGGCCGGCGAGGGCGGGGTCGAGACCGGCGGACACGAGTGCCCACAGCAGCCCCGCGGCCAGGACTCCCAGCGCGATCCCCGTCACCGGCGCCGCCCGGATCGCGCGGCGACCCGACACGCGGTCCACTGAATCCGGTCCGCGCAGGGGGAGGACCGTCAGCCAGGAGAACGCGAGCAGCACCCCCGACACGGTCAGCCCGCGGTATCGGCGGCGGAGCCGGTCTCGGTGCCGTCGCCGTCCTCGGCGCCGCGGGTGCTGACGCCGGCCTCCGCGAACGTCGCCATCTCCGCGAGCGTCGCGACGGCGCCCTGCAGGATCGGCAGCGCGGCGACGGCGCCGGACCCCTCACCGAGCCGCATGTCCAGTTCGAGGAGGGGATCGAGTTGCAGATGCTTCAGCGCGATCGTGTGCGCCGGTTCCGTGGAACGGTGACCGGCAAGCCACCACGCGCGGGCGCCGTGTGCGAGTTCCTCCGCGACCATGGCGGCCGCGGTCACGACGACGCCGTCGAGAATCACCGGGGTCTTGCGGACGGAGGCCTGGGCGAGGAAGCCGGCCATCGCGGCGAGGTCGGCGCCCGACACCGTCCGCAGGAGCGCCACCGTGTCCCGGACCACCGGCCGGGCGCGGCGCATCGCGTCGCGAATCGCTGCGGTCTTCCGGATCCAGCCGGCGTCGTCGACACCGGTGCCCCGGCCGACCGCCGCCACCGGTTCGGTGTCCGTCAGCGCGGCGATGAGAACGGTGGCCGGTGTGGTGTTGCCGATTCCCATGTCGCCGGCGATCAACAGGTCTGCACCGGAATCGATTTCGGAGTCGGCGATGGAACGTCCGGCCTCGATGGCCTGCAGTGTCTGCTCGTGGGTGAGCGCGTCCTCGCGGTCGATCGCCCCCGACGAGCGGCGAATCTTGAACGCGGAGACCGACGGATCCGTGTCGCCGTCCACGGACAGGTCGACGACGCGCACGCTTGCGCCCGCCCGGTTCGCGAGGGCGTTGACGGCTGCCCCGCCGCCGACGAAGTTGGCGACCATCTGGGCCGTCACCTCGGGCGGATACGCCGAGACGCCGGTCCGGGCCACCCCGTGGTCACCGGCGAACACCACCACCCGCGCCCGCGCGAAGGGGACGGGCGGGCAGACTCCCTGGCAGGCCGCTGCCCAGCACGCGAGCGTCTCGAGGCGTCCGAGCGAGCCGGCCGGTTTGGTGAGCTGCAACTGACGGGCTTCGGCCTGTGCGCGCACCCCTTCGTCGGGTGGGGTGACGGGTTCGAACCGACCGGGGTCGGTGCTCACGGACTCGCTGGTCACGCTTGGCCTCTCGTTCGAGTGGACACTTCTGCCCCGCACGACTCGCGTGCGGGATCATCTTTCAAGATCATGGTCAGCCCGGCGACGACGAGGACGACACGATCGCAGACCTGGGCGAGTCGCGCGTTGAGGGCGCCGATCTCGTCGCGGAACAGGCGACCGGACCGGGTCTCGGGGATGACCCCGAGACCCACCTCGGGAGTCACCAGCACGAGTGCGCCGCGGTAGTCGCGGACGCTCGCGACGAGTTCGTCGGTGCGTGGGGTGATGGTGCCCCGCGGCGAGTCCCAGGCTGCGGCGCCGTCGAGTTCGACGGTGAGCCAGGTGCCGAGATCGTCGACGAGGGTGGCCGAAGCCTCGGTGGGGGAACGCAGCTGGCCGGCGAGGTCGAGCCGGTGCGCGGTTTCCACGGTGAGCCAGCTGGCGGGGCGCCGATCGCGGTGCTGAGCGATGCGGTGTTCCCAGTCGTGGTCGTCGGGGTCGCGGTGGCTGGTGGCGACGTAGCGCACCCGGCCCGCACCGGCCAGGGCCTGGGTCAGTTCCTCGGCGTGAGCGGATTTTCCGGAGCGTGCACCGCCGAGCACCAGCGTTCGCGACGTCGGGTTCGGACGGCTCGGGCGGTCCGGGGAATCGGCGGTGGGCACGGTGGGAAACGCTACCAACCGACCGGAGTGGCAGTATTTTGACGAAGAACGTCAATTCCGCCACTGTTGGCGGGAAGTGAATGGGCGGAAAATTTCAGCCATGACCGAATTCCTCGTCCTCGTTGCACTTCTCCTCGTGCTGCATGCGGCCGTGACGTATGCCGGTCGGCACCTGGGATCACTCCCGCCGCGACTGCGGAAAAGCTACCGCGACAACTTCTTCCGACCGGCCGATCCCATGACCGACCTGTCGTACGACCGCGACGCCGAACTGGGGCGGCTGCTCGCCGAGACGCACCGCGCGCCGCACAACTGACCGTCAGATGGCGTCGCCGGGGCGCACCCGTGGCTTGGGGGCCCGCAGCTTGCGGATCTGCGACGCACGCACGAACGCGTACCACCCGAGCTTGAAACCGCCGTCGGGGGTGTCCGGGAAACGCTCCCGCACCTGATTGTTGATCTTGCGGCCCAGCCAGACGCCCTCGATGGCCATGAACATCATCATGATGAGCATGGCGAGCGTCACGATGGCCTGCAGCGCCGGGCTGACGAACATGGCCATGATGAGAACCAGGGCCAGCGGCATGAACAGGCCGACCAGGTTGCGCCGGGCGTCCACGATGTCGCGGACGTACGCGCGGACCGGGCCCTTGTCGCGGGGGAGGAGGTACTTGTCCTCGCCGGCGAGCATGCGGGCGCGTCGCTCGGCGGCGGTGGCGCGTCGCTCCGCCGCGGCGACCTTGCGCTCTTCCTTGCTGCCGCGGGTGGCCTTCTTACGGGCGCGTGCCTCTTTCGCCGTCAGGGGTGCGGGCGCGACCGGTCCGCGACGCCTCGCCTCGGCGTCGCGTCGCTTGGGGGTAGGGCGGCCCTTGCCTGCCTGTTCGGCGGACTCCGCCTCCGGGGCCGTGGACGACTCGGCGACCTCGACGTCCCGCTTGTCTGAATTGTCCGAATCACCGCGGCGTAGCAATTTCACCCTTCCAGAGTATGGGAAGACGCCACCGGGAGGAAAACCGCCCTCACATCGAAATGCCGGGTCGCGCCCGTCGCCATACACTTCGCCGATGCGAGTGATGATCGCACCGGACTCCTTCGGTGAAACGCTGACCGCCGTCGAGGCGACCGCTGCGATCGCGGCGGGATGGTCGGCCGTGCGCCCGGACGACCAGCTGATCGAGGCGCCGCAGTCCGACGGCGGCCCCGGATTCGTGGACGTGATCGCCGCAGCAGGCGGCACCGTCCGGACCGCGGTCGTGGAAGGGCCGCTCGGCGCCGACGTCACCGCCCGCTGGCTCCTCGACGGCACCGACGCCTACCTCGAATCCGCCCAGGCCTGCGGACTCGGACTGCTGGGCGGACCGCCGACGCCCCGCACCGCCCGCGACGCGCACAGCCGAGGCGTCGGCCAACTCGTCGTGGCGGCCCTCGACGCCGGAGCGCGCAGAATCGTCGTCGGCCTCGGCGGCAGCAGCTGCACCGACGGCGGCCGTGGCGTCGTCGAAGCCCTCGCGCAGGGCTTCGGGAGCGCGGACGCCGCCGTCGCCCGCCTACGTTCGGTGG
This sequence comes from Rhodococcus jostii RHA1, assembly GCF_000014565.1. NCBI lineage: Bacteria > Bacillati > Actinomycetota > Actinomycetes > Mycobacteriales > Nocardiaceae > Rhodococcus > Rhodococcus jostii. Next base: position 1,215,837 of record NC_008268.1, on the reverse strand, counting down.
AACTGGTCGCCGCGTCCGACGTCGAGCACCCGCTGCTCGGCGAGCACGGCGCCGCCCGCGTGTTCGGACCGCAGAAGGGTGCCGACCCCGACACCGTCGCCTTCCTGGAGGACAGGAACGCCGCGTGGGCGGGGCAACTGCAGCGGGTGACGGCCCGGGAGGTCGCCGCCGAGGCCGGTGCCGGCGCCGCCGGTGGCATCGGCGCCGCGCTGCTCGCCCTCGGCGCGACCCGCGAATCCGGTGCTCACGTGGTCGCTCAGCGCACCCGGCAGGACCGCCAACTCGCCTCCGCCCAGCTCGTGATCACCGGGGAAGGCCGCCTCGACCAGCAGTCGCTGCGCGGGAAACTCGTGATCGCGCTCGCCGCTGCCGCCCGCCGGCGGTCGATTGCGACGCTCGTCCTGGCCGGGCAGGTACTCCTCGACGCCGCGGACCTCGACAGCGCGGGCATCGACGACGCACTGTCCCTGGTCGATCACGCGGGATCGGTCGAACTCGCGATGTCGGACGCATACGCGCAGCTGAGAGACCTCGCCGCGGCCGCGGCCCGGGGTTGGGAAGGTGTGGCCGCAGGGTAGTAACCCGAATCCGTGGCGTCGGATACCATGGACGTGGATCGATCTGCGGAGGCTGCCGCAGGGAATGGAACCCGGGAATAAGTCGGGCGCGGAGTACCGTTGAAGCGTTCACGGGTTTGTTACGAACTACAGGGAGAGCCCATGACTGTGCAGAACGAGACCGCCGTCCACGGCGTCAAGATGACCGAAGCCGCGTCCGCCAAGGCGAAGGCGCTGCTCGATCAGGAAGGTCGTGACGACCTCGCACTGCGTATCGCCGTGCAACCCGGCGGCTGCGCAGGACTGCGTTACCAGCTGTTCTTCGACGACCGGAACCTGGACGGCGACCTGATCGTGGACTTCGGCGGCGTCGCCCTCGCGGTGGACCGGATGAGCGCGCCGTACGTCGAGGGTGCCTCGATCGACTTCGTCGACACCATCGAGAAGCAGGGTTTCACCATCGACAACCCCAACGCGACCGGTTCGTGCGCCTGCGGCGACTCCTTCAACTGAGTCCCGGGCCGAAGTACAACTGAATCGACAAGTCTGACGCGGCGCCGACCGGCTGCCGCGTCAGACTTTTTTTCGTGCCCGATCTCCACGTACCCGGGTCCCGTGCTGCCGACCGATCATGGTGGTACTCCGGGGTACGGTGAGAAATCCCGACCGAACTCATCGAAAGGCATCCGCCCGTGACAATTGCGGTAACCGGTTCCATCGCCACCGACCACCTGATGCGGTTTCCGGGCCGGTTCGCCGAGCAACTGCTCGCCGATCAGCTCAGCCACATCTCGTTGAGCTTCCTGGTCGACGACCTCGTAGTCCGGCGCGGGGGAGTGGGCGGCAACATCGCCTACGCCATGGGCGTGCTCGGTGGATCTCCGCTGCTGGTCGGGGCTGTCGGAGCCGACTTCGCGGACTACCGCCGGTGGCTCGAGAGCAACGGTGTCGACTGCACCGCCGTCCGGATCTCGACCACCGCGCACACCGCGCGTTTCGTGTGCACCACCGACGAGGACATGGCGCAGATCGCGTCGTTCTACCCCGGTGCGATGAGTGAGGCCCGCGAGATCCAGCTGTCGGGGATCGGGCAGGACGCCGAACCGCTCGAACTGGTCCTCATCGGCGCCAACGACCCCGAGGCGATGATCCGCCACACCGAGGAATGCCGCCGGCAGGGCATCCCGTTCGCCGCCGACCCGTCGCAGCAACTCGCCCGACTGAACGGCGAGGAGGCGTCGGCGCTGATCCGCGGCGCGAAGTACCTGTTCACGAACGAGTACGAATGGGGACTGCTACAGCAGAAGACCGGACTGTCCGAGGAGGAGATCCGCGCTCAGGTCGGCGTCCGCGTCACGACGCTCGGTTCCAAGGGCGTCGAGATCGTCGACTCCGAGGGCAACTGGACCCGGGTCGCCGTCGTCCCCGAGAAGGCGAAGGTAGACCCGACCGGTGTCGGTGACGGATTCCGGGCCGGATTCCTCCTCGCGCACAGCGCGGGCCTGAGTTTCGAGCGCTCCGCACAGCTGGGGTCGCTGGTGGCCGTGCTCGTGCTGGAGACCGTCGGAACCCAGGAATGGACGTTCGACCGCGACGAGGCCGTCAAGCGCCTCGCGGACGCCTACGGCTCCACCGCGGCCGACGAGATCGCTGCCCTCCTGCCGTAACAGGCGGCTCCGCCGCCCGTGAGTGGTTGACGAGTCCCTGGACTCCTCAACCACTCACGGGCGCGAAGCGCCTACAGCGAGACCGGGTACGCCGGCTCGGCGATCTCCGGAACGATGCGGTTCTCGACGAAGATGCCGTGCCAGACCATGAAGATCAGCACGGTCCACAGGCGACGGCTGTGGTCGGACACCCCGTCCCGGTGGTCGTTCAGCATCTTCGTGATCGCGGCCTTGTCGAGCAGGTGATCGGTGCCCGACGCCGCGATCTGCTCGTGTGCCCAATCGAACAATTCCGTGCCGCGCAGCCAGTGCCGCAGCGGCACCGGGAAGCCCAGCTTCGCCCGATGGAGCACGTGCCCCGGGACGATGCCCTCCAGCGCCTGACGCAGCGCGTACTTGGTGGTGCTCTTGGTGATCTTCTGATCCAACGGCACCTGCGACGCCACCTTGAAGACCTCGGGATCGAGGAACGGCACCCGCAGTTCGAGCGAGTTCGCCATCGTCATCTTGTCGGCCTTGACGAGGATGTCGCCGCGCAACCACGTGAACAGGTCCAGGTGCTGCATCCGGGCCACCGGATCCCACCCCTGCGACTGCGCGTAGATCGGGTCGGTGACGTCGCGGTGCGTCCACTCCGGCCGGAAGTCGCGCAGGACGGCGCGCAGCTGTGCGTCGTTGAAGCTGCGCGCGTTGCCGTAGTACCGCTCTTCCAGGGTCAGTGAACCGCGGTTGAGCAGGCTCTTTCCCCGGGTGCCCTCGGGGATGCGCTCGGACAGCTTCCCTGCGGCCCGCCGCAGTCCCTTGGGCAGGTACTCGAACGGCTTCAGCGAAATCGGCTCGCGGTAGATGGTGTACCCGCCGAACAGCTCGTCGGCGCCCTCACCGGACAGCACGACCTTGACGTGCTTGCGCGCTTCCTTGGCCACGAACCACAGCGGAACCAGCGCGGGATCGGCGACCGGGTCGTCGAGGTACCACACGATCTCGGGGATGGCGGCGGCGAACTCGGACGGGCTCACCACCTTCACCACGTGGCGCGCGCCGATCGCTTCGGCGGATTCGGCTGCGACGTCGACCTCGGAGTAGCCCTCGCGCTCGAAACCGGTGGTGAACGTGATCAGGTTCGGGTTGTGGCGCATCGCGAGCGCCGCGATGGCCGTCGAGTCGATGCCACCCGACAGGAAGGACCCGACCGTGACGTCGGCGCGCATGTGCTTGGCGACCGAATCCTCGAGTGCCTCGGCGATCTCGCGGTATCGGGCCTGGTCGGTGCCCGCGGCGAACGGACGCACCGGGAAGGTGGGCGCGAAATAGCGGGTGATCACGGGTTCTTCGCCCGGGCGCACGCGGGCGAAGCAACCGGACTCGAGGCGGCGGATCTGCTTGTGGAGGGTTTCCGGCTCCGGCACGTACTGCAGGACGGTGTAGTGCTCGACGGCCCGCGGATCGAGTTCGGTGCCGATACCGATCAGGCTCGCCAGCTCCAGCAGGCTCTTCTTCTCGCTACCGAACGCGGTGCCGCCGGTGCCCGTGGCCAGGAAGAGCGGCTTTATCCCGAACGGATCGCGCGCGATGAACAGCTCCCGCGTCTCCGTGTCCCAGATCGCAAACGCGAACATGCCGCGCAGACGACGGACGGCGTCTTCGCCCCAGTAGTGGAACGCGGCGACGATGGACTCGCTGTCGCCCTCTGTGACGAACTGCGCACCGAACTGCTCGGCGAGTTCGGCGCGAACCTCGAGGTAGTTGTAGATCTCGCCGTTGAAGGTGAGCGCGTAGCGTTCCGGATTCTCCGCCGGACCCCACCGCAACGGCTGGTGGGAGTGTTCGATGTCGATGATCGACAGCCGATTGAACCCGAAGACCAGATGGTCGTCGTGCCAGGTCCCGTGCTCGTCCGGCCCACGGTGCCGCAGGCAGTGCATCGCCTGGTCGACCTGTGAGACGGCGTTGTCGCTGGTTTCTCCAGAGGTCAGTAGCCCGAGCAGTCCGCACACAGCGTCCGGTACCTCAATTCAGAATCTTGGAAGGCTCCACGAGGTGGAGTGGTCAGGGATCTCTGCCGGAAAGTATGCCGCAGATTCCCGGAGCGGCCGGTTCGGGCCGCCGGTGACGGTGCCCCGGCTCGAACAGCGGCACCGGCAGCGACACGTCGCCCGACCCGAGGATGGAGAGCCGCCGCCTTTGGTCTACGCTGCGTAGTAATTGGGCCTTCCCATCGGGTGTGCCCTAGTGGAATTTGCGGCGATCAGGAAGGCGTGAACGTGGCGCAAGGTCGGATCCTTCGGCGGGCAGGGTTGGCAGTATCTTTGGGCATTGCTGCCTTGCTGCTGTCGGGTTGTTCAATCGACAACGAGGTGCTTCGTTTCGGGTGGCCTTCGGGCGTAACCCCGCAGGCGCACCGCATGCGTGAACTGTGGACCTGGTCGGTCATCGCCGCCCTCGTCATGGGTGTGCTGGTGTGGGGACTCACCTTCTGGGCGGTGATCTTCCACCGTAAGAAGAAGGACTCACCCGAGTTCCCGCGGCAGACGGCATACAACGTGCCGCTCGAGCTGGCGTACACCGCGGTTCCGTTCGTCATCATCGCCGTGCTGTTCTACTTCACGGTGATCGTGCAGAACCATGTCCTCGAGAAGGAGGACAACCCCAACGTGGTGGTGGATGTCACTGCGTACCAGTGGAACTGGAAGTTCGGCTACCGCTCCATCGACCTCGGCGAGGGTGGCGGCAAGTATGACGGCGTCGATCAGGAAGCGCAGGCTGCGGTCGAGTCCGCACCGGCGTCCGAGGCGAAGGCCGAGGGTGAGCACGCCCAGCCCGGTCCGATCCACGGCAAGACCCCCCAGGACCTGTCCTACCTGCACTACGACAAGATCGAGACGATCGGCTCGAGCAACGAGATCCCGATCCTCGTTCTGCCGACCGGCAAGCGGATCCAGTTCGAACTGGCCTCGGCCGACGTCATCCACGCCTTCTGGGTGCCGGAGTTCCTGTTCAAGCGCGACGTGAACCCGAACCCGAAGGAGAACCACTCCGACAACGTCTTCCAGATCAGTGAGATCGAGAAGGAAGGTGCCTTCGTCGGGCGCTGCGCCGAGATGTGCGGCACGTTCCACGCGATGATGAACTTCGAGGTTCGCGCCGTGAGCCCCGACAAGTTCGCGCAGTACATCGAGCTGCGCAAGCCGGCGAGCGAAGGCGGCCGGGATCTGACCACGGCGGAGGCTCTGCAGGCCATCGGCGAGTCCCCGGTTGCGACGTCGACGTCTCCCTTCACCACCGATCGCGGCTACAAGCAGGCGAGCGGTGTCGAAGGTAACTGAACCTGCTGCTGATACCTCACTGACCAAGGACAAGTGCTGATATGAAGATCGAAGCCAAGCTCTTCGAGATCCTGACGGTATTCTTCATTCTCGTCGCGATCGTCTACGGCGTCTTCACCGCCGTTTCACGAACCGGTATCGAGTGGGCGGGTCTGACGGGCATCTGCCTGTCGGCGGGACTGACGCTGATCATCGGAACGTACTTCCGGTTCGTCGCCCGTCGCCTCGACACCCGTCCCGAGGACTACGAGGACGCGGAGATCGCCGATGGTGCAGGCGACCTGGGCTTCTTCAGCCCCGGTAGCTACTGGCCGATCCTGCTTGCCGCTTCTGCTGCCTTCGTCGCAGTCGCGATGGCGTTCTTCCAGCCGTGGATGATCGTGGTCGCCGTGGTTGCCGTGCTCGCGGCCGCAGCGGGTCTCGTCTTCGAGTACTACGTCGGGCCCGAGAAGCACTAGTTCCACCCATATTCGAACAGCGGAGGCGCCGAATCCCGGTGGGATTCGGCGCCTCCTCTTTGTCGTCCCTAACGGGCCGGGCCGGCCGCCGCGGCGAGGAGTGCCGACGCCTGATCGGATGCGAGTCGCACCGCCTCGGGGAACACCTGCAACCCATGTGAGACCAGTGCCCCTTCGTGGAGCAGCATGACAGTGCGTGCGAGTGTCTCCGGGTCGCGCACCGACGCGTCCCGGCACACGCCGGTGAACAGGTCGAGCATCCACCGCTTCTGGCCGACGATGACCGCGTACGCCGGATGTGCCGGGTCGCTGATCTCCGCGTGCGCATTGACCATGCTGCACCCCTTCGCGCTGTTCTCCGCGGTCCACTCCCGGGATGCGTCGAAGATCGCGGTCAGGCGCCGTCCGGGGGAGTCACCGGCGGTGTCGAGGTGGCCGGCGAGAAACGCCCGCCACCGCTCGTCCCGGTCGGCGAGGTACTCGACCACGATCTGTTCCTTCGAACCGAAACGGTCGTAGAGCGTCTTCTTCGTGACACCGGCCTCGGCGGCGATGAGATCCACGCCGACCGCGTGGATTCCCCGCTCGTAGAAGAGGCGGCCGGCCGCGTCCAGCGCCCGCCTCGCTCCCGGTGTGAGCACGACGCGTCGCGGTGACGGTACAGATTCCATGACAAAAGTATACAGATCGGTATAGGTTAGGGAGGTATACCGATCTGTTTACTTGGGTGGTGGTCAGACGTGAATGCGCTTCTCGCCGTGATGTTCGTCCTGTGCTGGAGCTCCGGCTTCATCGGGGCCAAACTCGGTGCCGGGGACGCGGCCCCTCTGACCGTACTGACCTGGCGGTTCCTGCCACTCGCCATCGCACTCGCCCTGGCGGCCGCGCTGTTCGGACGAGCACGGTGGCGGGGACTCGGGTCCCGTGCACTCGGTCGTCAGGTGACGGTCGGCGCGCTGTCGCAGACCGGATATCTGCTGACCGTCTACCAGGCGATCGGGCTCGGCGTCTCGACCGGCACCACGGCACTGATCGACGGCACCCAGCCCCTGGTCGTCGCCGTGCTGGCCGGCCCGCTGCTGGGTCAGTACGTCGCGCCCAAGCAATGGTGGGGGCTGCTGCTCGGACTGGCGGGGGTCGTGATCGTCACCGCAGGCGACGCCACCGCTGCGTCCGGCGTGTCCTGGTGGGCGTACCTCGTGCCCTTCGCCGGGATGCTGTCGCTGGTGGCCGCGACCTTCCTGGAGAGTCGCTCACCGACCGACAGCGACCCCGTCGTGTCCATGACCGTGCACTGCGCGACCAGCGCCGTGCTCTTCACCGCCCTCGCCGCGTGCGCCGGACAGGTGTCGCCGCCGCCGGCGGCGGCGTTCTGGTGGTCGGTGGCCTGGCTGATCGCCCTGTCCACGTTCGGCGGCTACGGCCTGTACTGGCTCGTGCTGCGACGGAGCGGCGTCACCCGGGTCAATGCCCTGATGTTCCTGATGGCACCGGTGACGGCGATCTGGGGGGCCGTGATGTTCGGCGAGCCGTTCGGGATCCTCACCGCGCTCGGTCTTCTCCTGGGACTCGGGGCGGTCGCGCTCGTGTTCCGCGCGCAACCGCGGGGGAGGGGAGCGGGCACGACGCCCACAGACGAGCAGAGCCCCGAACCGGAAGTGGTTCGGGGCTCTGCTCGAGTGCGGAGGCGAGGCTAGTGGGCCTCGCCGTTGCCGGACGATCCGTTGCCGGATGCCGACGAACCGTTGCCGTGGGCGCGGTCCTGGTACTCCCGCAGCATCGTGAGCTGCTCGTGCTCGCCGTGGTGCAGGGCGTGCTCGAGCGCCAGGCTCTCCTCGACCGGGTCGGCGGTGACGAGGCTGCCGGAACCGGGCTTGCCGGCGGAACCGAGCTTGTTCATCTTCTTCGGGACGGTCGCACCCTGGTACTCGAGCGGGATCGGGTGACCGTGGTCGTCGACCGGGCCGAGCGGCTGGTGGATCTCGATGTACTGACCGTTCGGCATCCGCTTGATGATGCCGGTCTCGATGCCGTGCTCGAGAACCTCACGGTCGCTGCGCTGGAGACCCAGGCAGAACCGGTAGGCCACGAAGAAGGCGATCGGAGGCAGCAACACCATGCCGATGCGGCCGATCCACGTCATCGCGTTCAGCGAGATGCTCAGGTGGTACGCGATGATGTCGTTGATGCAGGAGATCGTCAGGACGGCGTAGAACGCAATCGCCATCGCACCGATCGCGGTACGCACCGGAACGTCACGCGGACGCTGCAGCAGGTTGTGGTGAGCGTCGTCCTTGGTCAGACGCTTCTCGATCCACGGGTAGGCGATCAGCACCGTGAACACCAGACCCATGATCAACGCGACGGCGAACACCGACGGAATGGTGTAGCGGTCGAACAGGTAGATGTCCCACGCCGGCCACAGGCGGGCCAGGCCGTCCGTCCACATCATGTAGATGTCGGGCTGCGAACCTGCCGACACCTGCGACGGGTTGTAGGGGCCGATGGTCCAGACCGGGTTGATCTGCAGCACGCCACCCATCACGGCGAGCACACCGAACGTGATCGCGAAGAACGCACCCGACTTGACGGCGAACACCGGGAGGATGCGCACACCCACGACGTTGTTCTCCGTGCGGCCGGGGCCGGGGAACTGCGTGTGCTTCTGGTACCAGACGAGCGCGAGGTGACCGGCGATCAGGGCGAGGATGATGCCCGGGAACAGCAGGACGTGCGCGACGTACAGGCGGGGGATGATCAGGTCGCCGGGGAAGTCGCCGCCGAAGATCAGCCAGTGCATCCAGGTGCCTGCGATCGGGATGCTCAGCGTGATGCCGGAGAACGCGGCGCGCAGGCCCGTGCCGGACAGCAGGTCGTCGGGGATCGTGTAGCCGAAGAATCCCTCGAACATCGCCAGGATCAGCAGCAGGCAGCCGATGACCCAGTTGGCCTCACGCGGACGCCGGAAGGCGCCGGTGAAGAAGATGCGCATCAGGTGCACGACGATCGACGCCGCGAACATCAGCGCGGCCCAGTGGTGGATCTGACGGACGAACAGACCGCCGCGGACCTCGAACGAGATGTTCAGCGTGGTCTCGTACGCGCGGGACATCGTGACGCCGCGCAGCGGCTCGTACGCACCGTTGTAGACGACGTGCGCCATCGACGGATCGAAGAACAGGGTCAGGTAGACACCGGAGATCAGCAGGATGACGAAGCTGTACAGCGCGATCTCGCCGAGCAGGAACGACCAGTGGGTGGGGAAGACCTTGTTGATCTGCCGCCGCATTCCCGCTGCGAGGTGGTAGCGCGAGTCCATCGCTTCGGCCTGGCCGGTGGCCATCGCGCTCAGTTTGGACGGTTTGTTGTCGGTCACGGTCGACGCTCCCAAAATGCCGGGCCGAGAGCTTCGATGTAGTCACCCGTTGTGACTAGGAAACCCTCTTCGTTCACTGTAATAGGCAACTGCGGAAGTGCACGAGCGGCCGGACCGAAAATCGGCTTTCCGTAGGTCAGCGCATCGAACTGCGACTGGTGGCACGGGCAGAGGATTCGGTTGGTCTGCTGTTCGTACAGGGAGGTGGGGCAGCCGAGGTGGGTGCAGATCTTCGAGAAGGCGAAGTAGTCGCCGTAGTTGAAGCTCTCCTGGCCCTTGCGCTTGGTGACCCGCGCCGTGTCCTCCGTGCGGAGGCGGATGAGCATGGTCGCGTTGCGGATGCCGCGCAGCGCCTCGAGCAGTGCGTCGTGGTCGCCGCGGTCGGACTCGCGGAACGGGAACACCGTTTCCATCGCGCCGGCGTCCAGGTCTTCCGGGCGGACGAGGACGACGTCCTCGGGGCGACCGGTGTCGCGGCGCAGGTAGATGGTTTCGCCTTCGTAGCGGGGGGTCCATCCCGAGACCCACAGCGGGGAGTCGTCGCGCTTGGCCCACGGGTTCTTGATCAGACCACCGAGGGGCATGACGGACATGATGCCGAGGGCACCGCCGCCGAAGATGAGGGTGCGCTTGAGGAGCTTGCGGCGTCCCAGCGTCGACGTGTCGAACGAGTCGCCGAGTTCCGCGACGATCGTCTTGCGGTCGACCTCGGACGATCCACCGTCGTGGCGGTCCTGGATGGACACCTCTTCGGGGATGAACTTCTTGGTGAACTGCACCGCTCCGACACCGAGGCCGAGGATGGCGAGACCCATGGTGAGGCCGATCAGCGGCGTGTACAGGCTGTAGGCCGAGTAGTGCTCCTCGCCGGCGCCTGCGTATTCCCAGGGCCAGAAAAGGTAGATCGCGATGAACGCGATCGCCGAGATGCCGGAGAGAGCGAACCAGAAGGCGACCGACCGCTCTGCGCGCTTCTCGGCCTTCGTCCCCGGAACCGCCCAGCGGTTGCGTCGGAACGCGACGTCGACGTGGTCGAGGTTGGTGCCGAGCTCGACCAGTTCGTCGCGGCTCAGGTTCTCGAGTTCTGCATCCGTGTACTTCTTTGGCGTGGCGCCGCCCGGCTGGCCAGCGTCGCTCATGACCTTGCTCCGATCCACAGTGCTGCACCGACGACAGCGATGATTCCGATGACCCACATGGCCAAGCCCTCGGAGGCGGGACCGATGCCGCCGAGTCCGTAGCCGCCGGGCTGCTTCGTCTCGCCTGAAGACTTGATGTAGGCGATGATGTCCTTCTTCTCCTCGAGGGTCAGCTGACGGTCCGAGAACTTGGGCATGTTCTGCGGGCCGGTGACCATCGCGGTGTAGATCTGCTGCTCGCTGGCCGGGTCGAGGACCGGCGCGTACTTACCGGACGAGAGCGCACCGCCGCGCCCGGTGAAGTTGTGGCAGGACGCGCAGTTGAGGCGGAACAGTTCGCTGCCGCGTCCGATGTCGCCGCCGCGCAGCGACGACTGGGCGACCTCGCCGTTCTCGTCACGAATGACCGTGGGGCCGCCGCCGTTGGCCTGGACGTACGCGCCGATGGCGTCCGTCTGCTCGGCGTCGAACTTGACGGGCTTGCGCTCGACCTGGGCCTCGTTACGCGAGGCCGGCATGCGTCCCGACGACACCTGGAAGTACACGGCTGCTTCGCCGACACCGATCAGGCTCGGTCCGCGATCCTGCACACCCTGCAGGTTCGCGCCGTGGCACGTGATGCACGAGGTGTCGTACAACTGCTTGCCCTCGCGGATCAGTGCTGCCTGATCGTCGGTGGCGGTGGCCACCTGCGGGGTCGGCGTCAACGCGGACGCGAGGAAACCGGCGCTGACCAGTCCCATCATCAGGACCAGGGCGCCCGTGACGCGCCTGCGGAGCTTCCGCTGGCGGCGTGCCTTCGAGGCAGACGCTGTGGTATCGGATGCGGGAGGGGGGGATGAACTCATCTGTATCCCTTTGGTATGTCGGGACGGACTGGACGTCAGGGGGCTGCCTGGGGCGTTCAGCTGATCAACGGATGAAATAGATCGTGGCGAACAGGCCGATCCACACGATGTCGACGAAGTGCCAGTAGTACGAGACGACGATGGCGGCGGTGGCCTGGGCGGGCGTGAACTTGCTGACCTTGGTACGTGCGATCAGGAAGACGAACGCGATGAGGCCGCCGATCACATGCATGCCGTGGAAGCCGGTGGTCATGTAGAACACCGAGCCGTACACGCTGCTGGAGATCGAGGTGCCGTGCTCGACGAGGTGGATGTACTCGTACGCCTGGCCGAGGACGAAGAAGGTGCCCATCGCCAGCGTCAGGAGGTACCACCGGCGGAGGCCGAAGACGTCGCCGCGCTCGGCCGCGAACACACCCATCTGGCAGGTGAACGACGAGGCGATCAGCACCAGCGTCACCGGTACGGCGAGGAACAGATTCAGCTCGGTCGGCTCCGGCGGCCAGTTCCCATTCGCCTGTGCTCGCGCCACGAAATACATGGCGAAGAGCCCTGCGAAGAACATGAGCTCACTTGACAACCACACGATGGTGCCAACGCTGACCATGTTAGGTCGGTTCAGCGAGTGCACGCGTTGGGTGATTGCTGATCCTGAAGTCCCTACTGCGCTCGTCACAGACAGAAGTATGACGCTTCGTCGTAAGAGACGACTACCCGGGTCCACCCTCGGCGCGTCAACGCGCCCCGCTTGTCCGATTCTCCCTGCTGACAGCCCTGGTGGCGGACCGTGAAAGGGTGGAGCCATGCGCTCTCGTGACAACAGTACGGGGTGGCTGCGGAGGCTGTTCGGCAGTCGGCAACCGGCCCCCCTCGATCAGGATCGACCCGACCTCGTGGTCGTCGCCTCGAGCTTCGACGACGTGGAGGCGTGCTCGACCGCGCTCGACCGCGCCGCCGCCGAGGATCCGCGGTGGGACGCCGACGCGGAAGCGGTGCTGCGGCACCATCTGCGGCTGCCCGCGTCGTCCGTGGCCGACGCCGTGTCGATCGCCGCGCAGGACGGTTACCGACCGCAGGATGCGGACGGTCCGGCATCCCCGGCCGAGGACGGTGCGACGGTCGGACTCGTGCTGCAGCGAGTCCAGATCCTCGATGCGCTGCACTGTTCTCAGGAACGGTCGAGAATGGCCGGGCTGGCGCAGCGGCTCGGTGGCTCGGTCGACGGCTGGGACGCGACGCAACCGGCGCGCGAGTCCGATCCGCCCGGTGACTAGGCTGCCAGGACCGGATCCGCCACTAGTGCAAGGGGACACGACGATGCAGAGCCCGACTGCTCAGGGGACGAACGACGGTGTGCGGCCGGCACGCACGTGGCCGTCGGTCCTCGGCACGCTCACCGACGGACGTGACCTGTCGGTGGACGAGGCGAAATGGGCGATGGACGAGATCATGTCCGACAACGCCACGTCCGCGCAGATCGCGGCGTTCGGTGTGGCCCTGAAGATGAAGGGCGAGACACCGGAGGAGTTGCGCGGACTGGCGGACTCGATGCTCGGGCACGCGCGCAAGGTCCCCGTCGACGACGACGTCGTCGACATCGTCGGCACCGGTGGTGACCGATCCAACACCGTGAACATCTCCACGATGGCGTCACTCGTGGTCGCGGCGTCCGGCATTCGCGTCGTCAAGCACGGAAACCGGGCGGCGTCGTCCAAGAGCGGCGGGGCGGACGTTCTCGAGGCACTCGGGGTGAAGATCAATCTCGGCCCCGACGAGGTGGCCCGCTGCGTCCGGGAGGTCGGCATCGGTTTCTGCTTCGCGCCGGTGTTCCATCCCGCCCTGCGGTTCGCGGGCGCGCCGCGCAAGGAGATCGGCATCCCGACCGTCTTCAACGTGCTCGGACCGCTCACCAATCCGGCGCGTCCGCGGGCCGGCCTCATCGGCTGCGCGTTCCCGGGCCTGATCTCGGTGGTGGCCGGTGTGCTCGCGCAGCGCGGCAACTCGGCGCTCGTGGTGCGCGGTGACGACGGCCTGGACGAGTTGACGACGTCGACCACGTCGACCGTGCACATCGTGGCGGACGGGGCGGTGACCACCCGTCAGCTCGACCCCAGGGACATCGGGATCGCGCGGGTGTCGCTCGACGAACTGCGCGGCGGCGATGCCGAGGTGAACGCGGCGGTGGCGCGGCGACTTTTCGCCGGTGAGACCGGACCCGTACGCGACGCGGTCCTCCTCAACGCCGCGGCGGCGATCGCCGCGTTCCGGGGACTCGGCGGCCGCACGCTCGAAGACGCGCTGTCGGACGGACTCTCGACGGCGGCGCAGTCGATCGACAGCGGAGCGGCCGCGACGCTGCTCGCGCGGTGGGCCGAACTCACGTCGGGACTGGCCACCAGCAAATAGCCGGCGGAGCTACTCGCCGATCGAGAAGCCCGCTTCCACGTCGGCGCTGGAGTAGGACTGGAACGCGATGTGCGTCGCCGTCCGGGAGACGCCGTCCACCTTGTTGATTCCCTCGGTGACGACCTCCGCGATCTTCGCGTGGTCCCGGACCCGCACGATCGCGATCAGGTCGACGTCGCCTGCGCAGGAATAGACCTTGTCGACGCCCTCGATGTCGGCGACGGCCTGAGCGGTCTCCGGGATGCGGTGGGCTTCGGCGTGGATCAGGACGATGGCGTTGATCATGATCGCCAGCCTAAGCGGTGGTCGGCGGAACCCGGTGCGGGTGGTCGGCTCTCGGCGTCCCGTGTCGACGCGCTCCCCGCTCGCGCGAGTGCGCACCACTCGGACCAGGATCCGGCGCCCCGTGCGGGCTCGCACCAGCCCGCGGAGGCGCTGACGATGCGGGTGTCCTCCTGGTCGAGCCAGCGCGCCAGCAGTCCGGCCTCCTCGGGGGACGCGCCGCGGAGCGGAGTTGCGTCGGGAACGACGGTTTCGGCGGTGAGGACGAGCGCATCGACCACCGGCATCGGGTGGATTCCGCGCCGCGCGCAGCCCGCGGACGCGAGCCGCCCGGAACGGATCACCGCGAACTCCCAGCCGCCGGTCGCGGCCGGGCGAGCGGCCACGAGCTGATCGAGCGCGGTGAGGGCGGCCAGGCGCTGCATCCTCCGCAACGCGAGCACGACCTCGGCGGTGCGATCACGCAGGCGTGCGGCGTTCTCGAACAACTCGCCTGCGGCCAGCTCCTCCACCTGTGCGCGCATGCGGTGCAGCGGCGCGTCGTCCAGGCCGCGCAGGAACTGCCGGAAGAGTTCCGGTCCGGGACGGTAGGCGTCCTCCGTGGCGCGGTCGTGGACGGACGCCGGGCAGCCTGCGAGCTCGCGGGGTGGGCACTGCGGACCGTGCTCCCTTCCCTTCGGGATGCGGCTCGTGCAGGTGCGGAGAATGCAGTACTCGGCGAGGACGTCGGCGAGGTCGACGGCGGTCGAGCGCGACCGGAACGGACCGAGCGAGTCGGCGGTCGGGGTACGCACCACCGACAACCGGGGGAAGGCCTCCACGGTGAGCGTGATCCACCAGCCGCGTTTCGGGTACTTGGATCTCCGGTTGTACGGAGGCGTGTGCGCTGCCAGCAGCCGGAGCTCGCGCACACCGGCCTCGAGTGCGTGCGCGCACTCGACGTGGTCGATCCGGGTGGTCAGCGCCACCATCTCCTTCATCCGGCCGCGCGTCTCGGAGCCGGTGAAGTAGTTGCGCACCCGCCGGCGCAGATCGGTGGCTGTGCCGACGTACAGGACCTCGTCGGACGGTCCGCGGAAGAGGTAGACGCCGGGGGCATGGGGGAGATGGCCGGCGAGCGAGCGTTTCGCCCGCTGGTGCGAGGAGACGTCGGGAAGGTAGTCGACGAGCTCGGTGAGACTGTGCACTCCCTGATTGCCGACCCTCGCGATGAGGGCGTGCAGGACGTCGACGGTGGCACGGGCGTCGTCGAGTGCGCGGTGGGTCGGAGTGGTCCCGACGTCGAACAGCCGGGCCAGCGACGACAGCTTGACCGACGGCGCTTCGTCGCGGCTGAGGACGCGCCGGGCCAGTTTGACGGTGCAGAGCACGGTGAACTTGGGCCAGGGGGTGTCGGTCGCGGACGCGGCGGCCTTGAGGAAGCCTGTGTCGAACGGGGCGTTGTGCGCGACGAGCACCGCCCCGCGTGCGAACTCGAGGAACGCCGGCAGCACTCGCTCGATCCGCGGGGCGTCGATCACCATGGCGGTGGTGATGCCGGTGATCTCCACGATGTGCGGGGGAATGGACCGCCCCGGGTCGACGAGGGTGGCCATTTCGGCGATCACCTCGCCACCGCGGATCTTCACGGCGCCGATCTCGGTGATGGCGTCCTCGCCCGGCCGCGCTCCGGTGGTCTCGAGATCGACCACCACGAACGTGGTGTCCCGCAGTGGGGTGTCGAGCTCGTCGAATCTCAGCTGTTCGGGTACACCGGGGACGCTCACGGCTCAGAGCGTATGGACGGGCACCGACAGAACCGCCCGGCGAGCCCGAAGAGCCCGGAGAGACGAGGATCACACTGCCCGCCTCGGGCGACGGTCGCGGGCGGTGCGAGGGTCGGGCGCGCGACCGCGAAGGAGGGGTCCGGACGGGGCGGGGACCGGTGCCGGCAGGTCCGGCGCGTGCGGCGGGTGCGGTCCGCGGCACCCCGCTGAACAGCAGGAACACTGGTCGAGAAGACATCGGGGAGTCGTCAGGCTCCGCGAAAATGCCCACTCCCGCTATCGAAAAGGGATCGGAAACCAACCGCCTGTTATCCAGTCGTTACCGAATGTGGGTATCGCGCGCCCGCGAAGCCCAAATCGGCCCAAACGGACACTTTCCGCGTGTCCCGGTCGACATCGGGGTATTCCATTTCGTAACCTTCCTGAGACCTAGCGGAGTCTCGCAGCCCCAACACCGGGGCAGCATCGCTAGTCACCGCCTAATCGGTCTCTCGCGAGAGTGGCCGTACCGGGAACCCAAGTTTCTACTGGGGTGAATCCCGCCGGGACGTCCTCACGCACCGGTGGGTAGGGCTGATCTTCCCAGCCCGAACCCGTCAGCTAACTCGGTCGGCGGATGAATGGAAGAAACGGAGTACCCCTTTCGTGGCGTCACAAGTTTCCAAGCGGAATGTGCGACGGGCAGTCGTCGCCGGCGCGCTCGCAGTCGGAGCGCTCACCGCTACCGCGGCCCCCGCGGCCGCAGATCCCGTCACCATCCCCGGAGTCGGAACCTTCGAGATCCCGGGTGTCGTCATCCCGCAGATCCCCGGTGTCCCGAACCTGCCTGCGCCCCCGGCGCCGGCCAGCACCGCAGGTGACAAGGCCGTTCAGGCCGCACAGACCAAGCTCGGCTCGCCGTACGTCTACGGCGCCGCCGGCCCCAACTCGTTCGACTGCTCCGGTCTGGTGCAGTGGGCGTTCAAGCAGGCCGGACTGAACCTGCCGCGCACCAGCTACGCGCAGGCGGCGGCAGGCACTCCCGTGTCGCAGTCCGATCTCCGCCCCGGCGACGTGGTCTCCTTCTACGGCGGATCGCACTCGGGCATCTACGCCGGCAACGGCAACGTGATCCACGCCTCCACCGAGGGGCAGCCCGTCAAGCTGGCGCCCATCGCGTCCATGCCTTTCGACGGCGCACGCCGCTACTGATCCACACGCGACGCGAGGCATCCACCGAGTCGAGCGCGGGGATGCACGGGGTAGCTTCGTAGGATCTCGCACGACCACCGAGGGTGGTTCGAATCACGATTCGAACCCACCCTCGATGTCGTTGCGCCCCAGGCAGACAGCGTGTCGTTCACCCGTCGGGTGGTCCCCGCCACCCCGTTCGTGACACAGGTGGACACAAACGTATGCCATTCCGTAACCTATCCGAGACCTTGCGAAGTCTTGTCGCGCCAACCGGGCGGCAACGCGGGTCACCACCTCTTCGGCACTCCACGGTCGCATCGGCCGAGGAAATCCCTGAGCCGCGCATCGGACACCCGACCCGGCTGGTGGAGAGCGACGATCGGAGAACTGCATTTCCGTGGCCTCACACAAGATGAAGCGCTCCCTGGGCAGCGTGCTGACCGCCGGCGTGCTGTCGGTGGCGCTCGTGTCGCTGCCCGCGATCCAGGCGGGTGCAGACCCGGTCACCACCAACCCGACCGACGCGCTGACAAAGCTCGGTGACCTGTCCCGGCAGTCCGAGCAGACGTCGGAGGCACTCCACAACGCGCAGATCGATCTCGAGGCCAAGCAGTCGGCGCAACGCGACGCCGACGCCGAGCTCGCGGCGGACCAGGGTGTGCTCGACGCCGCCAACGCGCGCGTCGCCGTCTTCCAGCCCGTCGTGAACAAGCTCGCCACCGCCAACTACCAGGGCGCACGGACCAATCGCCTCTTCGCCGTAATGGTGAGCGATTCGCCGCAGCAGCTCCTGGACCAGATGTCCGCTCTGGACGCCATCTCCAACGACACCCGCAATCAGGTCGCGCAGTTCCAGTCCGCCACATCGGAAGCCACGAAGGCCGCCGAGGCGTCGAAGAAGTCCGCGGATGCCGCACGCTCCGCGACCGAGCAAGCGAAAGCGGTGAGCGACGATCTACAACGCAAGCAGAGCGACCTGCAGGCGCAGATCGCCGACGTGATCAAGGCATTCGGAGATCTCACCGGCGCCGAACGCGACCAGCTGGCGGGGACGCCGTTCCCGCCCGGCTTCGACCCGAACACGATCCTCGCGCATCTCACCCCTGGCTCGGGCACGAGCGCGCTGCAGGCAGGCATGACCCGTATCGGCGACCCCTACGTGTGGGGCGCCACCGGTCCGGACGAATTCGACTGCTCGGGACTCGTCGTGTGGGCGTACAAGCAGATCGGCAAGACGCTGCCCAGGTCCAGTCAGGCGCAGGCCAGCGGCGGCACCCCGGTGTCCCGCGACGCCCTGCAGCCCGGCGACGTCGTCCTCTTCTACAACGACGCGTCCCACGTCGGCCTCTATGCCGGCAACGGCAACATTCTCCACGCCTCGACGTTCGGTGTTCCGGTGAAGATCGAGTCGATGGCGAAGTTCCCCTTCTACGGGGCGCGCCGCTACTGACGGCGACCGTCCGACAGCGGCGGCCGGGTGTGCTCATACACTCACCGGCGTGCCCGCTTCAGACCCGTCTCCCGCAACGGATCCGACCTCGCGCCGTCAGGCGCGCCCGTGGGAGCTGGCCGCACTGGCCGGACTCGTCCTCGCCGTCGTCGTCGTACTCGCACTGACGGGGTTCTCCCGGACCGAGCGGGACGCCGACGGGGCCGTCGGCACCGCGCAAGCCGACGCCGAGGCGCGTGCGGCAGCCGTCCAGACGCTCCTCGACACGTGGGCGTCGGCCGTGCGGACGAACGACGCGGCCCGGCTGTCCGGTCTGATGGATCAGGCGGCGGCACCGGGATTCCTGGCCGCCGAGACGCGGCGGGCGGGCAACGTTGCCGGGGTGGAATTCTCGGACTGGGGCTACGAGATCGCCGAGGGCGCCGAGACGGCGGTGCCGTCGAGTCTCGTCGACGCGCTCGGGGCCGACGAGGTGTGGGCCCCCGCCGTGCAGCTCCGCTACGCGATCGCGGACGAGAGTCCCACCCGAAAGCCGGTGGCTCTCGTCGTCGCCCGGCGCGGCGAGCGCTGGGCACTGGTCAGCGACAGCGCCACCGTGGACGGCGACCGGCGGACCTGGCGTGGACCGTGGGATTTCGGACCCGTCGTGTCGCGCCGCGTCGACACCGGTGACGGGCGGACGTCGGTGGTGCTCGGACATCCCGAGAACGCCACCATGGTCGACCGGCTGGCGGACGAACTTCCCGCCGCCGTCGTCAACGCCACTCAGCTGTGGGGTTCGAACTGGGCGGGCCGCGCGCTCGTGTGGGTCGCGGGATCGCAGGACGAGTTCACGGCGCTCGTCGGCCCGAATCACGACGGACGCGACATCGCCGCCGTCGCCATCTCGGACGCCGTCGACCCCGATGCCGCCACGGTCACCGGACAGCGGATCGTGTTCAGCCCCGCATCCGCGGACCGGCTGACCGAGGTCACCCGGCGGGCGATCCTGCGGCACGAGCTGATCCACGTGGCGGCGCGCGCCGAGACGGTGGACCGCTCACCGATGTGGGTGCTGGAGGGCTACGCGGAGTACGCGGCATACCGGGGTACCGGCGAAGCCGAACGGCAGATCGCGCCGGCGCTGACCGCGCAGGTGGGCGCCGAGGGTCCGCCGACCGAGTTCCCCGAGGACACCGACTTCTCCGGATACGGCGAACGCGGCTCGGTCGCCTACGAGACGGCGTGGTCGATCAACGCCTTCGTCGCGGAGCAGTACGGCGAATCGAGGCTCACGGAGCTGTACCGGACGCTGGCCGTGGGGGAGGGAGACCCGGAGGCGGTCGACGGACGGCTGTCCGACGTCCTCGGCGTCGACGCCGATCAATTCCGCGGCCGCTGGACCGACTGGGTGGGCGCTCACCTGGGGTGACCCTGCGTCGGCCTACGCACGGTCCACCGCCTACGGTGATCACATGCGCCGAACCCTGTTGGTGACGAACGATTTTCCGCCGCGACCCGGTGGAATTCAGTCGTACCTGCACACCTTCGCCAAGCACCTGCCCGCCGACGACTTCGTCGTCTATGCTCCGCGCTGGCGCGGCGACTCGCACATCAAGTTCGATGCGCGGCAACCGTTTCAGGTCGTCCGGCACCCCACCACCTTGATGGTGCCCACGCCGTTCGTCGCCCGCCGTGCCGCCAAGTTGCTCGCCGAACACGACTGCACGGGCGTCTGGTTCGGCGCAGCGGCCCCGCTCGCGCTGCTGAGTTCGACGCTGCGCCGCGCCGGGGCGGAACGGGTGGTCGCGAGCACCCACGGGCACGAGGTCGGCTGGTCGATGCTCCCCGCCGCCCGCCAGGCTCTCGGACGGATCGGCGACCGGACCGACGTCGTCACGTACGTCAGCCGGTACACGAGGGGACGATTCGCGTCCGCGTTCGGCGCGAGTGCCGCGCTCGAACACCTGCCGCCCGGAGTCGACACCGACCTGTTCACCCCGGACAGCGGGGCGCGGGCCGAACTGCGGGCCCGCTACGGGCTGGGGGAGCGGCCGACGGTCCTGTGCCTGTCGCGTCTCGTGCCGCGCAAGGGCCAGGACATCCTCATCAAGGCGCTCCCGGGCATCCGCGAGCACATCGACGGCGCCGTGCTCGTGATCGTCGGCGGCGGCCCCTACGAGGACCGTCTGCGCTCGCTCGCGCGCTCGGTCGGGGTGGAGGACCACGTCGTGTTCACGGGCACGGTGCCGTCCGCGGAGCTGGCGGCGCACCACACGATCGCCGACGTCTTCGCGATGCCGTGCCGCACGAGAGGCGCGGGACTCGACGTCGAGGGCCTCGGCATCGTCTTCCTCGAGGCGTCGGCGACCGGTGTGCCGGTGATCGCCGGACAGTCCGGTGGTGCCCCGGAAACGGTGCGGCAGAACGAAACCGGGATGGTCGTGGACGGCACGTCGGTGGCCGAGGTGGCGCGATCGGTGATCTCGGTGCTGTCGGATCGCGACCGCGCAGCCGCGATGGGTGCGGCCGGCCGCGAATGGGTCAAGGCGGAGTGGCGATGGGACGTGCTCGCCGCCAAGCTGCAGGCATTACTTGCGTGACCGCCCGTGAGTACTTGTCAACCGCGGGCGGTTGACAAGTACTCACGAGCCGAAGGCATTACTTGGCGTAGATGGCCGCGATGTCGTCGGCGAAGCTGTCGTGCACCACGTTGCGCTTGAGCTTCATCGTCGGCGTGAGCTCGCCGGTCTCCTCCGTGAAGTCGACGGGCAGGACCCGGAACTTCTTGATGGCCTCCGCGTGCGACACGAGCTTGTTGGCCTCCGCGACGGCCTCGTCGATCTCGGCTGTGAGGTCGGCGTCGGTCAGCAGGTCCGCGACCGTCGTCCCTGCGGGCTTGCCGGTGCGCTCGTTCCACGCGGGCAGTGCGTCGGCGTCGATGGTGATGAGCGCGCCGATGAACGGCTGCTGATCTCCGACGACGATGGCCTGGCTGATCAGCGGGTGCGCACGCAGGTGATCCTCGAGCTGGGCGGGGGAGACGTTCTTGCCGCCCGCTGTGACGATGATCTCCTTCTTGCGGCCGGTGATCGTGATGTACCCGTCCTTGTCGACCGATCCGAGGTCGCCGGTGTGGAACCAGCCGTTCTCGATCGCGTCGGCGGTCGCGCTCTCGTTGCGCCAGTAGCCGCTGAAGACGACCGGCCCCGACAGCAGGATCTCGCCGTCGTCGGCGATGCGAACGGAATTGCCCGCCAACGGCTTGCCGACCGAGCCGACCTTCTGCTCGCCGATCGTGTTGACCGCGAACGCCGCGGACGTCTCGGTGAGGCCGTAGCCCTCGTAGATCGTGATGCCGATGCCGCGGAAGAAGTGGCCGAGGCGGGCGCCGAGCGGTGCGCCGCCCGAGATCGCCAGCTGGCACTTGCCGCCGAGCGCGGCCCGCAGCTTCGAGAACACCAGCTTGTCGAACAGTGCGTGCTTGGCCTTGAGGACCAGTCCCGGCCCGCCCTTGTCCTGAGCCTCGCTCCAGGCGATGGCGGTTTCGGCGGCGGCGTCGAAGATCTTGCCCTTGCCCTCGCCGTGGGCCTTGGCGCGGGCGCTGTTGTACACCTTCTCGAACACCCGCGGCACCGACAGGATGAAGTCGGGGCGGAATTCGCCGAACGTGGGGACGAGGTTCGGGATGTCGCTGGTGTGTCCGAGTGCGGCGCCGGCGTCGAACGACGCGATGCTGACGGCGCGCGCCAGCACGTGCGCCATCGGCAGGAACATGAGGGTACTGACGCCGGGCGTCTTCAGCAGGGTGCCGAGGCTGGAATCGAGGATGCCCTTGGACTCGGCGATGAGGTTGGAATGGGTGAGCTGGCAGCCCTTGGGCCTGCCGGTGGTGCCGGAGGTGTAGATGAGGGTGGCCGGATCGCTCGACTTCAGCGCGGCGACGCGGGCCCGGACTTCGGCGTCGGGAACGTCGGCGCCCAGTTCGGTCAGTTCCTCGACGACGCCACGGCCGCCGTCGGACGCCTCGATCTGGTAGACGCCGCGGAGCGCGGTCGCCTCGGCGGCGACGGCCTTCACGGTGGCCGCGTGCGTCGCGTTCTCGACGACGAGATCGATCGCGGCGGAGTCCTCGAGGATCCACCGGACCTGCTCGGCGGAGGACGTCTCGTAGATCGGGACGGTGACGCCGCCCGCCGCCCAGATCGCGAAGTCGACGAGGGGCCACTCGTACCGGGTGGCCGACATCAGTGCCACCCGGTCGCCCTGCTGGACGCCGAGGGCGATGAGGCCCTTCGCGACCGCGGTGACCTGAGCCGCGAATTCGGCGGCCGTGACGTCGGTCCAGCGTCCGCCGATCTTGCGCTTGTACACGACCAGCGTCGGGTCGGCCGCGGCGTGGGCGAACACCGAGTCGACCGCGGACGCGTCCTCCGCGATCGTGAACGACTGTGGCGCGCTGAACTCGGGCACGAAAACCTCCGACACTGAAAATACTGACGAGTAGGATTGCGGTCCCAACTTTAGACCTTCCCCGGCCCGGTCTGCTTCCTGGCCGAAGAAGGGTGGTCAGAGCCCTGTCCGCGAGGTGCCGCGGAACCCCGCGGCCACCGCCCACGGCGGTATGTGAAGCTAGTCGCCGTGAGCAGCATTCAGGTCGCAGACCAGACGTTCATCGCGGCCCCACCGCAGCAGGTCGCGGCGGCGATCGCCCCGCCAGCCCGCTGGCGCCGGTGGTGGCCCGATCTCACCCTCGCCGTCCGCGAGGACCGGGCCGAGAAGGGCATCCGGTGGACGGTGGCCGGACCGCTCACCGGAACCATGGAAGTGTGGCTCGAGCCGGTGCTGGACGGAGCGATCGTCCACTACTTCCTCCACGCCGAACCGGCCCGCAGCGAGGGCACCCCCGATCTGGCCGCGCTGAACCGTCGCAGGCGCGTCGAGGGAAAAGTGATGTCCTTCGAAGTGAAGAAGGAACTCGAGGCAGGTCGCGCTGCGGGAGAACCGCCGTCCTGAGGCGGATCCGCCCGCCGCGGCAGGGTCGGCATTGTGTCAGAGCGCCGAGATCGTGTGTGATAGTCGGGCACAACACAGACATACGAAACCGGTAACGGCGTGGCCCCGCGATCGACGAGCGGGTCGGCCAGGCGAAAGGAAGCGTTCACTCCATGCCCGAGAGGACCAAGAGGTCGATCAGTATCGAGGCGCCGCCCGCCCGGGTGATGGATGTGATCGCCGACTTCGACGCGTACCCGGCGTGGGTGACCGCCGCGAAGTCCGTCGAGGTCATGGAACCCGGCAAGGGCGGCCGGGCCGACCGGGTGCGGTTCGTGCTCGACGCCGGCATGGTCAAGGACACGTACGTACTCCGCTACGACTGGGCGCCCGACGGCAAATCGGTCAGCTGGGAACTCGAGTCCGGTGAGATCCAGAAGTCGCAGTTCGGTTCGTACGTTCTGGAGGACGAACCGGGCGGCGGCACCACCGTCACGTACGAGCTCACCGTCGACCTCACCATCCCGATGATCGGCCTGTTCAAGCGCAAGGCGGAGAAGGCGATCACCGACACCGCCCTCAAGGAACTCAAGAAACGGGTGGAAGGCTGAGCAGCGAGGGTCGTGCCGGACCTGCGCGGGTCCAGTTCTTCGTCGGGAAGGGGGGCGTCGGGAAGACGACGCTCGCGGCCGCGACGGCACAGGCGGCCGCAGAGGCCGGACACCGGACTCTGCTCGTCTCGCTCGACCAGGCGCACTCTCTCGCCGACGTCATCGGGATCGCCGCCGCCCGGGACCTCGTGCCCGTGACCGACACCCTCGATGTCCTGGAACTCGACACCCTCACGTTGCTCGAGGACAGATTCCGGAGTCTGACAGCGGTTCTCGCGGCCGCAGGAACGCACGACCACGGTGCCCAGCTGTCCGCGCTCGAGCCGGAGGAGCTGACCGGGCTTCCCGGCGTGCAGGACGTGCTCGGCCTGCGTGAAGTCGTCCGGTTCGCCACCGAGGGCGAGTACGACGCCGTCGTGGTCGACTGCCCGCCCACCGCGGACTGCCTGCGGACGCTCGCCGCGCCCGCGACGGCTCTCGAGTACATCGAGCGGGTGTGGCCGCAGCATCGCCGCATCGCCGCGCTCCTGGGTTCCGATCCCCGCCTCGTGATGCTGGTGACGCTGATCGAGCAGGTCGTCGCCACGGTCGGCGAGGTCCGGGAGATGCTCGCGAACCGGGCGAAAACCACTGTGCGACTGGTGACGACACCGGAGCGGGTGGTGCTGACCGAGACCCGGCGCACCGTGGCGGTGGCCGCACTGTCCGGCCTGCGCGTCGATGCCATCCTCGTGAACAACCTTCTGCCGCACTTCGATTCGCCGGCAGGACACGACGATCCCGGTGTGGCATGGTTGATCAGGCGGCGAGCCCTGCAGCAACGGGTCCTCGCCGAGCTGACCGCCTCCGCGGGCGCCACCGTGATCCTCTCGGTGACCCGGTCGGTGACGGAGCCGGTAGGGTGGGCCGATCTCGGCGGAATCGCCCGGGAGTTGTATGCCGACGACACTGACGCGGTTGCGGTGCTGGGGAAGAACCCACCTGCGGTGCGGGTGGGGCTGGAATCGGGGGCCGGTGTGGATTCTGTGTACACGATGCGGATGTATCTGCCGCTCGTGAACCCGTCGACCCTCACGTTGGGTCGAGTGGAGGACGACTTGGTCGTGGGAGCTGAAGGGGTGCGCCGCCGGGTCCGCCTCGCCTCGGTCCTGCGCCGGTGCGTCGTCGCGGGGGCAGAACTCGACGGAAGTGATCTGGTCGTGCGCTTCACGCCCGACCCGCAGGTGTGGCCGGTATGAACGACGACCACGCACAGCTGGTGGCTGAGCTGCGGGCACTCGCCGAGACCGCCCTGGACCGTCTCGAGCCGCTTCTCCAACGCGCGGCGGCGCCGCACGCCCAGGCCGGCGCCGAGGACGCGATCCCCGGAACCGGGCAGTGGTCGGGATGCACGTGGTGCCCGGTGTGCGCGCTCGCGGCGCTGATCCGCGGCGAGCAGCACGATCTCGTGACCGTGCTCGCGGGCCAGGCGTCCGTGCTGATCGCGGTGCTGCGGCAGGTCCTCGACGAGCACGCCGTTCACGACACCCCGGGGCCCGGCGGTCCCGACGCTCCGGAACCCGGCCCCGGCGGCGGAACGTCCGAAGCGGACGGCGGCTCGGCGTTCGAACCGATCACGGTCACCATCAAACATTGAGCGTGCCCCGCGCGGGCCGGATCGCCGGACTCGTGCACGTCGGCGATCCGGCATGGGCACAATCATCTCCATGAGCACAGGTACGGGCAGCGAACGTGGCGGCAGCGCGGCGCTGACCATCGGCATCGACGTGGGTGGAACGAGCATCCGTGCGTCGGTGGTCGACTCGGCCGGTGAGGTGCTCGACTCGCTCCAGTCGCCGACCCCGGCGTCGGCGAAGGCACTCGAGAACGGCCTGGACCGGGCGGTCCGGGAGCTGTCCGCACGGCACGACGTCGCCGCGGTGGGGCTGGCGGTCGCCGGGTTCATCACCCCCGACCGCACGACGGTGCGGTTCGCGCCGCATCTGCCGTGGGTGGGTGCACCGGTCGGCCGGGACCTCGGGCAGCGTCTCGGTCTGCCGGTGATCCTCGAGCACGACGTGAACGCGGCGGCGTGGGCCGAGCACCGGTTCGGGGCGGCAGCAGGCGGCCGGAACGTGGTGATGCTCGCCATCGGCACGGGCATCGGGGCGGCGCTTCTCGCAGACGGTCGGCTGTACCGCGGCAGCCACGGCGTCGCACCCGAACTCGGCCACATCCAGGTGGTCCCGGACGGACGGCCGTGCGCGTGCGGCAAGCACGGCTGCTGGGAGCGGTACTGCAGCGGGACGGCCCTCGTCGACACGGCGATCGAACTTCTGGCCGCGGATCCGGCGACGTCGACGGTCCTCGCGCGGGACGTGGCGGTCGATCCGGGTGCGCTGACGGGCAGGCGGATCGCGGGCGCGGCACAGGACGGCGATCCGCTGGCACTGGAGACCATGCGGGAGTTCGCCCGGTGGCTCGGCGTCGGCCTGGCACTCATCGGGGACGTGTACGACCCGGATCTCGTCGTGATCGCCGGGGGCGTCGCGAGTTCCTCACCGCTGTTCATCGACGAGGCCCGTGGGCACTACGCGGCGCTGACGACGGGGGCCGGGCACCGGCCGCTGGCCCGCATCCGGCCGACTCAGCTGGGGGAGGCGGCGGGCATGATCGGAGCGGCGGAACTCGCCCGGGCCGTCCTGCCCGATCGGGTGGGTTGACGTCCGGCCCACTGCTGTAAACCCGCAGAGTGTGATGCTGTGCGGGCCTCCCGGCCGTGTGTAGCGACCCTCACCCACCCGAAGTAGAGTCGACCCGAACGAAGCTTGGGTTGTGAACGGGAGGGACGCCATGTGGTACTGGCTCTTCAAGTACGTGTTTTTGGGGCCGGTTCTCTGGGGGCTGGGTAGGCCGACCGTGGAGGGTACGGAGAACATTCCGGCGGAGGGTGGGGCCATATTGGCGAGTAACCATCAGGCCGTGCTGGATTCGTTCTTCCTGCCGTTGCGTGTGCCGCGGAGGATCACTTTTCTCGCCAAGAGCGAGTATTTCACCGGGACGGGACTCAAGGGCGCCTTCCAGCGCTGGTTCTTCTCGGTGGTCGGTCAGGTGCCGATCGACCGGACGGGCGCCGACGCCGCGCAGGATGCATTGAACGCCGGGCTGCGCGTCCTCTCGCAGGGCAAGCTGCTCGGGATCTACCCGGAGGGCACCCGGTCGCCCGACGGCCGCCTCTACAAGGGCAAGACGGGCCTGGCTCGCATGGCTCTGGAGTCCGGTGTGAAGGTTATCCCGGTCGCGATGATCGGTACGGAGAAGGTCAACCCGATCGGCTCCCGGGTGTGGCGTCCCTCGAAGGTCACCATCCGCGTCGGTGAGCCCATCGACTTCTCCCGTTTCGAGGGCATGGGCGGCAACCGGTTCGTCGAGCGGGCCGTCACCGACGAGGTCATGTACAAGCTGATGAAGCTGTCGGGTCAGGAGTACGTCGACATCTACGCGGCAACGCTGAAGAAGAAGGCGCCCGCCGCCGACGCCTCGGTGGCCGATGTGGCGCCTGCGAGCGACGCCACCACCGTCACGAGACTGCCGGACACGCGGGCGAGCTGACCGCCGCGACCTCTCAGCCGACGGGGACGGTGAGATCGTCGGAGGTCTCCGAACGATCGTCCTCGTCGGACTGTGAGCGGCGGGTGCGGAACGCGAACATCGCGACCAGCACCACGGCCAGTCCCCACCACACGTACGACGACGCCAGAAACTGATCCCACAGATTCCAGTGGGTTCCGCTCCACCGTCCCACCCCGAGTTTCCAGTGCGCGGCGAGCCTCACGACGACGACGCCGACCACGGCCGTGACCGCCAGGGCGACACTCCGGCGACGGTAGGCGAGGACCCCGAGCACGAGGATCACCGGTACCGACCACACCCAGTGGTGCGACCAGGACACGGGGGAGACGAGCAGTCCGAGGACGGCGTTGAGTCCCAGCGCGAGCGCGGTCTCGCCGGACTGCAGCGCCCGCACCATCGCGAGAATCACGAGTGCGAGCACCACGACGCTCAGCAGCAGCCAGATCGGGGTGCGCACCGAGTCGCTCAGGCCGAGCCGGGCCAGCACACCGGTGATGCTCTGGTTCGCGGGATATGCCGGGGTGCCGATCCGATCGGAATCGAAGAGGGTGTGCGTCCAGTAGGTGACGGAGTCGTTCCACGTCGCGATCGCGCCCACGGCGCTGAAGGCGAGGAAACTGACCGCGGTCACGACGGCCGAGCGAAAGTCCTTGCGCACCAGGAAGTATAGGATGAACACGGCAGGCGTCAGCTTCACCGCCGCCGCGAGGCCGATCAGCACGCCGCGCGGCCACGGCGTCTTCTTCGGCAGGCAGTCCGCCCCCACCAGCAGCATCAGCAGGATGTTGATCTGCCCGTAGTCCAGGGTCGAGGAAACGGGTTCGAGGGCCATCGACACCGCGAGCGCGCCGAGGGCCGTCCACACCAGCGTGGTGCGGGGTGCGATGCCCAGCGAGTCGAGCGTGACGACGAGGACGCCGAACAGTGCGATCAGCGACAACACCGTCACGACGGTCCCGGCCGTCGACAGCGACACCGTCGACAGCGGACTGAAGACGACGGCGGCGAGCGGCGGGTACGTGAACGGCAGGAAGTTGCCCATCTGGGTGGCAGGCATCGACCCGTACAGGGTCGGGCCGTGCAGGAACACCGAACCGCCCAGGCGGTAGACGTCGAGATCCAGCCGGTAGTAGCTGCCGAAGTCCCGCAGGCCGGGTAGTCCGAGCAGGTTGTAGGCGAATCCGACCGCGAGCCCGGCGAGGACGAGGACCCGGACGACGAGACCACCGACGCGGAGATGCGGAGGCACCCGCGGGGAGTCGAGCGGGTCCGCGACAGGGGTGGCGGACTGTCGACCGTCGGAGGTTGAGCGCACCGAGGCCTCCTTCACGAGGTAGGGGTGGATCCGGATGACGCCAACGGGTGAGGCATAGTTTGCGGGCGTGCGTTACTTCTACGACTGCGAGTTCATCGAGGATGGTCGCACGATCGACCTGGTGTCGATCGGGGTGGTCGCAGAGGACGGACGTGAATTCTACGCGGTGTCCACCGAGTTCGATCCCGACCGTGCGGGCAAGTGGGTGCGCAGGAACGTGCTGCCGAAGCTGCCGCAGCCGTCGTCGCCCCTCTGGAAGAGCCGCGCCCGCATTCGCGACGACCTCTACGCGTTCCTGATTCCCCGCCCCGGCATCGTCCCAGAACTGTGGGCGTGGGTGGCCGCCTACGACCACGTCGCCCTCTGCCAGCTGTGGGGGGACATGACGGAGCTGCCGCAGTCGCTGCCCCGGTACACGCGGGAACTCCGCCAGTACTGGGAGGAGCACGGCAGTCCGGCGCTCCCACCTGCACCGGGTGACGCGCACGACGCCCTCGCCGACGCCCGGCACAACCTGGCGAAGTTCGAGGCAGTTCAGGCGGCGCGCTCGCTCCGGTGACCTGACTCGCCATCGCTCCGGTCGAGCGAATATCCTGTATGGGTGAACTGGACTGTCGACGTGCCGATCGACCGCTTGCCCGAACTCCCGCCGCTGCCCACCGAGATGCGTGAGCGTCTCGATGCAGCGCTGGCCAAGCCCGCTGCTCAGCAGCCGCAATGGCCCGAGGGGCAGGCCGCCGCGATGCGAACCGTCCTCGAGAGCGTGCCCCCGATCACGGTGGCCAGCGAGGTCGTGGCCCTGCAGGAGAAGCTGGCTCAGGTCGCGCGCGGCGAGGCGTTCCTCCTCCAGGGCGGTGACTGCGCCGAGACGTTCGCCGACAACACTGAGCCGCACATCAAGGGCAACATCCGCACCCTGCTGCAGATGGCCGTCGTCCTGACGTACGGAGCGAGCCTGCCCGTCGTCAAGGTGGCCCGTATCGCCGGTCAGTACGCCAAGCCGCGGTCGTCGAACGTCGACGCCCTGGGCCTGCAGTCGTACCGCGGCGACATGATCAACTCCCTCGTCGCCGACGAGGCCGTGCGCGCCCACGACCCGTCGCGGCTCGTGCGGGCGTACGCGAACGCCAGCGCCGCGATGAACCTGGTCCGCGCGCTCACCGGCGCGGGCATGGCCGACCTGCACAAGGTGCACGACTGGAACCGCGAGTTCGTGGCGTCGTCGCCGGCCGGGGCCCGGTACGAGGCACTCGCCGCGGAGATCGACCGCGGTCTGCAGTTCATGAACGCCTGCGGCGTCACCGATCCCAGCCTGCACCACGCGCAGATCTTCGCCAGCCACGAGGCGCTCGTCCTCGACTACGAGCGCGCGATGCTGCGCCTCGACAACGACGACGACCACGCCAAGCTGTACGACCTGTCCGCCCACTTCCTGTGGATCGGCGACCGCACCCGCCAGCTCGACGGGGCGCACATCGCATTCGCCGAACTCGTGTCGAACCCGATCGGCCTGAAGATCGGGCCCAGCACCACACCGGAGATGGCAGTCGAATACGTCGAGCGGCTCGACCCCACCAACAAGCCGGGTCGCCTCACCCTGATCTCGCGGATGGGTAACAACAAGGTCCGCGACCTGCTGCCGCCCATCATCGAGAAGGTCCAGGCCACCGGTCACCAGGTGATCTGGCAGTGCGACCCGATGCACGGCAACACCCACGAGGCGTCCACCGGATACAAGACCCGCCACTTCGACCGCATCGTCGACGAGGTCCAGGGATTCTTCGAGGTCCACAACGGGCTCGGCACCTACCCGGGCGGCATACACGTCGAGCTCACCGGTGAGAACGTCACCGAATGCCTCGGCGGCGCGCAGGACATCTCCGACCTCGACCTGTCCGGCCGCTACGAGACGGCGTGCGACCCCCGCCTCAACACCCAGCAGTCGCTGGAACTGGCGTTCCTCGTCGCGGAGATGCTCCGCGGCTGACCGCAGGGCGTACATTCAGGGGGACTCACTGCCCTGCACCTGCGGGGTCAGGGCAGTGAGACCAGGGTGACAGTGGTCCCGGGCTTCACGAGATCGCCGCCGCCGGGGTTCTGGCTGATGACGAACGACCTGTCCGTGTCGGTCACCTGACGCACCTTCACCTCGAGTCCGAGACGGCTCAGTTCGTCCCGCGCGGATCCGACCGTCCGGCCCAGCATCGACGGAATTCGCACCGCGTTCGACACACTCAACGTGACGCTGGTGCCCGCATTGACGCGGGCGCCCGCCTTCGGGCTGGTGGCGATCGCGTCTCCGGCGGCGACGTTCCGGTCGAAGTCGGTGGTCACGTCCTGCACGACGATCCCCACCGCCTCGAGTGAGGCGCGCGCCTCGGCCTCCGACATGCCCTTCACATCGGGAACGTCCACCGGCGGTGCACCTTTGCTGACGATCAGCTTGACCGTGGACCCGGTCGCGAGCTCGGTACCCGGTGCCGGGTCGAGTGCGGCCACCGCCCCGATCGGAACCTTCGCGCTGAACGCCTGACCACCGTCGACCGGGGTGAATGTGCGGTTCCGCAGTTCCTGTTCGATTCCGGCGCGCTCACCGCCCGCGGGCAGCGGCGGGACCGTCGGCCTCCCGAGGGAGACGAGCAGTGCCACCGTGCCGTCGCGAGAGATCCGCGAGCCGCCGGTGGGATCGGTACCCAGCACCGTGTCGAGCGCAGCCGTGTCCGAGTACTGCCCGCGGATCTCCGTCGACAGTCCGGCCGCTTCGATCGCCGTCACCGCCGCACCGCGATCGAGACCGTCGGTGGTCGGGACCGCGGTGAAACGTCCCGAGCCCATCCACCAGCCACCGAAACCCACCGCGAGGGCGAGCATCAGGATCACGAGCAGCCACACGATCGTCGTCCGGCGCGACCGCTGCCGTTCGGCGGCGAAGTCGGGGTAGTGGTAGCCGTCGTCGGGTTCGTCCTCCACCGCGAACGACGGTTCGTCGATCGGCGGGCGCGGAGTCTGCGTGGTGACGACCCGCGTGTGCTGGACACCGGGCTGCGCCGGCAGCGGGCTGGGCGGCGACAACGGCGGGGCGGGGGGAAGGTGCACCGTGGGTGGTGCGACGGGTCCCGGCGGCGCGCTCAAGGGCGGCGCGCTCGCGGCGGCCGCGGCGCTGAGGTGCTGCGCCGAGCGTCGCGGGGCGGGCACCCGGTACGCGGGCAGGTCGAGCGCCGCCGCGATGCTGCGCAGGGCCGAGCCCATCTGCTCGGCGTTGGCGAAGCGGTGCGACGGCTCCCGATGGGTGGCCTCCGCGACGAGTTCGTCGAACTCGGGCGGGACACCTGCGATGAACGAACCCGGCCGCGGAACGTCCTGATTGATCCGCTGATACGCGACGGACAACGACGTGTCCCCGGTGAACGGTGTCCGCCCGGTGAGAAGTTCGAACAGCAGGACACCGGTGGAGTAGACGTCGCTGCGAGTGTCCGCGATCCCGGATGTCACCTGCTCCGGCGACAGGTACGCCGCCGTGCCCAGAATCACACTGTTCGACGTGGTGGTCGAGGCGGCGGCGGCCCGCACCAGACCGAAATCGGCGATCTTCACCTCACCGCCGTCGGAGATCAGGATGTTCTCGGGTTTGACGTCGCGGTGCACGAGACCGGCCCGGTGGGCGACGGCGAGCGCGTCGAGAACCGGGCCCGCGACCGCGGCCACCGCGTGCGGCGGCATCGGCCCGCGTTCCCGCAGGAGTTCGCGGAGCGTCCCGCCGTCGACGAGTTCCATCACCAGGAACGCGTGCTCGCGGTCGTGTCCCTGGTCGTACACCGCGACCAAGGAGGGGTGCTTGAGTCGCGCGACCGAGCGGGCCTCGAACTCGAACCGGGTGACGAACGCCGGATCGGCCGCGAACTGCGGATCCATCACCTTGATGGCCACCGGACGGTCGAGACGCGTGTCGAGCCCCCTGTAGACGGTGGACATGCCGCCACGCGCGATCGTGGCATCCACCCGATAGCGCCGGTCGAGCAGCTCGCCGATCAAACGTTGACCTCCATCGTGCACAGTGTCCGTTCCCCCGTCAGAGCGCGCAGCCCGGCCACGCACCCCTCAATCGTAGCCAGCGACACCGACCGGTAGCGCCACGCCGGAAGCGACCAGATAACGTTAGGGAAGTGAGTGCCATCCCTTACTGTGACGATGTCCTGGACCCTTCCGTCTCGCTCCTCCAGTTAGTGGACGTCGCGAAGAACCTCGGTGTGGCCGTCACCCGCGTGCAGCAGCTTCTGCGCGATCAGCAGTTGATCGCCGTCCGCCGCGACGGCGTCCTCGGTGTTCCCGAACTCTTCTTCGACGAGACCGGCGAGATCGTCAAATGGCTGCCCGGTCTCGTCGCCGTGCTCCACGACGGCGGATTCGAGGACGAGGAGATCCTGCAGTGGCTGTTCCGTGAGGACGACAGCCTCCCCGGCACGCCCGTCCAGGCCCTGCACGGCGATCTCGCCCGCGAAGTGATCCGCCGCGCTCAGGCGATGGGATTCTGACCGCCGGTCATCGCACTCGGCCACGGGCAGGCACCGCGAGCCGGGCAAACTGAGGCAGCGCCGTCGCCCACCGGTTTCTCCGGGACACGGTGGCGCGCCGGTCGAGCACCCGGTAACCGCCTCGCTCGATCTCGTCGAGGATGCGGGAATACAGCACGAACGCGGTCCGGATACCCGGTTGCACCCGCCGGTCCAGCATCGCGATGCCCGGTTCCGCGTCCCGGTACACCGACCGGGTGACCGAGATCAGGTGGGCGAGGGCCCGCACGATCCGCTGGTCCGTCGTGCCGCTGCGGCGACTGTGCGCGAGAAGTTCGGTGTCGACACCGAACGCGGCCAATTCGTCGGCCGGGAGATAGACCCGGCCCCGATCCAGGTCCTCGCCCACGTCGCGAAGGAAATTGGTCAGCTGGAACGCCTCACCGAGAGCCGCAGCGTGCGGTTCCGCATCGGCGACGGGCCCGATGGTTCCGAGGACGGGCAGCATCTGCAACCCGATCACGACGGCCGATCCGTACATGTATGTCCGGAGCTCGGTCATGGTGCCGTACTCGGACCGATGCTCGACGGTCCCCGGAACATCCATCCGCATGGACTGCAGGAACGCGAAGAAGTAGTCGTGGGGGATGTCGAACGACGCGACGGTGTCGAGGAACGCGGGAAGGACCCGCCGCATCTCCCGTGAACACGCATCCGGACCGACCGCGGTCCGGTCGGTGAAGCCGATTCGCAGAGCCGCGTCGATCCGATCGAGTTCGGCGGCGCAGTCGCCGGCCGTCCGGCTGGGATCGACGTCCACGATGTCGTCGACCGTGCGCGCGAACCCGTAGAGGGAATGCACGGCGGCCCGGCGGCGCTCGGGAAGGAGCCGGGTCGCGAGATGATAGGTGCGACCGTGCTCCGCCGTCACCGCGCCGCAGTACCGGTAACTGCCGGCCAGGTCGGTCATCGACCGGTCATTCGACGCGCGGCGCCGTCGCAGCACCTGCGAGGTCGGCGGTGCGCTCGTCCTCGACGGGCCGGGGTGTGCGCAGCCGCAGCGGGTCGACCGTGCGGAGCGACACGGCCGCGACGACCGCAGCGAACGTCGCGAGCACGACGTGCGGGAACGTGTACAGGCCGATCGAGCCGTCGGGCTGGAAGACCAGCATCAACCAGGTGGACAACCCGACGAGGATCATCAGGGTCCGGGTCGACAACGCGAAGCCGGCCGCGATGGCGATCGGCCACGAGTAGTACCAGGGCAGCGCCGCGGGCGACAGGATCACGATCGCGACCAGGACGATGAGGATTCCGAGAATCGCGTCACGCTCGGTCGTCCGGTAGCGCCACCAGGCCGCCAGCACGATCGCGACCAGGGCCACCGCGCAGATCGGGCGGGTGATCGCCAGCACCTCACCCAGCCGCAGCTCCGCGAACCACGACGTTCCGACGGTCACGATGTGGGCGAGGATCGTCGGCAGCGACAACCAGTTGATGATCTTGTTCGAACCGGACAGCGCGGTCATCCAGCCGAGCCCGACACCGGCGACGGCGGACGCGGCCGCGAAGATGGCCACGAACACGGCGAACCCCGCGCCCGCGGTCTTCGCGAACGACGCGAGCGGCGACGCGGGTGTGCGCCCCTCCGCCTCGGCCTTCTCCTTCTCGTGGAGCATCCAGATCCACACCATGAAGGGCAGCGCGGCGCCTGCGGTCGCCTTGATCGCGACCGCGACCGCGACGAGGGCGATCCCGGCGAGATGGCGACGTTCGAGGACGAGAGCGATGCCGGCGATCATCAGGCCGACCATCAACAGCTCGTTGTGAACCCCGCCGATGAGGTGGACCAGGACCAGCGGATTGAGCACGGCGAGCCACAGGGCGATCGCCGGATTACCGCCGAGGTGCCGCGCGAGGTGCGGAACCCCCCACACCATCAGCGCGAGTCCGGGCAGCATCGTCACGCGCAGAAGCATCGTCCCGGCGATCACGTTGTCGCCGGTCAGCGCCGTGATCCCCTGACTGAGGAGCAGGAACAGCGGACCGTACGGCGCGGTGGTGGTGGTCCACACGTTGCTGACGTTGTCCAGGAGGACTCCCGGGTTGACCACCGGCCCGACGGCGTACGGGTCGAACCCGTCACGCAGGAGCGCACCCTGCGCCAGGTAGGAGTAGGCGTCGCGGCTGAACATCGGCACTGCGAGGAGCAGCGGCGCCGTCCACACCGGGACGATCATCCGCAACTGCCGGAGGGTGACGTCGCCGCCGAGCGTGGCACGACCCAACCGCACCCACGCCGTGATCATCGCGACCACACCCACCCAGACGATGACCGTCGACAGGATCTGACCGTGACCGAACCGGAGCCACGACAGGTGCATCGCCTCGAGGAGTGGGTCCTCGCGGCGGACGCTGCCCGCACCGAATCCACCGAACGTGATCATCACGGCGCCCGCGAACCCGAGGATGGCGGCGTGCCCCTCCGGGCTGCGGAGGAAGCCGGCCGTGGTCTGGGGCCACGACCGCTGCGGCGTGGTCGTCGCAGCGGCGACGGTCGCCTGCGGGGCAGAGGACGTCATGAGTGCAGATTCCTCCCCCGAGGTGAGTTCGGTTGCGGTCGTCGGCGTGCGCATCGCATGGTCGAGGACCCAGTTTAATTGCTGTCGGCACCAGTTCCCGCCACGCCTCGCCCTATCCTCCCGCACTTGATGCTTCCGTGTGTCTTTCCGCACTTCGTGCTCCGGTGTGTCTTTCCGCGCTTCGAGCTGCGGTGGGCCCGGTGATGCGGGCGGCCGCCAGCTTCCCCGACAGCAGGACGGTCGGAACTCCGACACCCGGGACGGTGCCGGAACCGGCGAGCACGACGTTGTCCAGGCCCCTGACCAGGTTGGGGCGCCGGAACGGCCCGGTCTGCCGGAACACGTGCGCCGCCGCGAAGGGGCTGCCCGCCGCCATGCCCTTGCCGAGCCAGGTGAGGGGGGTGTCGACGCGGTCGATCGTGAAATGCTCCGCGATCCCGCGGTACCCGCGCGTCTCGAGTTCGCGCAGCAGTTCGTTCACGTACGGGCCGGTCAGCGACGACCACTCCAGCGGTGCGCTGTGCAGGTTCGGGCAGGGCGCGAGCACCGACAGCGGTTCCGAGGGAATCCCAGCGCGGTCCAGGGCGAGGCCCGGATCCGACAGGGCGGGCCGGGTGATCAGCAGCGACGGGTCCGTCATCAGCCGTCCGCGCCCCGCGCGGGCGGTGATCTCCGCGAACGTCCGCTTCCACGCGTGACCGAAATCGATGGTGTGGTGTCGTTGGGCGGCCCACTGGGAGGCGACCGCGGTGGGGACGGTCCCGTGCAGGACCACGGCGGACGGCGACACCCGCACCCGCCGGGGGGTCCGGCGTGTCACCGGGCGGAGCAGTGCGTCGACGACGGCGGTGTCCGGGGTGAGGACCAGCGCGTCGCAGTCGACGCGGTCACCCGCCGCCGTGACGACGGTGCCGACGCGGTCGCCGCTTCGCTCGAGTGCCGCGACCTCGGTGTCGAACCGGATCTCGCCGCCCGCTGTGGAGAGGGCGTCGGCGAGGGCGAGCGCGATCGAGCGCATCCCGCCGCGCGGGAAGTAGACGCCGAGCGAGGTGTCCATGTGGGCGATCGCGCCGTACACCGCGAGGGCGTCGGCGGGCGCGACCCCCGCGTACAGGGCCTGGAACGTGAAGATCCGGCGGAGTCTCGGATCGGTGATCGTACGGTCGACGCGGGCGCCGAGCCTGCCGAACCCGCCCAGGGCGGTGAGCGTCAGCAGATCCCGCGCGGCCGCCGGGGATGAGACGAGATCCAGCGGCGAGTCGAAGTTCGCATCCATGAACCGGTGGTACTCGGCGTCGAAGATCCGGCCGAGCCAGCGCCGCAGCCGCAGATACCTCGCCGACTCCTCCGGCCCGCACACCCGGCTGACCTCGGCGACCATCGCGTCGGGATCGGAGTGCACGTCGAGTGAGGACCCGTCGGCGAACCGTGCGTGATACGCCGGCGCCAGCCGTTCCAGGACAAGCGGCGGCCGGGTGGACGCGAAATCCGCGCCGACGGCGGCGAGGGCCTCGCCGACCAGTTCGGGCATCGTGAGGACGGTGGCACCGTTGTCGATGTCGTAGCCGGGACCACGGTAGGTGCCGACCCGGCCGCCCGGCGACGAGTCCCGTTCGAGGACGGTGACACGCCTGCCCGATCCGGCGAGGTGCAGAGCGGCCGAGAGACCCGCTAGACCCGCGCCGACGACCACGACGTGATCGGTGCGGCCGGGAACCGTCCGGAGCGCGCGGGCCATCCCCGGACCCTCAGTAGTCGCGGCGCGTCGCGGCGACGGCCATCTCGGTGAGCTGCTGCTTCGCCTCGGTAGTGGCGGTGCTCGCCGCCAGCGTCGACAGCGCGTTCCCGACGAGTTCCTCGATCTGCTTCTCCACGTCCGCGACCGCGCCGAGGGACGTGATCGTGGTCCGGAGGGTGTCCACGTCCGAATCTGACAGGTCGGTGCCGATGCCCTCGCGGAGGAGCGCGGCCGCCGCGGGGTCTTCGGCGTCGGCGCGCTGCAGCGACATTGCGAACAGGACGGTGCGCTTGCCCGCCCGCAGGTCGTCGCCGGAGGGCTTCCCCGTCACGGCCGGATCGCCGAACACGCCGAGCAGGTCGTCGCGGAGCTGGAAGGCGATACCGATGTCGGTGCCGAATCGGCGGTACGCCGAGACCAGGGTGTCGTCGGCGCCTGCGAGCGCCGCACCGAGGTGTAGGGGCCGCTCGATGGTGTACGCGGCCGTCTTGTACCGATTCACCTTCATGGCGGCGACGATCGACTCGTCCGCCCGGGCCTCGTTGCTGATGTCGAGGAACTGCCCGCCGAGCACCTCGGTGCGCATCGCGGACCAGACGGGGGAGATGCGGGCCGACGCGTCCGGGGTGATTCCGGATTCGCGGATCATGTCGTCGGCCCAGGCCAGCGCGAGATCGCCGAGGAGGATCGCGACGCCCTCGCCGAAGTGAGCGGAATCACCGCTCCACGCCCCGGCGCGGTGCTGTTCCGCGAACTCGACGTGGACGGTCGGGAACCCGCGACGCGTCGTGGACGCGTCGATGATGTCGTCGTGGACCAGCGCGCAGGCCTGAACCAGTTCCAGCGCGGAGCAGGCGCGGAGCACGGGTCCGGCGTCGGGGCCACGAGCGTCGCCACCCGCCCCGACCCAACCGGTCCACGCGAAGGCCGGGCGGACCCGCTTGCCTCCGCGCAAGACGAAGTCTTCGAGCGTGGTCACGGCCTCGCGGTAACCACCACCCACGGAGTCGACGAGGTCCTGCCGGCTGGTGAAGAAGTCGCGAAGCGCATTTTCGACCTCGGCCGCGAGGGCGGCGGGGCGCGTTCCAACGGACAGTGTTGCCTCCAGGATCGAATTCTCGCGTGCGCGCCGAGACCGGCGACAGGCGTCGACACCACCATAGTGGGCGCCCTCCCGGGTGGCCGGATTCCCGGCTCCCGCCGCCCGCGCAGACGCAGTGGGTGCAATGCCCCGGGCACTACCTATGCTGGACGGGTGACATTCGATTCCGTCAGGGGGCGGGCCAGCGAAGGTTGGGTAACCCGCACTCCGTCCATCGTCGACCGGATCCGGTCGTCCAGCGACGGCCGGGTCCCCTTTTCCGTCGAGTTCTCGCCGCCGCGTGACGAGGCCGCCGAGGCTCGTCTGTGGCGTGCCGTCCGGGAGTTCGAGCGGATGGGTCCGGCCTTCGTGTCCATGACCTACGGCGCGGGCGGGTCGACGCGCGACCGCACGGTCCGCGTCACCGGTCAGCTCGCCGAGGAGACCACCCTCCTGCCGGTCGCGCACCTCACGGCCGTGTCGCACAGTGTCGACGAACTGCGGTCGATGGTCGGTGCCTACGCCGACCGCGGAATCAGCAACATCCTGGTCCTGCGCGGCGACCCGCCCGGTGACCCGCTGGGCGAGTGGGAGAAGCATCCGGACGGCGTCGAGTACGCCGAGGACCTCGTGCGGCTCGTCCGCGACCTCGGCGACTTCCACGTCGGCGTCGCCTCGTTCCCGGAAGGCCACTACCGGGCACCCGATCTCGCGCACGACACCCGGTACCTGGTGTCGAAGTTGCGGGCAGGTGCCGAGTACTCGATCACCCAGATGTTCTTCGACGTCGACGACTACCTGCGACTGCGCGACCGGGTGTCGGCGTACGACCCCGAACAGGGCGCCAAGCCGATCATCCCCGAGATCATGCCGATCACGTCGCTGCGGTCGGTCCGCCGCGTGCTCGAACTGTCGGGATCGCGTCTCCCGGCGCACCTCGAGAAGCGTCTCGCCACGGCCGCCGGGGACGGTCCCGAGGAGAACCGCGCCGCCGTGCGCGAGATCGGCATCGACGTCGCCACCGAGATGAGCGAACGCCTCATCGCGGAGGGGGCACCCGGCCTGCACTTCATCACCCTCAACTTCGCGCGCGCCACGAGCGAGGTGCTTGCCAGGCTCGGCGACAAGGTCGGTTCGGGTGTGGCGGATCCCGCCCCGGTCACCCCGGCGCGGGTCAGCTGAGGCTCCGCCCCTTCCACCGGGTGCGCCCGCGGTGGTGACTGCGATGTGACGACACCGTCAGTGCCGTCACCGCGGCGACGGACAGCGGGTGTGCGACCGCGCCTGCGACGTCGGCGGCGGTGAGGCGGTCACCGCGTTCGAGTGCCCGGGCGCACAGCCGGGACGTCGTGGCCGCGAGATACCCCACTGCCCCCCACCGGCGCACGCGTCCCCGTCCGGCCGCGAACGCGACCGGCGGCGCGACGAACGCCACATTCGCCGCACCGAGGACCGCCGCGGCGCCGAGGCGGGAGCCGAATGCCGTCCACAGCCAGCGGTCGTAACCGCGGCGCAGCGCGCCCGCGTCCTCGTACATCCGGCACGACGCCGACCGGCCGGCCACGACCAGTGTGGTCGCGTGACCCCGAGTGCGGAGCAGTCGCGCGATGTCGAGGTCTTCCGTCACGCTGTCCACGACGGCCCGGTGACCCCCGACCCTGCGGTACGCGGCGGAATCGAACACCATGAACTGCCCGCAGGCCACCGCCGTCGACGGGCGCCGCGACCGGTCGGCCACGCGGATCGGCAGCGTCGCCGCCCACGACCACGCGAGCAGCGGCTGCACCAGCCCCTCGGTCACCGACCCCGCCTGCTGGAACGGCCACGGGCAGACCAGCGCGGCCCCGGACTCGCGCAGCGCGGCGCACGCGGCGTTCAGGGCGCCCGGACGCAACCGCACATCGGCGTCGAGGAACACGAGTATCCCCCCGTCACCGCGGCCCCGGGCGAAGGCGTGCTCACTCACCCGGTGGCAGGCTGCGGGTTTGCCCACCCAGCCCGGCGGCGGTTCCGCGGTTCCCCGCATCACGGAGAAGCGGGGGTCCGCGCCGCTCGCGGCGTCCGCGACCTCGGCGGTCCCGTCCGTGGAGCCGTCGTCGTAGACGAACACCCGCAGATCGTCGACCCCTCGCTGTTCGCGCAGGTCGCCGATCAGGTCCGGCAGCCGGTCACGCTCGTCCCGGGCCGGAATGCAGACGGTGACGGGTTCGGTGACCGGGCGGGCCGCCGCCGGGAGCCGCGGGGCGCGGCACAGGTTGGCGACGCTGGTGGCGAGACCGAGAACCGAGATCAGGGAGCCGACCCGGACGACCCGCTCGATCGGGCGAGAGGTCACACCTCCGAGTGGTCCCGTGCGCGACCGCTGCCGATCACCGGATCCCTGTTGCGGGCCAACCAGGCCAGCGCACCGACGATCACGGCGACGCCCAGCGTCACACCGGCCATGATGCCCGCCCAGCCCGCGAAGCTACGGGTGCTCGGGTCCGAGTAACGCACCTCGGCGCGGATCGTCGAGGTGTCGCCGGCGGGAAGTTTCCACGACACGATCGAGTCGCCCTCACGGGTGCCGTTGGTGGTGGCGACGCGCGCCGGGAAGGCAATCGTGAACTGCACGTCCGTGCCCTGCGCGGGGACCGAACTGAGATCGGCCTTCCCGTCGAGGGTCACGAGGTCGCCGGTCCGCTGGAGCGAGATCTGGAAACTTCCGTTGGCCTGCTCCGACATGGTGCCGAGCTGCTGCACGTCGCCGAACGTCAGGTCGCTGAAGAACGCCTGGCTGCCGACGTACCCGTCCTTCTTGTACTCCTGGACGCGCACCTTGCCCGACAGCGAGTCGGGCGGAGTGAGTTGCGGGCCCTTGTCCTGATCGTTCGCCGGCACGGCGGCGGCCACGATCTGGCCGGAGACCCGGTCGTCGGCGGACACCCCCATCGACACCTGAACCCGCAGGCATCCCGCGAGGAGGGGCACGAGGAGGAGGCCGAGGGCCGCGAGGGACAAAGCCCTCCGCGAGCGGGTCGAGGTCGGAACTGAGGGCGGCTGCACAGTCGTATCGTGCCAGGGGAGTGGATCGGTGTCAGGTGTGAGGGTGCGTGTCGTGGGTCCCGGGTCGCCGGACGCGCGGCCGAAGCAGCGACACGAGCAGCGGAACTCCCAGGATTCCCATCGCCAACCACCCGTAGATCGCCGAATACCGCAACTCGGGAGCACCCAGGAACACCGAATGGGCCAGCGCCGAACCGAGCCACGTCCACAGGAACAACCCGATCGGGACACCGTCACGGTGCCGGTGCCCGGCGTCCAGTCGACGGTCGATGCGGTCCACGGCGATGGCCATCACGGCCGCGACGACGAACCACCCGGCGTAGTTGGTCAACGGAATGTGCTCGATACCGGGCAGGCCGGCATCGGTGACACACCAGTGCCACTGCCCGTCCGCGACCATCTGCGGGTCGAGGTACAGGTCCCAGCCGACCACACCGATCGTCGTCAGCGCGATCCGCGTCAGCCGTCGACGCGGACCCCGCGCGAGTACGGACGCCACGCACCACACCGGATAGAACCCGGCCGTCCACGCGAACGGCACCACCAGAGGCACCCCCGCGAGTGCCGGCCCGAGACGGTCGACGCTGTAGTCGTAGCAGCCGTAGGGGAAGCCGGTGGCCGTGCCCACGACCTCGGAGCACAGACCGAGCCCCGCGGTGACGACCACCAGTCCCACCGTCCAGCGGGCACCCCGGGTCACCGCCGCATGGGTGACGGACGCCGCGGCCAGCAGCGCGACGACGAGCACGGTGACCACGTCGCGGATCCCGCCGTGCACCAGCGGGTAGACGATCTGCGCCGCGACCGCCGCGCACGCGAGGATCAGGGGCAGGCGGGAGGTCATCGCCGGCGTCGCAGGCGTCCCAGGCCCCGCCGGTCGTCGTGGAGCGCGATGCGTGCGGCGCTGCGACCGCTCGCCCCGGACACCCCGCCGCCCGGGTGGGTGGAGGCGCCGGTGAGGTACAGGCGGTCGGCACCCGGCACCCGGTGCCCGGACAGTTCGGGGAGGGGACGCCACATCATCATCTGGTCCAGCGACATCTCCACGTGCATGACGTTGCCGCCGAGCAACCCCATCTCGTCTTCGAGGTCCTGCGGCGACTGCACGTGCCGGTCGAGGACGGACTCACCGAAACCGGGAGCCAGCGCGTCGATCTCGGCGACGATCCGATCGGCCTCCGGTCCGGCGAGGTCGCTCCAGCGCCGGCCGCCGCTCAGCCGGTACGGCTGCCACTGCGACCACAGGGTCACCTGGTGCCTGCCCTCGGGTGCGATGGTGGGGTCGAGGCCACTGAAGCTCATTCCCAGCACCGCGGGCCGCGGCGGGAGTTCCCCGGCGAGGGCCGCGCCGTGCGCGAGCCGCAGGTGCGCGCGATCCGAGACCAGCAGCTGGAGCCCGTGGGTGACCGAGGCGTCGGGCGCACTCGGATAGGCGGGGAGGGCGTCGGTGGCCAGCCGCACCACCATCCCGATCCCCGGGCCGACGCGGATCCGGCGACGCCACCGGTCGAGGGTCTGTGCGTCGTACCCGCCGCGCTCGAGCAGGCCGAGCGTGGTCAGCACGTGACAGCCCGCGATCACCGCCCGTGAGCGGATCTCCCGGCCGGACGCCGTCCGCGTCGTCCAGGAGTCGCCGTCGCGGCTCAACGAGACCGCCGCGTCGCCGAGCGAGACGGTCCCGGAGTCGGCCCGCAGCCTCGCGGCGAGGGCCGCGGTCAGGGCTCCGCTGCCGCCGACGGCACGGCCGGGCGGAATGGTGTGCATCAACGCCGCGAATCCGACCATCGGCGCCGTCCCCGGCTCCGACATCGGCGGACCGGACTGGGCGCCGAACCATGCGAGGGCCGCCTTGAGACGCTCGTCGTCGAAGTACTCGTCGAGCAGCGCATCGCCGGAACCGAGGAACTGCCGGGAGAGGTCGCTACCGCCGCCGCCCGTGTCGAGCCCCCAGAACGACGAGAGCAGCGCGGGCCCGGTCGGCGGATTCGAGAACGCGCGCATGACCCGTGTGCTGCGCGGACCCCACACCGCCACGAACCGGCGGTACGCGTCGGCATCCGCGGCGCCGCACGACTCCTCGATGGACCGGCACGTCGCATCCAGGCTGCGGCGGAACACGATGCCCGGCCGATCCGAACCCGCCGGGGCGGGGGCGAACGCCCACGGATCGCAGTCGAGGTACCGCAGTCCGTGCGCGCCGAGATCGAGTTCCTCGACGATCCCCGTGTGACGGACCATGATGTGCGCGGACGACCCGCGGTCGACCTTGTACCCGGGGAAGCGTTCCACCGTGGACACCGCGCCGCCGAGCACGGTGTCGCGTTCGATCACCTCGACCGACCACCCGGATCGCGCGAGGTAACACGCCGACACGAGGGCGTTGTGTCCCGACCCCACCACCACCGCGTCGATCACAGGGGAAGCCCGCGTCCCAGCACCGCGAACGGCCGGTTGTCCCCGGCGAATCGGAAGTGGCGCAGGACATCTCTGAAGCCGAGGCGGCGATACAGCCGCCAGGCGCGGTTGTCCTCGTCCGCCACTTCGGGGGTGGAGAGCAGCACCCCGCGTTCGGGCCTGCGTTCGAGGAGGCGGAGGAGCAGGGTCTCGCCGAGCCGGTGTCCCTGGGCGTCCGGGTGGACGTGGAGTTCGGTGAGTTCGAAGTAGTTGCCGAGGATCACGTCGATCTGGTCCCGGGTCCACCCCGTGTGGCGCAGACCCGAACGGACCTGCTGGTGCCACCACTGTTCGGGCGCCCCGCGGTAGCCGTAGGCGACGGCGACGAGGCGGGCGGCCGCGTTGTCGGTGGATCCGTCACCGGCCGGGACGAGCGCGCCGACGCCCCGCCACCCCGATCGCTGCAGGTGCTCGTTCCACATCGGCGCCCGGTGGTATTCGGTGCCGTGGGGATAGCCCATGGCGGCGACGTAGATCGACAGCGCCTCGTGCAGGCGGTCGCGGAACTCGGTGGCCGAGAGTTCGACCACGAGCGGAGTCTGGTCAGCGTTCGTGTCGACCGGTCTCACCTTTCTCTTGACGACGTGTC
Organism: Rhodococcus jostii RHA1; assembly: GCF_000014565.1. Taxonomy (NCBI): domain Bacteria; kingdom Bacillati; phylum Actinomycetota; class Actinomycetes; order Mycobacteriales; family Nocardiaceae; genus Rhodococcus; species Rhodococcus jostii. The sequence continues at coordinate 1,170,877 of NC_008268.1, read as the reverse complement.
GGTGGGTCCAGCTATATTGAATAGGTCGAACAGATGTTCGATAGCGGGGATCCGGCGATGCTCGAGGGAAGCGAGCATCGCCGGCCCCCGAACTCACGACCTGACTACGCCCGGCGGGGTGGTTGCACCGGGGTTTTGGAGGCGAAGTGATGACGAACCCGGTCACGGGACCGACCTCTGGGAACTCACGCCGACCGGGTGACGTACGCCACCCGGGCTCCAGGCGGGGTTCGGTGCTGCTCGATCGCGCCGACGCGCTCCTCGCCCAATCGGTGGGTGCCGGTGGGCCGGCGGATCGATTCCACAGCGCGTATCTGGCCGCGCTCCGCGGGGCGGGCGCAGTGCTGGCCGCCGTCGAGGGGCCTGCGGCGGGGCGCAGACGGACACGAACGCGTAACGCCTGGGTTCTCATGGCCGACGCGGCGCCCGAATTCGTGAACTGGGCCGACTACTTCGCCGGGCACTCGGCCACCCGTGCCGCGATCGAGGCGGGAATGTCGCGAACCCTCACCGATCTCGAGGCCGACGAGTTCTTCGTCGAGGTCGGACGCTTTCTCCAGGCCGTCGAAGATCACATCGGACGTGGCGCAGGTCTCGATCTGCGGGCGTCCTAATCGGCGGCGGGCCCGGAAACGGCGGGAAAACGGTGAGGCGTCCGCGACATTGCGGTGCCCCGGACGGGGTTCGGTGTGGGAGTCCGTAAGGTTGGTGGGGAACTCGTACGTGGAGTAGGTGGTACGGGGATCGAACTGCTCGTATTATTAAATCTAGGTAGCCGCCAAAGTCGGTTACCCACCGTCTCGCACCGTGAGGCGGTGGCCAACACCCAGTGCCGGGGGAGGTACCGTGCCACTCTCCGAGCACGAGCAGCGCATGCTCGACCAGATCGAGAGCGCTCTCTACGCCGAGGATCCCAAGTTCGCCTCCACTGTGCGAGGCGGTCGCATGCGTGCGGCATCGAGTCGTCGTCGATTGCAGGCGGTGGCCCTGTTCGTTCTGGGGCTGGTCCTGCTCATCGCCGGCGTCGCCCTTCCGATCAAGCCTGGCGGTTTTCCCGTCATCAGCCTGATCGGCTTCATCGTCATGTTCGGTGCCGGAGTCCTCCTCCTGTGGGGTGGAGGTAAGAGCAAGTCCGGACAGTCCTCACGTGGTGGCTCGACCACGCAAGGTGAGACCGGCCGTGCCGATCGCGGTAAGCCCCGAAGCGGGCGCAAGAGTGGCGGATTCTCGTCGCGAATGGAAGACCGCTTCAAGAAGAGATTCGAGCAGGAGTAGTACTACCCGCTCAGCAGCCCAGTGGCGGCGTGGCATGTGATGCCACGCCGCCACTGCTGTGTCGGGGCTCGGTCCAGGATCGCCGGGTGCGTAGGCGGGGGTCGATCCGGTGGGGCCAGTGAACCGTCCCGCCCACGATTCCCCACCCTCACCCACCCTGTTTCCCCACTTTCCCCCCTCCGCTCCGCGATGAACCGCGAGGCAGGGGTGCCGCCCCCTCGCGGTGCGCTTTCACCTGGGCTTTTGCGCCATCCTGCGCCGTTGTGGGGCCGAACCTGATCGGCTCTGCTCGTGTCGGTGATCACGTCGGGAATTTTCCCCCACCATCCGCAATGAGCGTTGACCAGCAAGTATCGGGCAAATTGGTGAACAACACGCCGTTATCCACCTTGTGAGTGGGGGAAAGTGGGGTACTGTGGTGCGCAGCGGGGAGCGAAGGTGAACCGCCCGGGCATACGGCGTTCGATATGAACGCGGTGGGAGGTGTCGAGTGTTTCTCGGTACCTACACGCCGAAGCTCGACGAGAAGGGGCGGCTCACGTTGCCCGCAAAGTTCCGGGATGCGCTGGCGGGAGGGTTGATGGTCACCAAGGGTCAGGATCACAGCCTCGCGGTGTATCCCCGGGAAGAGTTCACGGCACTCGCACGCAAGGCCGCGGCCGCGTCGAGAAGCGATCCGGAGGCGCGAGCCTTCGTTCGTGGGCTGGCGGCAGGTACCGACGAGCAGCACGCAGATGCCCAGGGGCGCATCACCCTCTCGGCAGATCACCGTCGTTACGCGGGTCTCTCCAAGGACTGCGTAGTGATCGGTTCGGTCGATTTCCTCGAAATCTGGGATGCGCAAGCCTGGCAGACCTACGTCGAGGCGAACGAGGAGAACTACTCGCAGGCAACAGGAGTCGCGCTCGGCGAGATCGTCTGAGCGTGGCAGCGTCCCCGCGAATGCCGCGAGGCCTCTGTCCGACGGAACCCTGACGCACTTCCCCAGCGCCAGGTTTTCATTTCGGGCAGGGACCTCGAAGCATTCGCCACGGCAACTGGCCGACAAGAGAAGTTCGAGCAGTGAACCCCGGCATCGGGCACTTCACCCGCACCACAGAGCAGGAGCCGGAGGGATCATGGTGGATCACGAGGGGGAAGATTCCTCGCCCACCGATGGTTTCGGTCACATTCCGGTTCTGCTTCACCGCGCCGACGAACTGCTGGGCCCAGCCCTCACCGTGAACGACCCGCAGGGCGGGGGAGCCGTCATGATCGACGCGACCCTCGGTCTCGGCGGACACTCCGAGCACTTCCTGCGGACCTACCCCCAGCTGAGGCTCATCGCCCTCGACCGTGATCCGCACGCGCTCGAGATCGCCGGCGGCCGGCTCGCGCCCTTCGCCGATCGCATCACGTTCGTGCACACCCGCTACGACGGCATCGAGGACGCGCTCGACCAAGCGGGGCTGCCCGCGCAGGAGTCCGTGCACGGGATCCTCTTCGACCTCGGCGTCTCCTCGATGCAGCTCGACGAATCGGATCGGGGGTTCGCGTATTCGATCGACGCGCCCCTCGACATGCGGATGGACCCGACCACCGGCATCACCGCGGCCGAGGTCCTCAACACGTACAGCCACGGAGATCTCGCTCGCATCCTCAGCACGTACGGCGAGGAGCGCTTCGCGGGCAAGATCGCGTCGGAGATCGTCCGGCAGCGCGCGAAGGAGCCGTTCACCACCAGCGCAGCACTGGTCGAACTGTTGTACCGCTCCATTCCTGCGGCGACCCGCCGTACCGGGGGACATCCCGCCAAGCGGACGTTCCAGGCCCTTCGAGTGGAGGTCAACGGCGAGCTCGATTCACTGCGCGCCGCGGTCCCGGCTGCACTCGACGCGTTGACCGTCGGGGGACGCGTCGTGTTCATGTCGTACCAATCCCTCGAAGACCGGGTCGTCAAGCAGGAAATCACTCCCAGGTCGAAGTCGAAGAGCCCCGAGGGGCTTCCTGTCGAACTACCGGGGATGGGACCGGAGTTCCGGATCCTCACACGAGGGGCGGAGCGGGCGTCCGAACAGGAAGTCGAAGAGAACCCACGATCAGCCCCGGTGCGTTTGCGCGCTGCAGAAAGAATTGCCAGGAGGTCGGCGGCATGACGGTTCAGGTGAGTTCCACCGAAATGCGGCCCGCGCGGGGGGCCAACCGGACGGGCGCGGCTGAGCGGGCGTACAAGAAGCGCACCCAGCGCGCGGCCGTGCACAGTGGATCCGCGATCGCCGTCTCCGGCAAGAACCGCGCCGGTACGCTCACCGCCCGCATCCCGTTCGTGGCGACGATCCTCGTTCTGCTCGCCATGGGTCTGGCCATGACACTGCTGCTGACCACCCGCTCCGCCGAGGACTCGTACCAGCTGAGCGCCGCCCGCGCTCACAACCAGTCGCTCGCGGAGGAGAAGGCGGCGCTGCAGCGTGACGTCGAGACCGCCAACTCTGCCCCGAAACTGGCGGAGGAAGCGGCCAAGCTCGGCATGGTGCCCGCCAATGATCCCGCTCGCCTCGTCGTCCACCCCGACGGCAGCGTCGAGGTCGTCGGAAAGCCGGCCCCGGCGTCGGGTGCACCCGTGCCGCCGCTCGACGTCGCCGTCCCGCCCACCCAGCGGGGCAACGCCGTCGCGACCGCCCCCAACCGCGGGACGACGACGCAGGCGCCGCGCGCCACGCCGCAGCCCGGCAATGGCACGGAGATCCAAGCTCAGGGTGAACAATTGGTTCCCGTGATCCCCTCGACCACCGCTCCGACGACTGCTCCACCGTCCGGCGGTCGCCGGTGAATCGAAGCGCACCGAGAAGTCGTCCCCGGCGCCCCAAGGGCGCCGGTTCGGCGTCCTTTCCGTTCAGGCAACGGTACGGACGCCTGGTGATGTTCTTGGCGCTCGGCCTTGCCGCAGTGCAGCTTCTGTGGATCCAGGTCATCGACGCACCACAACTGTCCGCGGAAGCGGCGAACCAGCGCACCACCACCGAGGTGGATCCCGCTCTGCGCGGGTCGATCACCGACCGCAACTCCAACCCCATCGCATTCACGATGGAAGCGAAGGCCCTGACGTTCCAGCCCGCACGGGTGCGGAAGGAACTCGAGGAGGCGAAGGCCAAGAGCGACACCGCCCCCGACGTCGACTCCCGTCTCGACGCGATCGCGAAGGAGATCCACGACCGGCTCGGCGACGCCGCACCCGAGAAGGATCTGAAGGAGAAACTGCACGGCGACGACACGTTCGTCTATCTCGCGCGCAGCGTCGACCCCAACATCGCGGCGCAGATCAGCGACAAGTTCCCGGAGGTCGGACTCGAACGCCAGGACATCCGCGAGTACCCAGGCGGATCCCTAGCCGCCAACCTCGTCGGCGCCACCGGCTGGGACGGTCACGGACTGCTCGGTCTCGAGGACTCCCTCGACTCCACCCTCGCGGGCACCGACGGGTCCCAGACCTACGACCGGGGCTCCGACGGCGCGGTGATTCCCGGCAGCTGGCGTGACAAGCAACCGGCGGTGGACGGGTCGAGCGTCGAGCTCACCATCGACTCCGACCTGCAGTACTACGTTCAGCAGCAGGTGCAGATGGCCAAGGACAAGTCCGGTGCGAAGGACGCGTCGGCGGTCGTGCTCGACTCCCACACCGGTGAGGTGCTCGCGATGTCGAACGACAGCACGTTCAACCCGGCGATCGGGGTGGGCAACAATCCGCGGACCGTGGAGATGGGCAACCTGTCGGTGAGCACGCCGTTCGAACCGGGCTCCGTCAACAAGATCGTCACCGCGGCTGCCGCGATCGAGTACGGCCTGACCACACCGGACGAAGTTCTCGAGGTTCCCGGCAACATTCAGATGTCGGGTGTGTCGGTGAAGGACGCGTGGGACCACGGGGTCGCCCCGTACACGGCCACGGGCGTGTTCGGGAAGTCGTCGAACGTGGGCACCCTGATGCTTGCCCAGCGGGTGGGGGAGGACCGCTACGCGGACATGCTGTCCAGGTTCGGTCTCGGCCAGCGCACCGACGTCGGACTACCCGGTGAGAGCGCGGGCAGCGTCCCCAGCCGCGACCAGTGGTCGGGGGGCACGTTCGCGAACCTGCCGATCGGTCAGGGCCTGTCGATGACGCTGCTGCAGATGACCGGCATGTACCAGGCGATCGCCAACGACGGCGTTCGCATCCCGCCTCGCATCGTCAAGGCGACCGTCGACGCGGCCGGGAACCGGACGGAGACCGAGGCGCCCGACGAGGTGACGGTGGTCAGCCCGCAGACCGCGTCCACCGTCCGCGACATGTTCCGGTCCGTCACCCAGAACGACACGGGCAACCAGCGGGGTACCGGGGTGCAGGCCGCCGTCGACGGGTATCAGATCAGCGGTAAGACGGGCACCGCCCAGCAGGTCGATCCCGCCTGCAAGTGCTACTCGAACTCGAACTACTGGATCACGTTCGCCGGGATCGCCCCGGCCGACAACCCGAGGTACGTCGTCGGAATCATGCTCAACGCGCCGACACGCAGCGCGGACGGTTCCGGCGGCCAGTCCGCCGCGCCGCTGTTCCACAACATCGCGTCCTGGATGCTGCAGCGCGACAGCGTGCCGATGTCCCCGGACCCCGGACGCAGGCTGGTGCTGCAGGCCGATTGAGCGAAGGTCGGCCGAATCGGGTTCCGAGAGCACTCGCGGTAATCTGACACGTCGGCCGTTCAGTGGACACGGACTTTCCCGTGGACGCAGGGAACTGCCGAGGTAGCACGCTGTATAGATCCGTGCACTAAGCCGTTGTCAGTGAGAGTCGACATCCGAGAGGAGCCCGGTGCCTGTTCCGTCCCGCCCGCAGTCGGCGTCAGTGGAGGTGAAGGTCACAGACAGTCTTCGCCCCGCCCAGCCGGTCCGTACCACGGTGAGCGCTCTGGCAGCGCTCGCCGGAGCGAGGGTCGAGGCACCCACGGGAACCGCCGAGCACGTCATCGTCACCGGGGTGGATCTCCGCGCCCAGGGGATCGTCGAGGGCGATCTGTTCGCGGCCCTTCCCGGGGCCCGCGCGCACGGCGCGGAATTCGCCGCCGACGCTCTCGCACGGGGCGCGACCGCGATCCTCACCGACGAGGCCGGATTCGCGCTGGTGTCCGCACTGGGCTCGGACATGCCGGTGCTCGTCCACGACGACCCACGCGGCGTCCTCGGTGAGCTGTCGGCAACCATCTACGGCCGGCCCTCCGAGAAGATGCAGGTCATCGGTATCACCGGGACATCGGGTAAGACGACGACCTCGTATCTCGTCGAAGCCGCGCTCACCGCCGCGGGGCGGACGACCGGTCTCGTGGGCACCATCGAGACCCGGATGAGAGGCCGCCGGGTGCCGAGCGCACTGACGACCCCCGAGGCGCCGCAGCTCCACGCCCTGTTCGCCGTGATGCTCGAGCAGGGGATCGACACCGTCGTGATGGAGGTGTCCAGCCACGCGCTGTCGCTCGGCCGCGTCGACGGAGTCCGCTTCGATGTGGGCGCGTTCACGAACCTCTCCCAGGACCACCTGGACTTCCACCGCGACTTCGAGGACTACTTCGCCGCGAAGGCGCGGCTCTTCGCGGCCGATTCGTCCGTGCACGCCCAGCACGCCGTCATCTGCATCGACGACGTGTGGGGACAGCGGATGGCCGACGTCGCCCGCGGTGCGCATTCGATCGTGACGACAGTCGCGACCACACCGGACAGCGAGGGCGCGGTGTGGACGGCAGGCCCGGCGACGGTGTCGCCCTCGGGCTCGCAGACCTTCGCGCTCACCACGGCCGAGGGCACGACACTCGACGTGGAGCTCCGTCTGCCGGGGCAGTACAACGTCGCCAACGCTTCGCTCGCCGTCGCGCTGTGCGCGGCGCTGGGTGTCGATCCGCGCGACGCCGTCGAGGGCATCGCCGGCGTCGACGTGCCGGGCCGGGTGCAGCGGATCGACCGGGGACAGGACTTCCTCGCCGTCGTCGACTACGCCCACAAACCCGCAGCGGTCGAGGCCGTGATCGCGACGCTGCGCGAGCAGGTACGCGGTCGCGTCGCCGTTGTCGTGGGTGCGGGCGGCGATCGCGACGCAGGCAAGCGGCCGCTGATGGGTGCCGCGGCCGCGCGTGGTGCCGACCTGCTGATCATCACGGACGACAACCCCCGCAGCGAGGACCCGGCGAAGATCAGGGCCGCGGTCCGCGAGGGCGCTCTCGGAGTGCCCGAATCCGAGCGGGGACAGGTGTGGGAAGTAGCGGACCGAGCGAAGGCGATCGCCGACGCCGTCGGCTGGGCGCAGGCAGGCGACGTGGTTCTGGTCGCAGGCAAGGGACACGAGATCGGTCAGGAGATACACGGGGTGAAGTACCCATTTGACGACCGCGACGTACTGGGCGACGCGATCGAGCGACAGGTCGGAGGAACGCGATGATCCCGATGACACTCGCTCGCATCGCCGAGATCGTGGGCGGCGAACTGCACGACGTCGCCGATCCGTCGGCCGAGGTGACGGGAACGGTCGAGTTCGACTCGCGGAAGGTCACCGCCGGCGGGCTGTTCCTCGCCCTGCCCGGCGCCCACGTGGACGGCCACGATCACGCGGCCTCGGCGGTCGAGGCCGGTGTGGTCGCCGTCCTGGCCGCGCGCCCGGTCGGTGTCCCCGCGATCGTCGTCACCCCGACGCCGAGCGACGTCCCGAGCAAGGCGATGGCACTCGAACACGACACCGACGGATCGGGCGCCGCCGTGCTCGCAGCCCTCGCGAAGCTCGCGCGCGCCTCCGTCGACGGCCTCACCGCGAAGGGGCTCACCGTCGTCGGCGTCACCGGATCGGCGGGAAAGACGTCGACCAAGGATCTGCTCGCCGCCGTCCTGCGCCCCCTCGGTCCTGTCGTCGCGCCACCCGGATCGTTCAACAACGAACTCGGCCACCCGTGGACCGCACTACGTGCGGACGCGGACACGGGATTCCTGGTTCTGGAGATGTCGGCCCGCGGCCGCGGGCACATCGCCTCCCTCGCGAACATCGCACCCCCGAAGATCGGGGTCGTCCTCAACGTGGGTACGGCGCACCTCGGCGAATTCGGTTCCCGCGACGCGATCGCCGCTGCCAAGGGCGAACTCGCGGAGTCGCTGCCCTCGGCGGACGAGGGTGGTGTCGCGATCCTCAACGCCGACGATCCGCTGGTGGCAGCCATGGCGCCGCGCACATCGGCCCGGGTGGTCCTCGTCGGCCGGTCGGAGTCCGCGCACGTGCGGGCCACCGACATCGTGCTCGACGAGAAGGCAAGGGCGCGCTTCACTCTCACGGCGCCGACCGGGAGTGTCGCCGTCGAGCTCGCCGTGCACGGTGAACACCAGGTCGGCAACGCGCTCGCCGCCGCGGCGGTGGCACTCGAATGCGGGGCGGACCTCGAGCAGATCGCGCAGGCCCTTTCCGGTGCCGCCGCGGTCTCGGCGCGCCGGATGGACGTCCGCGATCGGCCGGACGGTGTGACTGTCGTCAACGATTCGTACAACGCCAACCCCGACTCGATGCGGGCCGCCCTGAAGGCGCTGGTGTCGATGGCCCGGTCGGGCCGGGGTGCGGCGCGCCGGAGTTGGGCGGTGCTCGGAGAAATGGCCGAGCTGGGTCCAGAATCAGTGGTCGAACACGACGCCATCGGCAGATTCGCGGTCCGGCTGGACGTGAGCAGGCTGATCATCGTGGGAACCGGCAGGCCCGCCCGCGCCATGCATCAGGGTGCGGTCATGGAGGGTTCGTGGGGTGAGGAGTCGATCCTCGTCCCCGACATCGCCGGTGCGGTCGCCTTGCTCGAAGCGGAACTGGCACCGGGTGACCTGGTGCTGGTCAAGGCGTCGCAGTCCATCGGATTGTGGGAGGTCGCGGACACGGTGTTGGCGGGAAGCACGGGACAGAAGGGTTCGGAGGCTACGCGGTGAGACAGATCCTCTTCGCGGCGGGCATCGCGCTGGCCGTCTCGATTCTGCTGACCCCCGTTCTCATCAAGGCCTTCTCCCGTCAGGGGTTCGGTCAGGAGATCCGTGTCGAAGGTCCGGCGAGTCACCAGTCGAAGCGCGGCACCCCGACGATGGGCGGCGTCGCCATCCTCGCCGGACTGTGGGCCGGCTACTGGGGTTCGCACCTGATCGGCATCGGCTACAACGCGGACGGGCCGTCGGCATCGGGACTGCTGGTTCTCGGTCTCACGACGGCGCTCGGCGGGGTCGGCTTCCTCGACGACTTCATCAAGATCCGCAAGCAGCGCAACCTCGGACTGAACAAGACGGCGAAGCTGGTCGGACAGCTCATCGCGGCAGTGGCGTTCGGCATTCTCGCGCTGCAGTTCCGGGGCGCGAACGACCTCACACCGGGCAGCGAGCACCTGTCGTACGTGCGTGACATCGCGACGGTCACGATGGGCTCCGTCGTGTTCGTCGCGTTCTGCTACCTCCTGGTGAGCGCTTGGTCGAACGCGGTCAATCTGACCGACGGCCTCGACGGTCTCGCTGCCGGGTCGATGAGCCTGGTCCTCGGCGCGTACGTGATCATCACGTTCTGGCAGTACCGCAACGCGTGCGAGACGAGCCCCGGCAAGGGCTGCTACGACGTCCGCGATCCGCTCGACCTGGCCCTGATCTGCGCGGCCGGTGCGGGTGCGTGCATCGGATTCCTGTGGTGGAACGCGGCGCCCGCCAAGATCTTCATGGGTGACACCGGTTCGCTGGCACTCGGCGGCATGCTCGCCGGACTGTCGATCACGACGCGCACCGAACTGCTGATGGTCGTGATCGGTGCGCTGTTCGTCGCAGAGGCGGCATCGGTCGTGATCCAGGTCGCCGTGTTCCGGTCGAGCCGAAGACGAGTGTTCCGGATGGCTCCGTTCCACCACCACTTCGAACTTGCAGGGTGGGCGGAAACCACGGTGATCATCCGGTTCTGGTTGCTGGCCGCCATCGCCTCCGCGATCGGGCTCGCGCTGTTCTACAGCGAGTACCTGGCTGCGATCGGGGGCTGACGACGTGGCAGAGGAACACGGCGGGCTCGACTGGTTGCGGGGTCGCAGCGTCCTCGTCGCCGGTGCGGGTGTCTCCGGCCGGGCCACCATCGAACCTCTTCGTGACCTCGGTGCGCTCGTCACCGTGACCGACGCGAACGTCGACGCTCTCGCCGAGTGCGCGCGGCTCGGCGCCGCGACCGTCCCGATCGACGATCTGCTCGCCGAGCGGGACCGGGTCGCCGAGTTCGCGCTGGTCGTGACGAGCCCGGGGTTCCGCCCGGACGCGCCGCTGCTCTCGCTCGCCGCCGGGGACGGGGTACCGATCTGGGGTGACATCGAGTTCTCGTGGCACGTGGACCGGGCCGGGCTCTACGGCCCGCCGCGGCGGTGGCTGGTGGTCACCGGCACCAACGGCAAGACCACGACGACCTCCATGCTGCAGTCCATCCTCGAGGCGGCCGAGCTGCCGAGTCTGGCCTGCGGCAACATCGGGATTCCGGTCCTCGACGCCCTGCGGCAGACCGAGCCCCGGGCGGAGGCGCTGGCGGTCGAACTCTCGTCGTTCCAGCTGCACTGGGCGCCGTCGGTCCGGCCGACCGCAGGTGCGATCCTCAACATCGCCGAAGATCATCTGGACTGGCACGGCGGGATGCAGCCGTACATCGATGCGAAGGCCCGCGCCCTGACCGGTGAGGTCGCGGTGCTGGGGCTCGACGACGAGGTTGCGTCCTCCCTGTTCTCCTCGTCCCCCGCAGTCCGGACCGTGGGTTTCCGGTTGGGCGTGCCGGCGCCGGGCGAACTGGGTGTCGAGGACGGGTATCTCGTCGACCGCGCGTTCGCGGACGGCGAGCGGCTGGCCCCGGCCGAGGGGATCACCCCGCCCGGGCCTGCCGGACTGATGGACGCTCTGGCCGCGGCGGCTCTGGCCCGGGCGATCGGAGTTCCGCCGGACGCCGTCGCCGCCGGTCTGGCCGCCCACGTCGTGGGCCCGCACCGCGCGGCACTCGTCGCCGAGGTCGGGGGCGTGACGTTCGTCGACGACTCCAAGGCCACCAACCCGCACGCCGCCCGCCCGTCGATCCTCGCCCACGAGCGGGTGGTGTGGATCGCCGGTGGTCTGCTGAAGGGGGCGCGGGTCGACGACCTCGTCCGGGAGGTGGCTAGTCGCCTCGCCGGCGCCGTCCTGCTGGGCCGCGATGCGATGCAGATTGCAGAGTCCCTTGCGCGACACGCCCCCGAGGTTCCCGTGGTCACTGTCGAAACGGGAGACGATGCAGGTGTGAGTGCAGTCCCGCAGACCGCGACGCACCGGGTGGTGCTGCCGGCGGACACCGACAGCGACGCCGTGATGGGTGTCGTCGTGCGTGAGGCGGCGGCGCTGGCAACGGCAGGGGATTCCGTCGTCCTGGCGCCCGCGGCGGCATCGCTCGACATGTTCGCCAGTTACGGCCACCGGGGGGACAGCTTCACGGACGCCGTAGGCAGGCTCGACGCGTCGGACATCTCCAGGACGCTGCGATGACCTCCGCCGGAGCCCGCACCCGACGCGCCCCCGAGGGACAGCGGTCCCCGGCTCGCACGGCGGCCGCCCCCGGTGTGGCGAAGCGTGCACCGTCCGGTCCCCGTACCCGCACGGCGCCTCCGCGCGGCCCGCGCACCCGGATCGGGGCCTGGCTGTCGAGGCCTCTGGCGTCGTTCCACCTCGTGGTCACCATCGCGTTTCTGCTGACGGTCCTCGGCCTGGTGATGGTGCTGTCGTCCTCGAGCGTCGAGGCCTACGCCTCCGACGGTTCGGCGTACACCCTTTTCACCCGGCAGGCGCTGTTCGCGGCTCTCGGGCTCTGCCTGTTCTACGCGGCGCTGCAGATCCCGGTCCGGGTGATGCGCGCCCTGTCGTTCCCGGCCTTCGCGGTCACGATCATCCTGCTGGTCCTGGTCCTCATACCGGGTATCGGCACCGTGTCCCAGGGCACCCGCGGCTGGTTCGTCGTCGCGGGATTCTCGTTGCAGCCCGCCGAGCTCACCAAGATCGCGCTGGCCGTGTGGGGTGCGCACATCCTGGCGTCGCGGCGCAGCGACATCTCCAGTATCCGGGACATGCTCGTTCCGCTGGTGCCGGCCGCGCTCGTCGCGTTCGTCCTGATCATCCTGCAGCCCGACCTCGGCACGACGGTCTCGCTGGCCATCATCCTGATGGCGCTGCTGTGGTTCGCGGGCCTGCCGCTGAAACTGTTCGTCGCCATCCTCGGCACCGGTTTCGGCGGAATCGTGATCCTCGCGCTCACCGCGGGCTACCGCTCCGCTCGCGTGCGCGAGTTCCTCAATCCCGGTTCCGACCCGCAGGGCATCGGGTACCAGTCGCGGCAGGCGATGTATTCGCTCGCGGACGGCGGGATCCTCGGGCGAGGGCTGGGGCAGAGCCGCGCGAAGTGGAGCTACCTGCCGAACGCCCACAACGACTTCATCTTCGCGATCATCGGCGAAGAGCTCGGATACCTCGGCGGCGCCGCCGTCCTCGGTTTGTTCGGACTGTTCGTGTACACGGGCCTGCGCATCGCGGCCCGATCCGCCGACCCGTTCCTGCGCCTGCTCACCGGAACGGCGACGGTGTGGATCACCGGACAGGCATTCATCAACGTGGGGTACGTGATCGGGCTGCTGCCCGTCACCGGCCTGCAGTTGCCGCTGGTATCGGCCGGCGGAACGTCGACGGCCACCACACTGTTCATGTTCGGCCTCGTCGCCAACGCGGCGCGGCACGAACCGGAGGCGGTCGCGGCGCTGCACTCCGGGCAGGACGGCCCGTTCGGTCGCCTTCTGCGCCTCCGCAAGCCGGAGGCGTATTCGCCGGTGCGGGCCGACGCGGCACGCGCCGAGGCGGTGCGCCGCGCCGAAGCCCGCCGACGGGCCGGTCGCGAGATGGCCCCGCGCACCCGCAGCGTCACATACGAGAAGGGCCGCCCCGAACGCGGCAAGGGCCGCACCCCCGAACGAGGTGCACGTCAACAGCGAAGCTCGGGTGGCCGAGCAGGAGAGCGAGGATTTCGTAGGTGAACGGCGACAAGTCCACCCTGTCGGTGATCGTGGCCGGTGGTGGTACCGCCGGGCACATCGAACCGGCTCTGGCAGTGGCCGATGCGATCAAGGCGATCGACGACACCGCGGTGGTGACCGCTCTCGGCACCGCGCGCGGCCTCGAAACCACCCTGGTTCCCGAGCGGGGCTACCCGCTCGAGCTCATTCCACCGGTGCCGCTGCCCCGTAAACCCACCCTCGACCTGCTGCGGCTTCCCGGCCGGGTGCGCGCGTCGGTGCGCCGCACCCGCGAGGTGCTCGACGCGACCGGCGCCGACGTCGTCGTCGGGTTCGGCGGGTACGTCGCGCTGCCCGCATATCTGGCGGCCGGGCCCGGACTGCTCCGCCGCAGGCGCCGCATTCCGATCGTGGTGCACGAGGCGAACGCCAGCGCCGGGATCGCGAACAAGATCGGTGCCCGCCGCGCCGCCCGGGTGCTGGCCGCGGTCGCCGGTTCCGGAGTCTCCGCTCGCGGCCGCTCGGATGCGGAGATCCTCGGGATCCCGGTCCGGGCGTCGATCACCGCTCTCGACCGGGCGGCTCTGCGCGCGGAGGCGCGCGCACACTTCGGGCTCCCCGCCGACGGTCCGGTGCTGCTCGTCTTCGGCGGCTCGCAGGGGGCGCGGTCGCTCAACGAGGCCGTCTCGGGCGCGGCGGAGTCGCTCGCCGCGGCCGGTGTGGCCGTTCTGCACGCACACGGACCGAAGAACACCCTCGACGTTCCCGCGACACCGGGCGGCCCGCCGTACGTGGCCGTTCCCTACCTGTCGCGGATGGACCTCGCGTATTCGGCTGCGGACGCGGTGATCTGCCGGTCGGGTGCGATGACGGTGGCGGAGGTGTCGGCGGTGGGACTTCCCGCGGTATACGTGCCGCTGCCCCACGGCAACGGGGAGCAGGAACTGAACGCGCGACCGGTGGTCGCCGCCGGAGGTGGAATGATTGTCGCCGACGGAGACCTGTCCGCCGGATTCGTCGCGGAGACCGTGATCCCTCTGCTGCGCGACCCCGCACAGCTCGAGGACATGGGACGACGCGCGGCCGGCGCAGGTCACCGCAGCGCAGCCACCGAGGTTGCGCGCATCGTGCTCGACGTGGCCGCGCTGACAAGGGGAACCCGATGACCGACCTGCCCGCGGAGTTGGAACGAGTCCACATGGTCGGGATCGGCGGCGCCGGAATGTCCGGAATTGCGCGGATCCTGCTGGCCAGGGGAGGGCAGGTGTCCGGATCGGACGCCAAGGAGAGCCGCGGCGTCCTCGCCCTGCGTGCCCGCGGCGCGCAGGTCCGCATCGGCCACGACGCCGGCGCGCTCGACCTGCTGCCCGGCGGCCCGACCGTCGTGGTCACCACCCACGCCGCCATCCCGAAGGACAACCCGGAACTGGTGGAGGCGGCCCGGCGCGGGATTCCCGTGATCCTGCGACCCGCGGTGCTGGCATCGCTGATGCAGGGGCACCGCACCCTGCTGGTGTCCGGCACCCACGGCAAGACGTCGACCACGTCGATGCTGGTGGTGGCGCTGCAACACTGCGGTTTCGATCCGTCGTTCGCGGTCGGCGGCGAACTCAACGAGGCCGGAACCAACGCGCACCACGGCAGCGGCGACGTGTTCGTCGCGGAGGCCGACGAGAGCGACGGTTCGCTGCTCCAGTACGAACCGGACGTCGTCGTCGTCACCAACGTCGAAGCCGACCACCTCGACTACTTCGGCAGCACCGAGGCGTACATCCAGGTGTTCGACGATTTCGCGGCCCGTCTGTCGCCTGGCGGTCTGCTCGTCGCCTGTCTCGACGATCCGGGGTCCGCGGCGCTCGCGCAGCGGGTGGCGGCGCGGGGGCTGCCCGGTGTGCGGGTGCTGGGATACGGCAGCGCCGAGGACGCGGACGGGGCCTTCGCTTCGGTCGACGGCGTCGAGGTCGGCGCGCGACTGCTGAGTTTCGAGGCCAGGGACGTCGGCGGAGTACTGCAGTTCCAGCTGGCCGGGGAGCAGTCGCCGAGGACGGTCCGCATGGGTGTGCCCGGCAGGCACATGGCGCTCAACGCGCTGGCCGCTCTCCTCGCCGCCCGGGAGGCAGGCGCCGACGTGGACGAGATCCTCGAAGGCATCGCCGGATTCGGGGGAGTGCACCGCCGGTTCCAGTTCACCGGCCGCGAGCACGGGGTCCGCGTGTTCGACGACTATGCGCATCACCCGACGGAGGTGCGTGCCGTGCTCGGCGCCGCCGCCGATCTGGTGCGCCAGCCCCACGAGGCCGACCGCCGCGAGTCCGAGGACTCGGTGCGCAGCGGGAAGGTCATCGTGGTGTTCCAGCCCCACCTGTATTCCCGCACAGCAACATTCGCGGAAGAGTTCGGGCACGCCCTGGATCTCGCCGACGAGGTCGTGGTCCTCGACGTGTACGGCGCGCGGGAAGAACCTCTCCCGGGCGTCAGCGGCGCCCTGGTCGCGCTGTCGGTGTCGAAGCCGGTGCACTACCAGCCCGACCTGTCGCAGGCACCGCGGCAGGTCGCGGCACTCGCATCCCCCGGGGACGTGGTGATCACCATGGGTGCCGGTGACGTGACGATGCTCGGCAACCAGATCCTCGACGCTCTGCGTGCGGCTCCGCACCACCACCCGTCGCGATGACGCGGGAGCGTCGGGGCCGGTCCGAGCGGCCGGACCGCCCTGTCCGCCGCGACGTCCAGCGCAGTCCGCGGCCGAGGGCTGCGGCCGGTGCCCGCGCGACGGCGAGCGATCGGACGTCCTCGCGTCGGCGCACCTCGACGGTCACCGACCCCGGAACACGACGCACCCGCGAATCGGCTTCGGCGGCACGGAAGTCCGTGGTGGCGGAGACACCGCGGCGGCCGTGGTACCGGAGGCCGGCGGTGATGGGCGCCGTCAGTGTCGTCGTGGTCGTGGCGCTCGGTCTCGTCGCCTGGTTCACGCCGCTGCTGTCGGTGCGGAAGACTGATGTCGCGGGGGCGGCGTCGATCTCCGAGGAGCAGATTCGCCAGGTGCTGGCGGTGCCACAGGGGCAGCCATTGCTGCGTGTCGACACGGAGGGCGCGGCTCAGCGGGTGGCCGCGATCCCGAAGGTGGCGTCCGCGCGCGTCCAGCGGGTGTACCCGTCCACCATCCGGGTCACGGTAACCGAGCGGGTGCCCGTCGTGTTCGTCGACAGCCCCGGCGGCACCCATCTGCTCGACGCGGAGGCCGTGGACTACGAGATCGCACCGCCGCCGCCCGGGGTGCCGCGTCTGGTGACGGGGTCGCCGGGGTGGGGCGACCCGTCGACGGAGGCGGCGATCGAGGTGCTGGAGTCGATGCCGCCTCAGTTGCGCGGTCAGGTGGGACAGGTTGCCGCGAAGTCGATTTCGGATATCTCGGTGACGCTGCTCGACGGCCGGATCGTGGTGTGGGGCGGTACGGAGAAGTCCGAGCGCAAGGCTGCGGTCACCCTGCCGCTGCTCACCCAGCCCGGGCAGACGTACGACGTGTCGAGCCCCGACCTGCCGACGGTGCGGTGAGGGGGCGTGACCCGGATGCGAAAGAGTTGCGGGCGAGTTCGTCAAATAACTCGGCGCGTCTCGGCGCGCCTAATGGCGTATCCCTATGCCGGTGCATAGCGTTTCGCTCTAGTCGGGCAGCACTTGACATAACCGTAACCCTATGGTTGAGGTTGAGGGTTCAGGCTGGACTGATCTGTACGAAAGCGTGATACACACTCATGGAAGGCGAGAGCCGATGACGCCCCCGCACAACTACCTCGCCGTAATAAAGGTCGTCGGCATCGGCGGCGGCGGCGTGAACGCAGTCAACCGGATGATCGAGCAGGGACTCAAGGGAGTCGAGTTCATTGCCGTCAACACCGACGCGCAAGCGCTGCTGATGAGTGACGCCGACGTCAAGCTGGACGTCGGCCGGGAACTCACCCGCGGGCTCGGCGCCGGCGCGGATCCCGAAGTCGGCCGCAAGGCCGCAGAAGACCACAAGGACGAGATCGAGGAAGTCCTCAAGGGCGCCGACATGGTGTTCGTGACCGCAGGCGAGGGCGGCGGCACGGGTACCGGTGGCGCACCGGTCGTCGCGAGTATCGCACGCAAGCTCGGAGCCCTCACGGTCGGTGTCGTCACCCGGCCCTTCTCCTTCGAGGGCAAGCGCCGCGGCGGCCAGGCCGACACCGGCATCCAGTCGCTGCGCGAATCGTGCGACACCCTCATCGTGATCCCGAACGACCGCCTCCTGCAGCTCGGCGACGCCGCCGTCAGCCTCATGGACGCGTTCCGCAGCGCCGACGAGGTGCTGCTCAACGGTGTCCAGGGCATCACCGACCTCATCACCACCCCCGGTCTGATCAACGTCGACTTCGCCGACGTCAAGGGCGTCATGTCCGGCGCCGGTAGCGCGCTGATGGGCATCGGATCCTCGCGCGGCGAGGGCCGGGCCATCAAGGCCGCGGAATCGGCGATCAACTCTCCGCTGCTCGAGGCGTCGATGGAGGGTGCGCGCGGCGTGCTGCTCTCGATCGCCGGCGGCAGCGACCTCGGCCTGTTCGAGATCAACGAGGCGGCGTCGCTGGTGCAGGAGGCTGCCCACATCGACGCGAACATCATCTTCGGCACCGTCATCGACGATTCGCTCGGCGACGAGGTGCGGGTCACCGTCATCGCCGCCGGGTTCGACGGCGGCGCCCCCGCCCGCCGGCCGGTCGAGTCGGGCGCTGCCGGTCGCAGCGCCATCGGTGCCGGGCGCGCGGGCGAGGTCGGACAGTCGGCCGACCAGCAGCACAGCGAGCCGATGTCGGTGACCCGCGAGACGATCAGCTCCCACCAGAGCCCGAGCAGTCTGCCGCCGCTTCCGGGAAACGGTCAGTCCCGCGCGGTGCCGGTGTCCGACGAGGAGGGTGAAGACGAAGTCGACGTGCCCTCCTTCATGCGTCGTTGAGTTCACCGTCCGCCCCCGATTTCAGGGTTCGCCGGGTCGTCACCACCCGTGCCGGAGGGCACTCCGTCGCGCCGTACGACACGTTCAACCTCGGTGATCACGTCGGCGACGATCCGGCCGCGGTGGAGGCGAACCGGCGTCGACTGGCAGACAACATCGGCGTGGCCTTCGACCACCTGATCTGGATGGAGCAGATCCACAGTCGGAACGTGACCGTGGTCGACGGGCCCACCGACGTGCCGGTGCCCGCCACGGACGCACTGGTGACGACGGTTCCTGGGCTCGCACTCGCGACCCTCAGTGCCGACTGCGTCCCGGTGCTGTTGTCCGACGACGAGGCCGGGGTGATCGCCGCCGTCCATGCCGGCCGTATCGGCGCCCGCATCGGCATCGTTCCGCGGGTGCTCGACGTCATGGTCGAGCAGGGTGCACGGATCGACCGGATCGGCGCATTCCTGGGTCCGGCGGCGAGCGGCCGACAGTACGAGGTCCCCGCGGCGATGCAGGCCGACGTCGAGAAGTTCCTTCCCGGCAGCGCCACCCGCACCGTCAAGGGAACCCCCGGCCTCGACCTGCGGGCCGGCCTGCGGAAGCAACTGCTCGATGCGGGTGTCGCGGGGGTGGCGGAGGATCCGCGCTGCACCATCGAGGACCGGACACTGTTCAGTCATCGCCGGGAGGCCCCGACCGGTCGGCTCGCGGCGGTCATCTGGATGGATACTGGGCAAGACAGCGTGTGACGACGACCGCCGACGGCGGTGAGGATTCGGTGTGGGAGTGGAAACGATGAGCAGGGTCGGGGAGATCGAGGCTGCGCTCGGCACCGTGCGCGCACGGCTCGACGCGGCGTGCCGGGACGCCGGTCGCGACCCCGCGGACGTGTCGCTGCTGCCCGTCACCAAGTTCTTCCCGGAATCCGACGCGCGGATCCTGTACGACCTCGGGTGCCGCGAATTCGGGGAGTCGCGGGAGCAGGAGGCCACGGCCAAGATTGCGGAGTTCCGCACCGTGGTGACGGATTCGTCGGTGCGGTGGCACATGATCGGACACCTCCAGCGCAACAAGGCGAAGGCCGTCGCGCACTGGGCGTACGCCATCCATTCGGTGGACAGCGAGCGGCTCGTCGGCGCACTCGGCCGCGCGGCCACGACGGCGCTCGAGGCGGGGGAGCGGCCCGAGCCGCTGCGGGTGCTGCTGCAGGTCAGTCTGGACGGCGATCCGCAGCGCGGCGGTGCCGCGATCGCAGACCTCGAACGCCTTGCCGCGCAGGTGCAGTCGTCGCCGGGACTCGAATATCGCGGGTTGATGGCGGTTCCGCCGATCGATGCCGATCCGGACGCCGCGTTCGAGGAATTGCAGAAGATTCACGCGCGGCTCAGGCGCGACCATCCGGATGCGACGGACCTCTCAGCGGGCATGACGAATGATCTCGAGCACGCTGTCCGACACGGGTCGACGTGCGTGCGTGTCGGAACCGCGCTGTTGGGTTCGAGGCCTATAACCTCGAAATAGATCGCCCAGGTGATCGCCAACCCGTCCACACCGCTGCGACCGGTCGCAGTTGGATCCTGTCCGCCGCGCCAAGGAAGGTCGATCAATGAGCAGTCTGCACAAGTTCAAGGCTTACTTCGGCATGGTTCCCCTCGACGACTACGAGGACGAGTACCTGGACGAGCCGGAACCTGCGCGCAGGCCTGCTCGACCGGCCCGCGACAGTGGACGTGATCCGTACCTCGACCGCGACGACCGTGACTTCGCCGAGCCGGCCTTCAGTAAGGCCGCCTACGCTCCCGGCCGCCGGGACGACCTCGACGACGACTTCGACCGGTACGACGGCCCCCGGCACTCGTCCCGGGTCGAACCCGTGGCCGTCCGGTCGGCCCGTCCCAGCGCGAGCGGTGCGGTGCGCGGCAGCACCCGCGGCGCGCTGGCCGTCGACACGCGGTCCGAGCGGGTGGAGAGTCGTCGCGGACCCCTCTTCGACGAAGGTGGGCCGCTGTCCAAGATCACCACGCTGCGCCCCCGCGACTACGGGGAGGCCCGCACGATCGGCGAGCGGTTCCGTGACGGCACCCCCGTCATCATGGACCTCGTCGAAATGAGCAACGCCGACGCCAAGCGCCTCGTCGATTTCGCCGCCGGACTGGCCTTCGCGCTGCGCGGGTCCTTCGACAAGGTGGCCACGAAGGTGTTCTTGCTCTCACCCGCAGACATCGACGTGTCCGCCGAGGAGCGTCGCCGCATCGCGGAAACCGGCTTCTACAGCCAGAAGTAAACCGGGGAGCGGGGGAAACGACCATCGGGATCCGAACGTCCGTAACGACGCGGGCCGCGGCGGCTGTGGCGGAGAAAGCCCTGGCCACGCGGCTCGTTTTGATCGGCCGGACATTCTCAGGCAGAGTGAAGGTGTGGCCTTGTTCTCGGTGATCTACTTGATACTGTTTGTCTTTTGGCTGCTACTCATCGGCAGAATCATTGTCGAGTTCGTACGGACCTTCGCACGAGACTGGCGACCAACCGGCGTCGTGGTCGTCATTCTCGAGGCGATTTTTACGGTCACCGATCCACCGGTCAAACTGCTACGGCGGTTGATCCCCCCGATCAATCTCGGTGGGGTGCGGTTGGATCTATCCATCATGGTCTTGCTGTTCATCGTCTTCATCCTGATGTCGATCGTTCAGGGACAAGCGCGTGCTACGGGTCTGGTGTGACAGAATGGACCCCATTGATCCAGTCTTGATTCACCGTTACGTAGACTGCGCTGTAACTGAATGCTTGCTAGACCGCCAAATGACGCGTGAAGGGATCCTTCCATGCCGCTGACTCCCGCTGATGTGCACAATGTCGCGTTCAGCAAGCCACCGATCGGTAAGCGGGGCTACAACGAAGACGAAGTCGATGCGTTTCTCGACCTCGTCGAGCAAGAGTTGTCGCGCCTGATCGAGGAGAACGCCGACCTTCGGCAGCGAGTAGGGGAGCTCGACAAGGAGCTCGCCGATGCGAAGAAGGCTCCACGCTCCGGGTCCGCAGCACCGACTCCCGCTCCGAAGGCGGAGCCGGCTCGTGTCGTCGAGCAGCCCAAGGCTCCCGCGCCGGCACCGGCTCCCGCCGCTGCGGCCGCGGCCGCTCCCGCGCAGGGCGCCGACGCTCACATGCAGGCCGCCAAGGTTCTGGGTCTCGCCCAGGAGATGGCGGACCGTCTCACGAGTGACGCGAAGACGGAGTCCGAGCAGCTGCTCGGCAACGCGCGCACCAACTCGGAGCAGCTGGTCAGCGATGCACGGACCCGTTCCGAGACGATGATCGCCGACGCCCGCCAGAAGTCGGAAGCACTGATCACGGACGCTCAGACCCGTTCCGAGACCCAGCTGCGCCAGGCCAAGGAGAAGGCCGACGCGCTGCAGGCGGACGCGGAGAAGAAGCACACCGAGATCATGGCGACGATCAACCAGCAGCGTTCCGTGCTCGAGGGTCGTATCGAGCAGCTCAAGACGTTCGAGCGCGAATACCGCGTGCGCCTGAAGTCGTACCTGGAGTCGCAGCTCGAGGAGCTGGAGCAGCGGGGATCCGCGGTTCCGGTGGACGGCGGTCAGGATTCGTTCGCGCAGGGTGGATCGCAGTCCAATTACAGCCAGTCCTACGCCAAGGGCAATAGCTGACTGAGCGCGCGGTAGTTGCCCAGCCAGCGGCCCGGATAGAGGTTGAGCCGTGCTGGTCGTGACACTCGCTCTTGCAGCGGTGGGGTTCGCTCTCCTGGTGGTGGCTCTCATGACCGGTTCGGTCGTGTGGGCCTGGGGATGCATCGTGGTATGCGTCGCCGGAGCGGTCCTGCTGCTCGTCAGCGCCCTCGCAGGCAAGAAGGCG
This sequence comes from Rhodococcus jostii RHA1, assembly GCF_000014565.1. NCBI lineage: Bacteria > Bacillati > Actinomycetota > Actinomycetes > Mycobacteriales > Nocardiaceae > Rhodococcus > Rhodococcus jostii. Next base: position 1,148,722 of record NC_008268.1, on the reverse strand, counting down.
GCGGCCGTTCCGGGGCAACCCGCGAGCGGTGTTCGCGCTGACCGCGGTCCCGCACGGGACGCGGACACGACGCCCGGATCCGACGAGGGCGACTGAGCTGCCGTATCCCGGTGGCGGCTAGACTGCATTCAGCGAACAATTCAGTAATCGAGTTACGGGGCGACGATCCGGCCATCACCGGGGAGCCTTCGGAAGAACGGCCGGCACGCCGGCTCAGTAGAACCGAACGGGTGGGCCCGTCACAGCCCGGCACCGAGAGGCGCCCTCCGGGGTGCAAGCGGGGTGGTACCGCGGTGGTGACGCAGGAGGCGTCTCCGTCGTCCCCGTGCCGAGTACGTCAGGCACGAGGAGATCGCGGTGACCGACACCAGCAACGTGACCAGCAGCAACGAGTCCTACCCCAAGGTCGACTACGGCGTCTCGCAGGATGCGGGTGTCCGGTTCCCTCAGATCGAGCAGCGTGTGCTGGCCGGCTGGGACGAGGACGACACCTTCCGGGCGTCGGTCGCCCAGCGTGACGACGCCCCCGAATTCGTGTTCTACGACGGTCCGCCGTTCGCGAACGGTCTCCCGCACTACGGCCACCTCCTGACGGGGTACGTCAAAGATCTGATCCCGCGGTTCCAGACCATGCGCGGCAACAAGGTCGAGCGCCGATTCGGCTGGGACTGCCACGGACTGCCCGCCGAACTCGAGGCGGAGAAGCAGCTCGGCATCAAGGACAAGTCCGAGATCGACGTCATGGGTCTCGAGAAGTTCAACGAGTACTGCAAGTCTTCCGTGCTGCGCTACACGGACGAGTGGCGCGACTACGTCACCCGTCAGGCGCGGTGGGTCGACTTCGACAACGACTACAAGACCCTGGACCTCGACTTCATGGAGTCGGTCATGTGGGCGTTCAAGGAACTGTTCGACAAGGGCCTGATCTACCAGGGTTTCCGTGTGCTGCCGTACAGCTGGTACGAGCAGACGCCGCTGTCGAACCAGGAGACCCGGCTCGACGACGCGTACAAGATGCGCCAGGACCCCGCCGTCACGGTCGACATGCCGCTGCACGGCGAGGGCCCGCTCGACGGCGCCAACGCGATCATCTGGACCACCACGCCGTGGACGCTGCCGTCCAACCTCGCGGTCGCAGTGCACCCGGACATCGACTACGTCCAGGTGACGGGCGCCGACGGCAAACGCTACGTGCTCGCCAAGGATCGGCTGGGGCACTATGCCCGCGAACTCGGCGAGGCGCCCGAGGTGCTGTCCGAGCACAAGGGTGCGGACCTCGTCGGGCTCCGCTACGACCCGCCGTTCGACTTCTTCGTCGGTCACGAGAACGCGCACCGCGTCATCTCCGCCGACTACGTCACCACCGAGTCCGGTACCGGAATCGTCCACCTCGCACCGGCTTTCGGTGAAGAGGACATGGAGTACTGCACGGCGAACGGGATCGAGATCGTGCAGCCGCTCGATCCGGGCGGCAAGTTCACGGCGATGGTGCCGCCGTACGAGGGTCTCCAGGTGTTCGACGCGAACCCGGTGATCATCAAGGACCTCAAGGCTGCTGGAAAGTTGCTGCGGCACGAGACGATCGAGCACTCGTACCCGCACAGCTGGCGCAGCGGGCAGCCGCTGATCTACATGGCGGTCCCGTCGTGGTTCGTCGCGGTCACCAAGTTCCGCGACCGCATGGTCGAGCTGAACCAGGACATCACGTGGGTGCCCGAACACATCCGCGACGGACAGTTCGGCAAGTGGCTCGAGGGTGCCCGCGACTGGAACATCAGCCGCAACCGGTACTGGGGCAGCCCGATTCCGGTGTGGGTGTCCGACGATCCGGCGTACCCGCGCACGGACGTGTACGGCTCGCTCGACGAACTCGAGCACGACTTCGGGGTGCGGCCGACGGATCTGCACCGGCCGATGATCGACGACCTGGTGCGCCCGAACCCGGACGACCCGACCGGGAAGTCGATGATGCGGCGTGTGCCCGAGGTCCTCGACTGCTGGTTCGAGTCCGGGTCGATGCCGTACGCGCAGGTGCACTACCCGTTCGAGAACCGTGAATGGTTCGACGGCCACTTCCCTGGCGATTTCATCGTCGAGTACAACGGGCAGACCCGCGGCTGGTTCTACACGCTGCACGTGCTGGCGACGGCGCTGTTCGATCGTCCCGCCTTCAAGACCGTTGCGGCTCACGGCATCGTCCTGGGTGAAGACGGACTGAAGATGAGCAAGTCCAAGGGCAACTACCCGGACGTGAAGGAGGTATTCGAGCGGGACGGCTCGGACGCCATGCGCTGGTTCCTCATGTCCTCGCCGATCCTGCGCGGCGGAAACCTCGTCGTCACCGAACAGGGCATCCGCGAGGGTGTCCGGCAGGCGCTGCTGCCGCTGTGGAACGCGTGGAGCTTCCTGCAGCTGTACGCGCCGACCTCCGGTAAGTGGCGCACGGATTCGACGAACGTCCTGGACCGGTACATCCTCGCGAAGCTGGCCGGAACCCGGGACGCCATCACCGGCGCGCTCGAGACGAACGACATCGCCGGGGCGTGCGACGAACTGCGCACGTTCTGTGACGCGCTGACGAACTGGTATGTGCGGCGGTCGCGTTCGCGTTTCTGGGACGAGGACAAGGACGCCGTCGACACCCTCCACACGGTGCTCGAGGTGGTCACCCGGCTCGCCGCTCCGTTGCTGCCCCTGATCAGCGAGGTCATCTGGCGGGGACTGACCGGCGGACGGTCCGTGCACCTCGCGGACTGGCCGGCAGGAGCGGAGCCTGCGGAGCGACCCGGAAGCACCGCGGGTCAGCTGCCGGCGGATCCGGAGTTGGTGTCGGCGATGGACGAGGTGCGGTCGGTGTGCTCGACGGTGCTGGGCCTGCGCAAGGCACAGAACCTCCGGGTGCGGCTGCCGCTGCCCGAGGTGACGGTCGCGTCCGACGACGCGGAGCGCCTGCGCCCGTACCTGGGTCTCATCGCCGACGAGGTCAACGTCAAGAAGGTCGACCTCACCACCGACGTGGACGTGCACGGCCGGTTCGAGCTCGTCGTCAACGCGCGCGCCGCGGGACCGCGCCTCGGCAAGGACGTGCAGACCGTCATCAAGGCCGTGAAGGCCGGTGACTGGTCGGAGAATTCGGACGGCGTCGTCGTCGCGGCGGGGATCGAGTTGCTGCCGGAGGAGTACACGCAGCGGCTCGTGGCCGCCGAACCGGAGTCGACGGCAGCCCTGCCCGACGGGGCCGGTCTGGTCGTCCTGGACTCGGCGGTCACCGAGGAACTGGAAGCCGAGGGCTGGGCGAAGGACCGGATCCGCGAGTTGCAGGACGCGCGGCGCGCCGCCGGGCTCGAGGTGTCCGATCGGATCACCGTCGTCCTCGACGTGCCCGAAGAGCGGCGGGACTGGGCGCTCGCGCACCGCAAGCTGATCGCGGGCGAGATCCTCGCCGTCGAACTGGAACTGGCCGAGGCGCCGGGCGACGCCGTCGAGCTCGGTGAGGGTGTGCGGGCGGCGATCGCGAAGGCGTGACCTGTCGTACCGGGCGGGTATTTTGCACCAGGTGAGTCGTCGGTGGGTGCTGCACCTCGACATGGACGCGTTCTTCGCGTCGGTCGAGCAGCTCACCCGGCCGACGCTCCGCGGCCGCCCGGTTCTCGTCGGTGGGCTCGGCGGGCGCGGCGTCGTCGCCGGCGCCAGCTACGAGGCGCGGGTGTTCGGCGCGCGTTCAGCCATGCCGATGCATCAGGCCCGCAGGCTGGTGGGTCCCGGTGCGGTGGTGCTGCCGCCGCGGGGTCGCCTCTACGGCATGTTGAGCAAGTCCGTGTTCGACGCGCTCCGCGGCCCGATGCCGGTGCTCGAGCAACTGTCGATGGACGAGGCGTTCGGCGAACCCATCGAGCTGGCCGGGGCGGATGCGGGCACGGTGCAACGCTATTGCGAGGGACTGCGCGCGTTGGTGCTCGAGGAGACGGGACTGGTCGCGTCCATCGGTGCCGGGTCGGGCAAGCAGGTGGCCAAGATCGCGTCCGGTCTGGCCAAACCCAACGGGATCACGGTGATTCCGCCGGACGAGCAGCATGCGGTGCTGGACGAGCTTCCGGTGCGGAAGCTGTGGGGCATCGGCCCAGTCGCGGAGGAGAAGCTGAAGCGGCTCGGCATCGAGACCATCGGCGGTTTCGCGCGGACCCCGGAATCGGAGGTGGCGTCCATTCTGGGCACCACGGTCGGACCGGGCCTGCACCGGTTGGCGCAGGGCATCGACAATCGGCCGGTCGCCGAACGCGCCGAGTCCAAACAGGTCAGTGCGGAGACGACTTTCGCCACCGACATCGTCACGATGGCGGAGTTGCGCGGTGCCGTCGAGTCGAGCGCGGCGTCCGCGTTCGTGCGTCTGCAGAAGGACGGCCGGGCGGCGCGGACGGTGGTGCTGAAGCTGAAGAAGGCGGACATGAGCGTCGTGACGCGCTCGGTGACGCTGCCCTACGCGACCCTCGACCGTCAGATCCTCGTCGCGGCGGCGCAGCGCCAGGTGATCGATCCGCTGGAACTCGGGCCGGTGCGTCTGGTCGGGGTGGGATTCGCCGGACTGTCGACGGTCCGCCAGGGCTCGCTGTTCCCCGAACTGGACCTGGACGTCCCGGGTTATCAGGAGTCGAAGATCACGGTGGCGGGCGCCGACGACGGCCTCTCCGCGCCCGTTCCGGCACCCGCCCGGGCGATCGACACCCGGTGGCATCCCGGTCTCGACGTGACGCACCCGGACTTCGGTCACGGCTGGGTGCAGGGGGCGGGCCACGGTGTCGTGACAGTCCGATTCGAAACGCGCACAACGGGTCCGGGGAAGGCGCGGACCTTCAAGGTGGACGACGCGCAACTCGAACGGGCCGATGTGGAAGGCTCGCTCGAGTGACCGGACCCACCGCCCGGACGAAGGAGTGGAGACCGGCTCCACGAGAAGGTAGCCTCGGGCGCTGATGCTTACCCTTGGGTAATGTTGGCCCGGGTAGCGATAGATGCTCAGATCGTCCGAGAACGAACACCGAGAATGAAGAGGTTATTGAGTTGAAGCTTCGTAAGATCACGGTTGCCGGAGTAGCAATCGCCGCAGCCCTCACGATGTCCGCGTGTGGCTCCGACGAGAGCGACACGGCGACCAAGACCACGACGACGACTTCCGCAGCTGCCGAGACCTCGGAAGCCATCGAGGTGCCCACCGCGGCCGATCTCAACGCGCTTCTGGTGCAGGGCCTCGATCCGGCCACGCCGCTCGAGGTCAAGTCCGCGATGGTCGAGGGCTCGGAGCAGGATCCGGAGCTCATCAACCAGGTCGCTGCCGCAGCCAAGGCGAACAACGCCGAGGTCACCGTTCTCGACCCGGTCATCGACAACGGCGACGGCACCGCCAGCGGCCAGCTGCAGCTGACCGTCAACGGCCAGGTCCAGCAGGGTGGCGTTCCGGCCATCTTCGTTCCCGGCGAGAACGGAACGTGGAAGCTGTCGAAGATCACCGCATGCCAGATCGTGTCGCTCGCGCAGCTGACCTCGCCTGCATGCCCTGCCTGATTTCAGGCCGAACCGCGCGGTCCTGACGGATCGCCGCGTTCTGGCACCGATGCCGGTGTCCCCTCGGGGACACCGGCATCGGTCGTTCGTGGCCTGGTCTCAGCCGGCGGGTGCGGGTGCGAGCTTCGCGACGGCGGTGCTCGTCAGGTCGCCGAAGACGCCGGCGTCGATCGGGTCCTGGCCCGTCGCGACCAGCTGCGTGACGGTGCTCCCGACGACGACCACCACCACATCCGAGACCAGACTGACGCCCTCGCTGGTGGTGACGAGCCGGAACGCCACCGATGCGTCGCCCGCGGGCTGCTGCTCGCGGCCGCCGACCCGGTACTGCACCTGCACGCCGTCGGCGTCCGTGCCGGTGTACTCGGTGCATCCCGCCAGCCGGTCCTGCACCGCCGAGAACGCCGCGGAGGCGTCGGCGCCGGTACCGTAACTGGCCGCGTCCTGGTCGATGGTCGCGAAGCCGGGGCCGGTGAACCAGCCGGACGCCGCCGCCACCGCGCCCGCACGCTGATCCGCGACGGGCGACAGCACGGCGCCGCATTCCGCCGGATTCGTGCTCGACTTGTCGGAGTCCGCCGACTCCGACGCCGGAGGCAGCCCCAGATCCTCCTCGGGATCGGGCACCGGGGTGAAGCCGACGGGAAGGTCCCCGGCGTCGAGGAGGGCCGCCTTCAGCGCGGCCCGATCGGGGAACGGTGCGCCCGCCGCGTCCGGCGCTGCGGTCACTACCGGTCCGAGCGGCGCGAGTGAGGCGCCGGCACCGGCGTCGCCGGACGCGTTCGACGAGCACGCCGACAGCGCGAGCACCGCGAACAGGGAACAGGATGCGGCAACGGTTCCGCGGCGCATCAGGAACCCCACCGGACCGAGTTCGACGTGGTCTGGTGCAGGCGGGTGGAGCCGTCGGGGTCGCTGTACTCCTGGTCACCGCCCACGGTCACCGTCCCGGTGACGGGCAGCGGCAGGCCGAGGTCGACGGTCATGGTGCCCGAGCCCTGCATCACGTACTGGTCGACGTTCAGCGTGCCCGCCTCCCCGGGCAGCTCCCAGACGGGTGACTTCGGCTTCTGGTCGATCGTGTAGTCGACGGTGAGGCGGTTGCCGTCCCGGGCGGTCAGGGTGGCCACCGTGGTCTGGTCGAGGGCGATGCCGCTCATCACCTGCTGGCGGATCGTCCACTGGGCGCCCACCCCGACGGGCTCCGCCGGAAACGGGACCGTGCGGTACACGGCCTGGTAGAAGGCCTGCTCTATCGCGGAGCGGGCGATGTCCTGGGCTTCGGCGTCCGGACGCAGTCGCAGTGCGGTGATCGCACCGGTGGGGTCGACGGTGAACCCGGCGCCCGAACCGGCACTGGCCTCGAGCGCGCTGCCGAGCCGGTCGTCGGGGCTGGTGACGTCACCGAGCCTGAGGTCGACGGTGGTGCCGCCGTCCGTGTCGTCGGTGGACTGCCCGACGGCGGCGGTGAGGGGGAGTGTGATCTCGGGTGAGGAGAAGTCCTGGGCGGGCTGGTCGTCGATCTGCTGGAACACCTGCGCGTCGGTGATCAACTGCACCTGCTGTGTGACCCCCACCGGCGGTCTGCGCTGGATCACCTCGCGCGGCTCCTCGCCGGGCTGGATCAGTTCGACGGTGGTCGCGGAGATCGGGACGGTCACTTCGGCGGGAGTGGACGTGGACCCTGCGGGGCTCGACTCCGAGGAGTCGCCGTCACCTCCGCACCCGGCGGTCAGCGCGACCAGGGAGAGGGTTGCGGCGAGTAGGCAGAATCCGGGTCGCAGAGCGTTCGAGAACAGTGGCACGCCCCCAGGTTAGTGCGCGCGGGAGCGCGTGAACGGAGGCTTGCCTCCGTAGTGGATGATGAACGGGTGAGTCAAGACCCCACGGCAGAGAACGAGACCGACGCCGAAGACCGAAACGACGATGACCCGTCCGGCAGCGCACCGCCGCAGCCGGTGACGCATCAGCGCAGGCTGCTGCTGTTCGTGATCGCAGGTGTCGTCCTGGCCACGGACCTGCTGACGAAGATCCTCGCCGTCGCGAACATCGAGCCCGGCCGGCCGGTCTGGTTGATCGGGGACATCGTCTCGCTGCGGCTCGTGCGCAACCCGGGCGCGGCGTTCTCCATGGCCACCGGCATGACGTGGCTGCTCACGCTCGTCGCCGTGGGTGTGGTGATCGGCGTCGTCCGCATCGGCCGCACGCTGCGGTCGCCGTGGTGGGCGCTCGGTCTGGGGCTGGTACTCGGCGGCGCCCTCGGCAACCTCGTCGACCGGTTCTTCCGGGCACCGGGAGTGATGCAGGGTCACGTCGTCGATTTCGTGTCCGTCGGCTGGTGGCCGGTGTTCAACGTGGCGGATTCCGGCATCGTGTGCGGTGCGATCCTGCTCGTGGTGCTCACCCTGATCGGGCTGGAACCGGACGGAACACGTAAGGGGGTAGAGAAGTGAGGGAAACACGGTCGATGCCGGTCCCGGACGGGCTCGAAGCGATGAGGGTCGACGCCGGACTCGCTCGACTGCTCGGTCTGTCGCGCACCGCGGTGGCTCAGCTCACCGAGGAAGGTTCGGTGCTCGTCGACGGCGCACCCGTCGGCAAGTCCGATCGCCTGTCCGCAGGCGCCTGGCTCGAGGTGGAACTGCCCGAACCGCCGCGTCCGCTGACCATCGAGGCGGAGCCCGTCGAGGGCATGGAAATCCTGTACGCCGACGACGACGTGGTCGCCGTCGACAAACCGGTCGGTGTCGCCGCCCACGCCAGCGTGGGCTGGACCGGTCCGACGGTGATCGGCGGTCTCGCCGCCGCAGGCTTCCGGATCTCGACGTCGGGTGCGCACGAGCGCCAGGGCATCGTGCACCGGCTGGACGTCGGCACGTCCGGAGTGATGGTGGTGGCCACGTCGGAACGCGCCTACACACTCCTCAAGCGCGCATTCAAGCAGCGGACCATCGACAAGCGATACCACGCGCTGGTGCAGGGGCACCCGGATCCGAGCAGCGGAACCATCGACGCGCCGATCGGCAGGCACCGCAGCAACGACTGGAAGTTCGCCGTCACCGCGGACGGCAAGCCCAGCATCACGCACTACGACACGGTCGAGGCGTTCCAGGCGGCGAGCCTGCTGGACATCCACCTCGAAACGGGCCGGACCCATCAGATCCGCGTCCACTTCGCCGCACTGCGGCACCCGTGCTGCGGCGACCTCACGTACGGGGCCGATCCGCGGCTGGCGGAACGTCTCGGGCTGGAGCGGCAGTGGCTGCACGCCCGGTCGCTCGGGTTCGCGCATCCCGCGGACGGGCGGTGGGTCGAGATCACGTCCAAGTACCCGAAGGATCTCGAGGACGCTCTCGGGGTTCTGCGGGCGAGCTGAGGTGAGGGTCCCGCACCCGAGCGGTCCGGCGGTGCCGGCAGCGCTCACCGCCGTCGTCCTGATCGCGGTGACGGTCGTGCTCGGAGCACTGCATCCCGTCCGGCGCGCACCCGTGTCGACGGACAGCCTGGGCCCGGACAACGGGGAAGTGGTGGCCGACTACCTGGCCCGGGCGGACCGATCGCTCGACGCGGCGGACGGGCGCCGAGAGCGCTGGGCGCTGGTGTCGTTCACGCGTCCGGTGACGACGCACGTCGTCGGGGACGTTGCGTCCGGCACCCGCGTGTCGCAGGTGCTCTTCCGCGTGCCCCTGGACCGGGTGCAGACACCCCTCGTTCCCGTGTCCGTCGCGGCAGGCGATGCGGCCCTCGCACGGGCGAGTGTCCTGGCCGCCGGACGCGCCCAGGCGATGACGGGCGAAACGGAGCGGCAGGCGCAGATCGCGGCGGTGTCGTCGGCGGTACTGGCCCGGAACTGCGCGTGCGTGATCGGTGTCGTCGTCCGCGGTGATCACGAAGCCCTCACCGCGCTGCGGTCCGCCCCGGACGTCCGGGCGGTCGAGGCGCTCGGAGCCGACGCCGTCGCCGGGCGGTTCGCCGTGCGCCCGCTGTTGCCCGAGCAGGTCGAGACCGTCGTGCCCGGCCCCGATGACGGGCTCGTCCCGGGGAGCGGTTCGTGAAGGCGAGGCACGCGGAAACCGTGGGTGCCGCATGTGGAGTCGGCGCCTACGTGCTGTGGGGGGCGTTCCCGGCGTTCTTCGGATTGCTCGGCCCGGCCGGGTCGGTGGAGATCCTCGCGCACCGGGTGGTGTGGACGCTCGCGCTCATGTTCGTCGTTCTCGCGGTCTCGAGCCGGCTCCGGTCGCTGCGCGGGCTGAGCGTGCGCACCTGGCTGCTGGTCACCGCCGCGTCGACCGCCATCGCCGTGAACTGGGGCACCTACATCTACGGGGTCACGTCGGACCGGGTGGTCGAGACCGCGCTCGGCTACTTCATCAACCCGTTGGTGAGCGTGCTGCTCGGGGTCGTGATCTTCCGGGAGCGGCTCGTCCCCGCCCAGATCGTCGCCCTCGCGCTCGCCGCCGTCGCGGTCATCGTGATCACGGTCGATTACGGGCATCCGCCGTACATCGCGCTGACCCTGGCCGCGTCGTTCGCGCTGTACGGACTGTGCAAGAAGGTGGTGCCGCTCGATCCGCGGACGAGCCTCACCGCCGAGGGGATCGTGGCCGCGCCCGTCGCGGTCGGCTATCTCGTGTTCCTGGCCCTCACCGGGGCGGGCACGTTCCTCGGGTTCGGGTCCGGTCACACCCTGCTGCTGATGGCCGCGGGACCGGTGACGGCCCTGCCGTTGTTGCTGTTCGGCGCGGCCGCGCAACGGGTGCCGTTGCGCACACTCGGCATGCTGCAGTACCTGACGCCGGCGCTGCAGATGGCGTGGGGCGTCGCGGTTCTCCACGAGGACATGCCCGCGTCGCGGTGGATCGGTTTCGCGCTGATCTGGGTGGCACTCGCGATCTTCAGTACCGATGCGCTGGTACGGGTCCGGCGCGAGCGGCGAAGGACCGAGCCGTCCCAGGCGCCCGTCCAGTAACTCGCGTCACGACTTCGCCGACACCCGCCGTCGGCGACCGGTGCTGTCGGTCCGAGGGCCTACACTCGTGAGGCTCCCAGACCTTCAGAGAGGCGCACGTGGCTGACTCGTTCGTACATCTGCACAATCACACCGAGTACTCGATGCTCGACGGTGCGGCCAAGGTCGGCCCCCTGTTCGAAGAGGCCGAGCGACTGGGGATGTCGGCGGTCGGCATGACCGACCACGGCAACATGTACGGCGCCAGCGAGTTCTACAACGAGGCCAAGAAGCAGGGCATCAAGCCGATCATCGGCATCGAGGCGTACATCGCGCCCGAGTCCCGCTTCAACACCAAGCGCGTGTTGTGGGGCGACCGCAGCCAGAAGTCCGACGACGTCTCCGGTAGCGGTGCGTACACCCACATGACGATGGTCGCGGAGAACGCGACCGGCCTGCGGAACCTGTTCAAGCTGTCCTCGCTCGCGTCCATCGAGGGTCAGCTCGGCAAGTGGGCACGAATGGACGAAGAGCTCATCGCCACCCACCACGAGGGCATCATCGCGACCACGGGCTGCCCGTCCGGTGAGATCCAGACCCGGCTTCGGCTCGGCCACGACCGCGAGGCGCTCGAGGCCGCCGCCAAGTGGCAGGAGATCTGGGGCAAGGACAACTTCTTCCTCGAGCTGATGGACCACGGACTGTCGATCGAGCGACGGGTGCGCGAGGGCCTGCTCGAGATCAGCAAGAAGCTCGAGATTCCGCCGCTCGCCACCAACGACTGCCACTACGTCACCAAGGAAGCCGCGGAGAACCACGAGGCCCTCCTCTGCATCCAGACCGGTAAGACGCTGTCCGACCCCACCCGGTTCAAGTTCGACGGCGACGGCTATTACCTGAAGCCGGCCGCGGAGATGCGGGCGCTGTGGGACGACCAGGTGCCCGGAGCGTGCGACAACACACTGCTGATCGCCGAGCGGGTCCAGTCGTACGACGACGTGTGGGCGCACCACGACCGGATGCCGATCTTCCCGGTCCCCGAGGGCGAGACGCAGGGCACCTGGCTGCGCAAGGAGGTCATGCGCGGACTGGACCGCCGGTTCCCCGACGGTCCGCCCGAGGAGTACCTCGCCCGCGCCGACTACGAGATCGGCGTCATCCTCGAAATGGGTTTCCCCGCCTACTTCCTCGTCGTCGGCGACCTCATCAACCACGCCCGGGAGGTCGGCATCCGCGTCGGCCCCGGCCGAGGCTCGGCGGCCGGTTCGCTCGTCGCCTACGCGATGGGCATCACCAACATCGACCCCATCCCGCACGGCCTGCTGTTCGAGCGGTTCCTGAACCCCGAGCGCGTCTCGATGCCCGATATCGATATCGACTTCGACGATCGCCGTCGCGGCGAGATGGTGCGCTACGCGACGGACAAGTGGGGCAGCGACCGCGTCGCCCAGGTCATCACGTTCGGCACCATCAAGACGAAGGCGGCCATCAAGGACTCCGCCCGAGTCCAGTTCGGTCAGCCCGGTTTCGCGATCGCCGACCAGATCACGAAGGCGTTGCCGCCGCCGATCATGGCCAAGGACATCTCGGTGTCCGGCATCACCGACCCGAACCACGAGCGCTACAAGGAAGCGGTGGAGGTTCGCGCCCTCATCGACTCCAACCCGGACGTCGCGAAGATCTACCAGACGGCCAAGGGACTCGAGGGCCTGATCCGTAACGCCGGCGTCCACGCCTGCGCGGTGATCATGTCGTCCGAACCGCTGATGGACGCGATTCCCGTGTGGAAGCGCGCCCAGGACGGCGCCATCATCACCGGCTGGGACTACCCGTCGTGCGAGGCCATCGGCCTGCTGAAGATGGACTTCCTCGGACTGCGGAACCTCACCGTCATCGGTGACGCCATCGACAACATCAAGGCCAACCGGGGGATCGACCTCGATCTCGACACCCTCGCGCTCGACGATCAAGCCACGTACGAACTGCTCTCCCGCGGAGACACTCTCGGTGTGTTCCAGCTCGACGGCAGCGCGATGCGCGACCTGCTGCGCCGCATGCAGCCCACCGGCTTCGAGGACATCGTCGCGGTGCTCGCGCTGTACCGGCCCGGTCCGATGGGCATGAACGCGCACAACGACTACGCCGACCGCAAGAACGGGCGGCAAGAGGTCAAACCCATCCACCCGGAGCTCGAGGAGCCCCTGAAAGAGATCCTGGCCGACACGTACGGCCTGATCGTCTACCAGGAGCAGATCATGCAGATCGCTCAGAAGGTGGCCGGGTACTCGCTCGGACAGGCCGACATTCTCCGCCGAGCCATGGGTAAGAAAAAGCTCTCGGTGCTGGAGGAGGCGTACGCCGGTTTCCGTGAGGGCATGCTCGCCAACGAATTCTCCGAGCCCGCCATCAAGGCGCTGTGGGACACCATCCTTCCGTTCGCCGGGTACGCGTTCAACAAGTCGCACGCGGCCGGGTACGGCCTGGTGTCGTTCTGGACCGGGTACCTCAAGGCCAACTATCCGGCCGAGTACATGGCCGGTCTGCTCACCTCGGTCGGTGACGACAAGGACAAGGCCGCCGTCTACCTGGCGGACTGCCGCAAGATGGGTATCACCGTGCTGCCGCCGGACGTCAACGAATCGGAGGTCAACTTCGCCTCCGTCGGTGAGGACATCCGGTTCGGCATGGGCGCGGTCCGCAACGTCGGTGCCAACGTCGTGGGCTCGATCATCAAGGCGCGCAAGGAGAAGTCCAAGTTCGTCGACTTCTCCGACTACCTCAACAAGATCGACGCCGCCGCCTGCTCCAAGAAGGTCACCGAGTCGCTGATCAAGGCAGGCGGGTTCGACTCGCTGGGTCATCCGCGCAAGGGACTCATGCTCGTCCACGCCGACGCCATCGACGCGGTGATGGGTACCAAGAAGGCGGAGGCGATCGGACAGTTCGACCTGTTCGGTGGCGACGACGCCGACGAGTCGATCTCCTCGGTGTTCAACGTGAAGATCCCGGACGAGGAGTGGGACTCGAAGCACCGGTTGGCGCTGGAACGGGAAATGCTGGGACTGTACGTGTCCGGGCACCCGCTCAACGGCGTCGAACACGTGCTGTCGGCGCAGTCCGACACCGCGATCCCGACCATCCTCGAAGGCGACATCAAGGACGGCACCCAGGTCACCGTCGGCGGCATCCTCGCGTCGGTGAACCGGAGGATCAACAAGAACGGTCTCACCTGGGCGTCCGCGCAGCTCGAGGATCTGACCGGCGGTATCGAGGTGCTGTTCTTCCCGCAGGCCTACTCGGTCTACGGGATGGATGTCACGGAGGACTCCGTCGTGCTCGTCAAGGCGCGCGTGTCGATTCGTGACGACCGGATCTCGCTCATCGCCAACGACCTTGCGGTGCCGGATCTCTCGGCGGTGGGGGTCGCGAAGCCGCTGGCGGTCAGTCTTCCGCTGCGTCAGTGCACCAAGGACAAGCTCGGTGCGCTGCGTCAGGTGCTCACGCGCCATCCGGGCACCTCGGACGTGCACGTGCGGTTGATCGGCGGCACCGAGGTCACGTTGTGGAAGGTGGACGACGTGCTCCGGGTGGAACCGTCGTCGGCGTTGATGGGTGATCTCAAGGCGCTGCTCGGACCGAGCTGCCTGTCTGTGTGACGGCTAGGGGCGCGGCGGGTAGAGGCGCCGCGTCCACCACACGAGGACGGCCACCGCGGCGGCGGTGAGGACGGCCACTTGCAGTGTCTGGGTGACGACGAGGATCGTGACGAAAACCAGTAGTGCGACGGCCAGCGCTTCCAGTTTGTACAGGGGCCACTCGGTGCCGGCGAGATCGACAGTGCGGGCGGGGCTGTCGCGGCGAATCTCGCGGCGCACCCATGCGTCGTGTGTCGTCATCGCAGGTCACCTCACTGGCGCGGGTCGGGGGAGCGGAGGTCCCCCGCGTGGGATCAGGGTACTCGGAACCCGGAGTTCGGCGCAACGAACAAACGGATGTGGTTCTTCGCATGTGCACTCGTTCGGCGGAATCGGTGGCGCGTCCTCGCGGATCAGGTGTTGACTGGACGCATGCCACTCACAGGTGAATACGAGCCCAGTCCGTCCAAGTGGGCAGCAGATCAGGCCGAGTTGATGGAATCCACCGATGGAGCGAAGGGCACGACGCTGGGCGGCAGGCCCGTCGTCCTGCTGACCACGCGTGGTGCCAAATCCGGCAAAATCCGCAAGACGCCGTTGATGCGTGTCGAACACGACGGGACATATGCGATCGTCGCCTCGCTCGGCGGCGCCCCCAAGAATCCGGTCTGGTACTACAACGTGAAGGCCGAGCCGCACGTCGAACTCCGCGACGGCTCGGCGACACAGGACATGGTGGCCCGCGAGGTGACGGGCGACGAGAGGGCCACGTGGTGGGACCGCGCCGTCGCCGCGTTCCCCGACTACGCCGAGTACCAGAAGAAGACCGATCGGGAGATCCCGGTGTTCGTGCTCGAACCCGCCTGACACGCGCCCCGCTGTCCTTCGCCGTTCGACCGTCCCCCGACCGGAGGCCCGATGAGAGCGAAAACCGTTGCCGATCAGCTGGTACGTCAACTCCAGGACGCCGGCGTCCAGCGGATCTACGGAATCGTGGGAGACAGCCTCAATCCCGTCGTCGACGCGGTCCGGCGGTCGGGCGGCGCGGCGAAGGGCGGAATCGACTGGATCCACGTGCGTCACGAGGAGGCCGCCGCGTTCGCCGCGGCCGCGGAGGCGCAGGTCACCGGCAAGCTGGCGGTGTGCGCCGGCTCGTGCGGCCCCGGGAATCTGCACCTGATCAACGGTCTCTACGACGCGGACCGCTCGGGCGCGCCGGTGCTCGCGATCGCGGCGCAGATCCCGAGCGAGCAGATCGGACTCGGCTTCTTTCAGGAGACCCACCCGGACCGCCTGTTCGTCGAGTGCTCCCGGTACGCAGAGCTGATCGGAAGTCCCGCTCAGGCGCCACGCGTGACGGCGTCCGCGATCGCGCACGCGACCGCGCTGTCCGGTGTCGCGGTCATCACGCTGCCCGGCGACATTGCGGACCGGCCCGCCGAAGGGAAGGCGCCGTCGGTGCCGCGGACCGGCGCACCGGCGATCGTGCCCGACCAGGCCGACGTGCAGGCGCTCGCCGACGCCGTGAACGCGGCGGGCAAGGTCGCGATCTTCGCCGGCGAGGGTGTGCGGGAGGCGCGCGAGGAGTTGCTGAGCCTGGCCGACACGATCGGTGCGCCGATCGGCCACACGCTCCGCGGCAAGGAATGGATCCAATACGACAACCCCTTCGACGTCGGAATGACGGGGCTGCTGGGGTACGGGGCGGCGCACGACGGAATGCACGGCGCCGACCTGCTGCTGCTCGTCGGAACGGACTTCCCGTACAACCAGTTTCTGCCCGACGGAGTCCGCACCGCGCAGATCGACTGGGCTGCACAGCGGATCGGCCGGAGAACGAACGTCGACCTGGCCGTGCACGGCGACGTGGCGAGCACGTTGCGTGCCCTCGCCCCGTTGATCCGGCGGAAGGACGATCGCCGATTCCTGGGCGACATGCTCGACAAGCATCGGACGCTGATGAACAAGGTGGTCGGTGCGTACACGAAACCCGCCAAGCAGCGAATCCCGATCCACCCGGAATATGCGGCGTCGATCCTCGACGACCTCGCTGACGACGACGCGATCTTCACGACCGACACGGGCATGTCGAACGTCTGGACCGCGCGCTACCTGACGCCGAACGGGTCGCGGCGGTTCCTGTCCTCGGCTCTGCACGGATCGATGGCGAACGCCCTGCCTCACGCGATCGGCGCCCAGGTGTGCGCGCCGGGCAGGCAGGTGGTGTCCGTGTCGGGCGACGGCGGGCTGTCGATGCTGCTGGGGGAACTGGTGACGGTCGCGATGTACCGGCTCCCGGTCAAGATCGTGGTGTTCGACAATTCCACTCTGGGGATGGTCAAGCTGGAGATGCTGGTGGACGGGCTGCCGGATTTCGGTGTGGACGTGCCACCCGTCGACTATGCGGCGGTGGCGTCGGCCCTGGGCATCTTCGCCCGCCGGATCGAGGATCCGGCCGACATCGAATCGGGCCTGCGGCAGGCGTTCGATCACGACGGACCGGCGCTCGTCGATCTGGTCACCGACCCGCTGGCGTTGTCGCTGCCACCGACCATTACGGGCGGGCAGGTCACCGGCTTCGCGTTGGCGTTGTCGAAGATGGTGATGAACGGGGGTGTCGGCGAGGCCGTGAAGATGGCGAAGTCGAACGTCCGCAATGTGCCGCGACCGTCCCAGTTCGATCCGCGCGGCTGAACCCGACTGGTATCCCATGGCTGGAGAGTGGGAACATATCCGGGTGTCCACATCGCCCGATACCGCAGCCCAGAACATCACCTCGCCCCTGACAGTGGGCGATATCGACGCGGCCATCGAGCGAATTTCCCACGTGATCGACGCGACCCCCTTGCAGCGGAGCGAGCGCCTGTCGTCGCTCACCGGCGCGAACGTCTACCTCAAGCGCGAAGACCTCCAGGTCGTCCGCTCCTACAAGCTGCGCGGCGCCTACAACCTCATGGCCCAGCTCGATGCCGGTGAGCGTGCGGCCGGCGTGGTGACGGCCAGTGCGGGCAATCATGCGCAGGGCGTCGCGTTCGCCTGCCGGACAATGGAAATCACCGGCCGCATCTACGTTCCGTCGAACACCCCCAAGCAGAAGCGGGATCGCATCCGCGCGCACGGCGGCGAGTTCGTCGAGCTGATCCTGACGGGGGAGACGTACGACGCCGCTGCCGCTGCGGCTTCCGCCGACGTGCGGCGGACGGGCGCGACGATGGTTGCGCCGTTCGACGACGCCCGTACCGCGGCCGGGCAGGGCACCATCGCCGCCGAGATCCTCGCGCAGCTCGGTGCGGCTCCCGATACCGTGCTCGTCCCGGTCGGTGGCGGCGGATGCATTGCCGGCATCGCCACGTATCTGCGTGCGCACGCACCCCGCACGGCCATCGTCGGGGTGGAGCCGACGGGGGCGGCGTCGATGACGGCGGCCCTGGTCGCCGGGGGTCCCGTGACGTTGACGGAGATCGACCCGTTCGTCGACGGTGCCTCGGTGAAGCGGGTTGGCGACCTTCCGTACGCCGTGGTGTCCGCCTTGGGCGCCGAGGTGGTGACGCACACGTCACTGGGCCAGTCCGACCGGTCCACCACGATCCGGCTCGATCCCGAGAGCTTCGTGATGGCCAACCTCGACGAGGGCGCACTGTGCACCACGATGCTCGAGCTGTACCAGAACGAGGGCATCATCGCCGAGCCCGCGGGCGCCCTGTCGGTGGCGGCACTCGGGAACATCACGTTCGAGCCGGGGTCCACGGTGGTGTGCCTGATCTCCGGAGGCAACAACGACGTCTCGCGGTACGGCGAGATCCTGGAACGTTCGCTGGTGAATCTCGGCCTGAAGCACTACTTCCTCGTCGACTTCCCGCAGGAGCCGGGCGCACTGCGCCGCTTCCTGGACGAGGTGCTCGGCCCCGAGGACGACATCACCCTGTTCGAGTACGTGAAGCGCAACAACCGGGAGACCGGCGCCGCCCTGGTGGGTATCGAACTCGGCAAGGCCGAGGGGCTCGGCGAGCTGCTCGAGCGGATGGAGCAGTCCCGGATGCAGGTCGAACGCCTGGAGCCGGGGAGCCCCGCGTACCGCTACCTCACCTGAGTCGCTACTTCTGCAGCAGCCGCGCGACGACCTTCGTGTACAGCTCGGGCTCCGGCATGGGGAGCCCGAGCAGAGCGGCCAGGTAGATACCGTCCCCGACGAGGCGCACGATCTCGGCCTGCACGGGGTCGTCGATCTCGCTCTGGAGACCTTCGTCCCAGCCGCGCATCACTTCGGTAACGGCCTTCTGGATCTCGTCGTGCTGACCGTCGACGCTCCGTAGCGCGGCGATGGTCGAACGGTAGAGGGCGAGTTCCTCGGTGGTGCTCGCGTCGGGAACCTGCAGATACCACTCGGACAGCGAGGTGCCGCCGGACACGGCGTCGGCGAGCTGGGCGTCCGCCCGCTCGCCCAGCCGGCGCACCATGGCGGCGAGAAGCGCTTCCTTGCTGGGGAAGTGGTAGAGCAGTCCGCCTTTGGACACCCCGGCCTCCGCGGCGACGGATTCGAGGGTCACCTGGGCTATCCCCACGTCGAGCAGCAGCTTCTCGAGGGCGTCGAGTATTCGATCGCGCGTACCGGCAGCCATGGAGAGGGACTGTACCCGGGAAATAACTTTACCGTCCGGACGGTTCACGATAAAGTAACGGAACTGTACCGGCTGGACGGTTCTCACCGTGCCAGCTCTCGAATCGGAAAGTCGCAGGAAGATAAATGTCTGTCTCCACGGATCGCGGGATCAACGACGCCTACGGCGCGCCAGGTCAGTCCTCCGCATCACGCCGAGACTGGCTCGGATTGGTCGTCCTGGCCTTCGCCGTCCTCCTGATCGCCGTCGACGGCACCGTGCTCGACCTCGCACTGCCGTTCATCAGCGCCGACCTCGAACCCAGCAGCACGCAGCTGCTGTGGATCATCGACGTCTACTCGTTCGTCCTCGCCGGCCTG
Source organism: Rhodococcus jostii RHA1 (assembly GCF_000014565.1). NCBI lineage: Bacteria > Bacillati > Actinomycetota > Actinomycetes > Mycobacteriales > Nocardiaceae > Rhodococcus > Rhodococcus jostii. Next base: position 1,129,602 of record NC_008268.1, on the reverse strand, counting down.
CTCATCACGATGGGCACGCTCGGCGACCGGATCGGGCGGCGTCGCCTGTTGCTCCTCGGCGCCGCCGGATTCGGCATCGCCTCGCTGATCGCAGCGTGGTCGCCGACACCCGAGATGCTGATCGCGGCCCGCGTCCTGCAGGGAATCTCGGGTGCGACGCTGATGCCCGCGACACTCGGCCTGATCCGCACGATCTTCGTCGACCCGCGCCAGCGGACCCTCGCCATCGGCGTGTGGGGCGCGATGGCCGGTGGCGGTACCGCGGCCGGCCCGCTGATCGGCGGCTGGCTGCTCGAGCACTTCTGGTGGGGCTCGGTGTTCCTGATCAACATCCCCGTGATGCTGATTCTGATCGCCGTGGGACCGCTCGTGATTCCCGAGTCCAAGGACCCCGCCCCGGGGCGCTTCGACCTGCTCAGCGCCGCGCTGTCGATGACGACGATGCTGCCGCTGGTGTACGCGGTCAAGGAGACCGTGGTGCACGGTGTCGACCCGGTGCTGCTCGCCGTCGGACTCGTCGGCGTCGTGTCCGGTGTGGTGTTCGTGCGCAGGCAGAAGGCGATGAAGGACCCGATGATCGACCTCGGCCTGTTCGCCAAGCCGGCGTTCTCGACCGCCGTCCTCACCAACCTGCTGTCGATCTTCGCGCTGGCCGGTGTGCTGTTCTTCGGCTCGCAGTACCTGCAGTTGGTGCTGGGTAACAGCGCGTTCGAATCGGGTGTGCTGATGCTGCCCGGCATGCTGATGAGCGCGGTCACCGCACTCGCGGCGGCCTGGATGGTGCGCCGGTGGGCCACCTCGCACGTGCTCGGCGGCGGTCTCGCGATCGCGGCTGTGGGCTCGGCACTGATGCTCACGCTCGGCGTGGACGGTGCCCCGACGATGTTCGTGATCGGCTTCGGCCTCGCAGGCGCCGGTGTCGGTATCGCACTGACCCTGACCTCCGACCTCGTGGTCAGCGCCGTCGAGCCCGAACGGGCCGGCGCCGCCTCCGCGGTCTCCGAGACCGCATACGAGCTCGGTATCGCGCTCGGCGTCGCCGTGCTCGGCAGCGTCGTCATGGCGATCTTCCGGAACGGCCTCGACACCTCGATGCTGCCGCCGGAACAGGTCGAGCCCGCCCAGGGCACGCTCGGTGCCGCCGTCGCGGAGGCCCAGCACCTCCCGGAGACGGCCCGGACGGTGTTCCTGGAGTCCGCGCAGTCGGCGTTCGTCGACGGCATGCACGTCGCCGCCGGCGCGACGGCCGTGATCCTGTTCGCGACCGCAATCCTCGTCCTGCGGATGCTGCGCGACCGTCAGGGCGAGCTGTCGAGCACCACGAACGAGTGACCCGGTAGCACCGTCGCCGACGCGGTTTCGTCCTGCATCGGCGGCTCCCACCACAACACGGGGGAGCCGCCGACCGGGACGGTCACCGGTTCGGCACTCAGGTTGCACGCGATACGAAGTGCACCGCGGTGCACCACGATCCACTGCTCCGCCTCGTCGTAGTCGACGGACAGGTTCTCGAGCCACGGATCGGTCAACTCGGCGCGCTCCCGGCGTAGGCGCAGCAACGAGCGATAGCAGTCGAGCAGCCGCGCATGCGGTTCGCGGACCAGTTCGTCCCAGTCGAGCTTGGACCGCTCGAAGGTTTCCGGGTCCTGTGGGTCCGGAACGTCGTCCGTGCTCCAGCCGTGCTCCGCGAACTCGGCCTTGCGTCCCTCGGCCGTTGCCCGCGCGAGTTCCGGTTCGGGGTGGGAGGTGAAGAACTGGAACGGGGTGCTCGCACCCCACTCCTCACCCATGAACAGCATCGGCGTGAACGGCGAGCACAGCACGAGCGCGGCCTTCACGGCGAGCTGCCCGGAATCGAGATACGTGCCGGGGCGGTCGCCGATCGCCCGGTTACCGATCTGATCGTGCGTGCACGTGTACGTGACCAGCGAACTGGCCGGGGTCCGGCGGGTATCCAGCGGCCTGCCGTGGGTGCGACCGCGGAACGTCGAGAAGGTGCCCGCGTGGAACCACCCCTGGCGCAGGGTGTCGGCGAGGCAGGCCATCGAACCGAAATCTCCGTAATAGCCCTGCCTCTCGCCCGACACCGCGGCGTGGATGGCGTGATGCACGTCGTCGTCCCACTGCGCGTCGAGGCCGCAGCCGCCTGCCGACCGCGACGTGATCAGGCGCGGATCGTTGAGGTCGCTCTCGGCGATGAGCGTCAGCGGCCGTCTCAGGTGCGCGGACAGCCGGCGGGTCTCGATGGCCAGGTCCTCGAGAAGATGGGTGGCGGTGTGGTCGACGAGCGCGTGGACCGCGTCGAGGCGGAGCGCGTCGATGTGGAACTCACGGAACCACCGCAGCGCGTTGTCGATGATGTAGCGGCGGACCTCACCGCTGTCCGGTCCGTCCAGGTTGATGCTCCGGCCCCACGTGTTGGCGCCCTGCGCGAGGTACGGGCCGTACCGGTCGAGGTAATTGCCGGACGGTCCGAGGTGGTTGTACACGGCGTCGAGGACCACGCCGAGACCGCGGGCGTGGCACGCGTCGACGAGGGTCTGCAGCCCGTCCGGCCCGCCGTAACCCTCATGCACCGTGTACCAGAGAACGCCGTCGTATCCCCAGTTGTGGGTCCCGTTGAAACCGTTGACGGGCATCAGTTCCACGAAGTCGACGCCGAGTTCGACGAGGTGGTCGAGCCGGTCGACGGCGGCCGCGAACGTGCCCTCCGGAGTGAACGTGCCGACGTGCAGTTCGTAGACGACGGAGCCGGCGAGCTGCCGCCCGGTCCACCGCGAGTCGGTCCAGAGGCTCTCGTCGAGAGTGTGGAGTTGGGACGCTCTGTGCACTCCGTCGGGCTGTCGCGGCGACCGGGGATCGGGAAGTGGGGTGTCGCTGTCGTCGAGGACGAACGCGTACCGCGAATCCGGCGACGCGTTGACGTCGGCTCGCCACCATCCGTCCGGTGACGGGGTCATGTCGTGGCGTCGGCCGTCGACCTCCACAGAAACGGAATCCGGAATCGGGGCCCATACCTCGAATGTGTGCACCCGATCAGCATGCCTCGATGCGGCGGGCCGCGCAGGACAGTCAGCTCTCGGGCGTGCCGGAGTCCTCGACCTCCTCGATGATCTCCGCGCCGAGAACGGACAAGCGGTGTTCCTCGGCGTCCTGCACGGTGCCGAAGTCCTGCTCCTCGAGCACGTTACGGTCCTTGTCGAGGTATCGATACGTCGCCATGTCCCTACGATGGCACACGGCGGCAGAGATGGCGGCGAGTCGGCCCTTTCGCCCCGGTTCCGGAAGTAGCAAGCTGAGAGTACGGACTCGAACGTCGCGAGGAGCAGTCATGCACGTAGCAGTGGGAGACCGGTTGCACGTTCAGGGGAGGGTGGTCGGAGTGCACGAGACGACCGCCGAGGTCGTGGAGGTACACGGAGAGAACGGCGCACCGCCCTATCTCGTCCGGTACGACGACGGCCACGAGGCGCTCGTGTTTCCCGGATCCGACGCCTGGGTGGAACACCCGAAGTCGTAGGTATCGGGCGCTTCGCCTGGTCGATGCGTGGCAAATCGCTGTGCCACATTGGTTGCACGATTGATGTATCGAATGCATCTATCGTGAGACCGTGCCCGAATCCGCCAAGAGGTCCTACAGCTCGCCGCTGCGTGCGGAATCGGCGCGCCGGACCCGTCTCCTCGTCCGGGACGCCGCGGCCCGGCTGTTCGTCGACCGTGGATACGTCAGCACGACGGTGCGGAACGTGGCCGAGGCCGCCGGGGTGTCGACCCGCACGGTGTTCACCGCGTTCCCCGGCGGCAAGGCGGAACTGTTCCACGAGGCCCTGCACACGGCCATCGAGGGTGATACCGCCGCGACCCACACGCCCGCACCCCGGGACGGCGACCCCGTCGAACGGATCCTCGACCAGATGGTCGGATTCAGCACCGACGTCCTGGAGCGCGCCGGAACCCTGATGACGACGTCGATCGAATCCTCGGGAGCGGACGACGACATGCGGCGGTTCGCCGACGAGGGAGCGCGGGCCTCGGCCGAGAATGCGATGACGCTCGCCGAGGGACTCGCCGCGCACGAACTGCTGCGTCCCGAAATCTCCGTCCAGCGGGCCGCCGACGTGCTGTTCACGGTCGTGTCGCCGCAGGTGTACTCGATGCTGCGACGGCAGTGCGGGTGGGATGTCGTCGAGTACCGGAACTGGGTGAAAGCGACGATCCGGGCGAGTCTGCTCCACTGATCCGAGGTGCGTCGCGCCTACGGCAGCAGGATGAACTTGCCCGCCGCGTGCGGCTTCCGAAGATCGGCATGAGCGCGTGCCGCCTCCGTCAGCGCGTACGTGCGCGCCACGCGCACCCGCACGTCGCCGTTGCCCGCGAGGTCGACGAGGAAGACGCGGGCGCGTTTACGCGGCTCCATCCCTTCCGGCCCCAGCGCGCCCACGATCCGGAAACCGGCTTCGACCGGCCGGGGTCCGGGAACGGTCGTCACCAACCGCGACCGGTCCCGCACCAGGTCCACGGAGACGTCGATCGCCTCGTCACTGCCCGCGGTATCGATCACGGCGTCCACCCCGTCCGGTGCCAGGACGCGGACCCGATCGTCCAGGCCGGCGCCGTAGGACACGGGGGTGGCTCCGAGCGAGCGGACGTAGTCGTGGTGCTCGGGGCGCGCGGTACCGATGATCGTGGCACCGCGGGCCCGCCCCAACTGCACGACGAACGACCCCACGCCGCCGGACGCTCCGTGCACGAGCAGGAGGTCGGCGGCGCCGACGTTCGCCGTGTCGAGGGTGTCGACCGCGGTGGCACCCACGGCGAGAAGTCCGGCCGCCTCGTTCCACGGCAACGACGCAGGTTTCGGGATCACCGAATCACCGGACACGACAAGTCGGTCCGCGTACGACTCGGACACCGGGTACACGATCACCTCGTCGCCCACCGAGATCGGGCCCACCGGTCCCGCCGCGGTGTCACCCACCTCGCCGACGATGCCCGCGGCCTCGCTGCCCAGGCCCATGGGCAAGACGTCCGGGTCGGCACCGAACGCGCCGCTGTAGAGCTTGTAGTCGATCGGATTGACCCCGATGGCGCGAACGTCGATCACCACCTCGCCGGGGGCGGGACTCACCGGATCCGCGTCGACGACCGCGAGGACCTCCGGCCCTCCGTATGTCCGGGCAACCACACGTCGCGACATACAAGAGCCAGTACCCCCGTGAGTACTTGTCAACCGCGGGCGGTTAATAAGTACTCACAGGGCCAGAAGCGCCATGGGATAGCGGGCGAACAGGGTCGCGGTGTCGACGCCGCCGCCGGTGTACGTCTGGGAGGTGAGCAGGTCGGTCCAGGTGCCGTCGGGGAGGGGCGCGGTGGTGTCGCCCCAGCCACGTTGCTCCAGACCGACGGTGTGGCGGGTGGCCAGTGCCACGACGTCCGGCGCCGACCCTTGCCGTCCGCGGGCGAAGCCGATCAGATGTTCCGCCGCGGTCCCCGACGCGAACACCGGCGTGTAGGTCCCGCCGACGAAGCTGTCCGGACGTTCCCGGCGCAGGCGCAGAGCCGTGCGGACGATGTGCATCTTCGCCGCGCCCGTCGCATCGACCGGAGGGGTGCCGAGCCCCGCGAGCAGGCTCCGTCGTATGTCGTAGTCCACGGGACGGCGATTGTCCGGGTCGACGAGCGAGTCTTCCCACAGCTCGGTTCCCTGGTACACGTCCGGGATCCCGGGTCCGCACAGCTGCAGCAGCTTCTGACCGAGCGAGTCCGACCAGGCGTGCGGGGCCAGCTGGGTGCACAGGGAGCCGAGCGCCTTGCCGACGGTGCCGTCGATCACCGTGTCCAGCCAACTGTGGAGGTCGCGCTCGAAGTCCTCGTTCACGTCGTGCCACGACGTCCGGGTCCCGGCCTCGCGGACCGCCTTCTCCGCGTACGCGTGGACGCGGTCGCGGAAGTCGGGCACGTCGGCCGCGGCCCGGCCGTCGACCGGCCACACCCCGAACAGGTTCTGCCACAGGAACAGTCCGGTCACGGGATCGGGGCTGGGTGCGATGCGTTCCCACTGATCGACGCATTCGGCCCACAGGTCCGGCACCTGCGACAGGATGCCGATCCGGGCCCGGACGTCCTCCCCGCGCTTGGTGTCGTGCGTCGACAGCGTCGTCATCGCCTGCGGCCACCGGGCGGCTCGCTCGGCTGCGGCCAGGTGGAATTCGGCGGGGGAGACGCCGACGTTCGCCGGATTGCCGCCGACCTCCTGCAACGACACCAGCCGGGCGGTGCGGTAGAACAGGCAGTCCTCCACGGACTTCGCCATCACTGCGCCGCACACCTGCTGGAAGCGGGTGGCCGCCTCACCGCCGGCGATCAGGGCGGCGCCGAGGGCGGACAGCGCGTCGGACCAGTGCGGTTCACGCCGGAGGACGTCGCCGATCACCCGTTTCGCCAGCCCGGCCAGCGGACTGTAGTCGGACCGGTACACGGGCATGGCGGCGACGACGTCCACGACGGCGTCACGCAGGTCCGCATCGCTGCAGTCGGTGCCGGTCTCCGCGCGGATCGCCCGGACGAGGCGCCGGACCTCCGGGGCGAGAATGGTTCCGGCGACGTCGCGTTTGATCGCGGTTTCGTGTTCGTGAATCCACGGCGCGTCACCCCGGTCACCCGTGCGGGACGACGACAGGACGGTGAGCGCGGGAGCTCCCGACGCGTCGACGAAGACGCCGCCGACTTCGGCCAGCGCGTCGTAGCCGGTGGTGCCCGCGATCGGCAGGTGGTCGTCCAATGGTTCGGTGTGGCCGAGGATCTTCTCGATCACCAGCCACCGGTCCGCGCCGATCACGCCGCGCAGCCGGTCGAGATACTCGGCCGGATCGGACAACCCGTCGGGATGGTCGATTCGCACGCCGTCGATCAACTCGTCCGTCACCCAGCTCCGCAGTTCGCGGTGCGAGGCCTCGAACACGCGCGGGTCTTCCTGACGGATACCGGCCAGTTCGCTGACCGCGAAGAATCGCCGGTACCCGATGAGCCCGGAGTCCCACGGGACCAGGCGGTAGGACTGCGCGTCGTGCACCGCCGTCGGCTCGGCGGTGTCGGTGCCGGGGGCGATCGGGAACCGGTGCTCGTAGAACGCGAGCAGAGGCTCGGGTCCCGAGCGGTCGACGGTCAGCGACTCGAGATCGGCGTCCGATCCGAGGACGGGCAGCGCGAGCCGGCCGCCTGCGCCGTTGTCGTCGCTCCAGTCGATGTCGAAGAACTCGGCGTACTCGGAGCGGCGACCGTGCGTGAGAACATCCCACCACCACGGGTTCTCACGCGGATTCGCGACACCCACATGATTGGGGACGAGGTCGACGACGAGACCCATGCCGCGGCCCCGCACCTCCCGGGACAGCGCGGCCAGCGCCTCCCGCCCGCCGAGCGCGGGGGACACGCGGGTCACGTCGGTGACGTCGTAACCGTGGGTCGATCCGGTGGTGGCCGTCAGGATCGGCGACAGATAGACGTGGGAGATCCCGAGGTCGTCCAGGTAGTCGGCGACGGCGGCGGCGTCCGCCAGGGTGAAGCAGTCACCGCGCAGTTGCAGCCGGTAGGTGGCCGTGATCGACATCGTCGTCCCCGGCTCAGGCTGTCCGGCGCAGCACGACCAGCGACCGGGCCTCGACCTGCAGCGGATCCCCGGCCTTGATCACCGCTTCCTTCGCCCCCGTCGGGACGGCGGTGTCGAGCACGACCGCCCATTCGTCGGCATAATCGGAATTCGGCGTGGAGAACTCGATCTCCTCGTCGTGCGCGTTGAAACACAGCAGGAACGAGTCGCCGACCACCCGCTCGCCGCGGTGGTTGGGTTCGGGGATGCCCTCGCCGTTGAGGAAGACCGCGAGGGACTTCCCGAAACCGCTGTCCCAGTCCTCGGGGGTCATCTCCTCACCGGCCGGGGTGAGCCACGCGATGTCGCGGGTCTGGTCACCGCTGCGGATGGGGGTGCCCTCGAAGAACCGGCGACGACGGAACACCGGATTCTTCATCCGCAAGGCGATCACCCGTTTGGTGAACTCGACCAGGTCGGCGTTGGCGTCCGCCAGCGACCAGTCCATCCACGACAGTTCCGAGTCCTGGCAGTACACGTTGTTGTTGCCCTGCTGGGTGCGGCCCATCTCGTCGCCGTGCGCCAGCATCGGCGTCCCCTGGCTGAGCAGCAGGGTGGCCAGGATGTTGCGGCTCTGCCGCCCGCGCAGATCGAGGATCTCCGGATCGTCCGTCGGCCCCTCGACACCGCAGTTCCAGGACCGGTTGTGGCTCTCGCCGTCGTTGTTGCCCTCGCCGTTGGCCTCGTTGTGCTTCTCGTTGTACGACACCAGGTCGTGCAGGGTGAACCCGTCGTGGGCGATGACGAAGTTGATGCTCGCGCCGGGGCGGCGCCCGGTGGCCTCGTAGAGGTCGGAGGACCCGGTCAGCCGGGACGCGAACTCGCCGAGCGTCGCGGGTTCGCCGCGCCAGTAGTCGCGGACCGTGTCCCGGTACTTGCCGTTCCACTCCGTCCACAGGCCCGGGAAGTTGCCCACCTGGTACCCGCCTTCGCCGATGTCCCACGGTTCGGCGATGAGCTTGACCTGGCTGACGATCGGATCCTGCTGGACGAGGTCGAAGAACGCGGAGAGCCGGTCGACGTCGTGCAGTTCACGGGCGAGCGTGGACGCGAGGTCGAACCGGAATCCGTCGACGTGCATCTCGGTGACCCAGTACCGCAGCGAGTCCATGATCAGTTGCAGCGTGTGCGGGTGCCGGGCGTTGAGGCTGTTCCCGGTGCCCGTGTAGTCCATGTAGTGCTCGGCGTCGCCGTCGACGAGCCGGTAGTAGGCGGCGTTGTCGATGCCGCGGAACGAGATGGTCGGACCGAGGTGGTTGCCCTCGGCGGTGTGGTTGTAGACGACGTCGAGGATGACCTCGATGCCCGCTTCGTGGAACGAGCGGACCATCGCCTTGAACTCCGACACCGCGGCGCCCGGCTTCTCCGCCGACGAATACCCGGTGTGCGGGGCGAGGAAGCCGAACGTGTTGTAACCCCAGTAGTTCCGCAGCCCCTTGTCCAGCAGCGTCTGATCGTGCATGAACTGATGCACCGGCATCAGTTCGATCGCGGTGACCCCGAGGTCGACGAGGTGGTCGATGATCACCGGATGCGCGAGGCCCGCATACGTGCCGCGGAGCTCTTCCGGCACACCGGGATGCGTCGCCGTCATGCCCTTGACGTGGGCCTCGTAGATCACGGTGTCGTGGTACGGGTGCTTCGGTGCGCGGTCGGCAGCCCAGTCGAAGAACGGGTTGATCACCACCGTCGTCATCGTGTGGCCGAGCGAGTCGTGTCCGGGCAGTCCGGGCGCCGAGGTCTCCTCGGGTTCCGCCGCGAGCTCGGCCCCCGCCTCGTCCTCTGCCTCGATGTCGTCGTCCGTGTCGACGAGTAGGGCGGCGTCCTCCGATTCGTCGGGGGCGGCCTCGGCGGGCGCGTCGATGTCGTAGGAGAACAGGGACCGGTCTCCGTCGAACTCGCCGTCGAACGCCTTGCCGTAGGGGTCGAGGAGGAGCTTGCTGGGGTCGCAGCGGTGCCCGGCAGAGGGATCCCAGGGGCCGTGGATCCGGTACCCGTACCGCTGACCGGGAACGACGGTCGGCAGGTACGCGTGCCACACGTAACCGTCGACCTCGTCGAGGCGAATCCGCGTCTCGGTGCCGTCCTTCGCGATCAGGCACAGATCGACCGCCTCGGCGACCTCGGAGAACAACGAGAAGTTCGTCCCGGCTCCGTCGTAGGTGGCGCCCAGTGGGTAGGCGCTGCCGGGCCACACGGGAATGGGCGTGGTGCCGGTCGACTCGCTTGCTTCCATATCGAGAACACTAGCCCGCGTCGGCGTTGCTCTCAGCTCGACGTGATCGGGCTATCGGCCCGGGGTGGAGCTCCGTGCGGCAGCAAGCATTCCGGCTGTGATCTTCCGCACGTCGCCGGTGGTGCACACGTACGGCGGCATCGCGTAGATCAGGTTCCGGAAGGGCCGCAACCAGACCCCGGCGGCCACCGCGGCGTCGGTGGCGGCCCGCATGTCGACGGGTTCGGCGAGTTCGATCACACCGATCGCGCCGAGCACCCGGACGTCCCGGACGCCGGGGAGTTCCCGGGCCGGCGCGAGCCCCGATTCGAGCTCGCGGCGCACACCCTCGACCTCGGCTCGCCAGTCGCGCGACAGCAGGAGTTCGATCGACGCCACAGCGACGGCGCAGGCGAGCGGGTTGGCCATGAACGTGGGACCGTGCATCAGCCCGCCGGCGTCCCCGGCGCTGATGGTCTCGGCGACGTCGGTGGAACAGAGCGTCGCGGCGAGGGTCATATACCCGCCGGTGAGGGCCTTGCCGACGCACATGATGTCGGGGCGGGCGCCGGCGTGGTCCGCGGCGAACAGTTCGCCGGTGCGGCCGAAACCGGTCGCGATCTCGTCGAACACCAGCAGCAGCCCGTGCTCGTCGCAGATCCGCCGCAGCTCCGACAGGTACCGGGGGTCGTGGAAGCGCATGCCACCGGCTCCCTGCACCACCGGTTCGACGATGACGGCCGCCAGTTCGTCGGTGTGCGAGGCCACCAGGTGCTCGAACTCCGCGACGTATCGCGGGTCGAATTCGCGGGGCGGGGGTCCGGCGAAGACCTGCCGTGCCAGGACGTCCGTCCACAGGGAGTGCATGCCGCCGTCCGGGTCGCAGACGCTCATCGGGGCGAACGTGTCGCCGTGATACCCGCCGCGCCAGGTGAGCAGCCGGTGCCGCTCCGGCCTGCCGCGACTGCGCCAGTACTGCAGGCACATCTTGACGGCGACCTCGACGGACACCGAACCGGAATCGGCGAGGAACACCTTGTCGAGTCCGTCCGGGGTGATCTCGACGAGCAGCTGGGCGAGCCGCGCGGCCGGTTCGTGGGTGAGCCCGCCGAACATCACGTGACTCATCCGCCCGAGCTGCGCCGTCGCCGCCGCGTCCAGGACGGGATGCCGGTAGCCGTGGACCGCGGCCCACCACGAACTCATGCCGTCGACGAGTTCGCGTCCGTCGGCGAGAGTGAGGCGCGTCCCGCTCGCCTCGGCCACCACGAGCGGGGTGGTCGAGGCGGGGAAGGCGCCGTACGGATGCCAGAGCAGCGAGGCATCGAGGGACGTGATGTCGTCGACGGACAGGCTCGGGGAGGTCACGGTCTCGACCCTAGCCACTCGAAGAAAACCGGGCCCACCCGGGTTGAACACCGTTCAAGTCGCGTATCGTGCCGTGGGTGAGTACCGACCGCACCTTCACCACCTGGCTCGACGACGTCGAGGACCAGCGGCGCGCCGCGGGACTGCGCCGCGAGTTGCGTCCACGCACGCCCGGCAACGCGCTGATCGATCTGGCGTCCAACGACTACCTCGGACTCGTACGGCACCCGGAGGTGCTGCACGGCGCGATGACCGCGCTGCGCCGCTGGGGCGCGGGGGCCACCGGCTCGCGTCTGGTCACGGGATCGACCACCGAACACGAACTCCTCGAAACCGAACTCGCCGAGTTCGTCGGCGCCGAGGCCGGGCTGGTGTTCTCGTCCGGGTACACGGCGAATCTCGGTGCCGTCACCGCACTGTCCGGCGCCGGATCGCTGATCGTCTCCGACGCGGGCAGCCACGCGTCGCTGGTCGACGCGTGCCGGCTGTCCCGGGCCCGCGTGGCCGTCGCACCGCACTCCGATCTCGACTTCGTCCGCAGCGCACTGGCCACCCGGCCGGAGGAGCGGGCGCTGGTCGTCACCGACTCGGTGTTCAGCGCGGACGGGGATCTCGCACCCCTCGTCGACCTCCACCGGGTGTGCCGCGACCACGGCGCGTTCCTCGTCGTGGACGAGGCGCACGGTGTCGGAGTCCGCGGCGCAGGGGGCCGCGGACTCGTGCACGAGGTGGGTCTCGCGGGCGAACCCGACATCGTCGTCACGGCCACGCTGTCGAAGTCGCTGGCCAGCCAGGGCGGTGCGGTGCTGGCGTCGGAGAAGGTGCGCGCGCATCTCGTCGACGCCGCGCGCACGTTCATCTTCGATACCGGCCTCGCCCCCGCGGCCGTCGGTGCGGCACGGGCGGCGCTCGCCGTTCTGCGGCGTGAACCCCACCGTGCGGAGTCCGTCCTGAACCGTGCGCGGGATCTCGCCCGGTTCACCGGCGCCGGGACACCCGAGTCCGCCGTCGTCTCCGTCATTCTCGGCGACCCGCAACGCGCCGTCGACGCGGCCGCCGCCTGCCGGGAACAGGGCTTGCACGTCGGCTGCTTCCGGCCCCCGTCGGTGCCCGAAGGCACGTCGCGTCTGCGGCTCACCGCCCGAGCGACGCTCGATGAGGGCGAACTGTCGCGGATCGAAGCCGTGCTGGCGGACGTCCTGGCGGGAGCGTCGGCGTGAGCATCCTGGTGGTCACCGGCACGTCGACGGACGTCGGCAAGACGGTGGTCACGGCGGCGCTGGCGGCGGCTGCACGTGAGGCGGGCCTGTCCGTGGCGGTGTGCAAGCCCGCGCAGACCGGCGTCGCGCCGGGCGGGCCGGGTGATCTGGCCGAGGTGACCAGACTGTCCGGTGTCACGGCGGTGGTGGAGCTGGCCCGCTATCCCGAACCACTCGCCCCCGACACCGCGGCCCGGCGCAGTGGCCTGCCGATGCTGCGGTGCGCCGACGTCGTCGAGACGGTCCGTGCGCTCGATGACGGGCACGATCTGGTGCTCGTCGAGGGTGCAGGCGGCCTGCTGGTGCGGCTGGGCGCCGAGGGCTTCACGCTCGTCGATCTCGCGCGCGCCCTCGACGCACCGGCTGTGGTGGTCGCCGCGGCAGGCCTCGGCACGCTCAACCACACCGAGCTCACGATCCGGGCACTGTCGGCGGCCGGTCTCGCCTGCGCCGGAACGGTGATCGGGTCGTGGCCGGACGAGCCCGGGCTCGCCGAGCGGTGCAATCTCGACGACCTGCCCGCCGTGACGGGAGTCGACGTCGTCGGCTCGGTGCCCGCGGGCAGCGGACGCCTCGCCTCCGCGTCGTTCGGCGCGGCCGCATCCACGTGGTTCGACAGCACCTGGCTGAAGTCGACGCTCACGCGGCTCTGAGCTGGGGCCGTCAGGAGTCGGCGAGCACCGACAGCACGTTGCCCGCGGGGTCGGTGAACCACGCGATGTCGGGACCGTTGCCGCGCATGATTGCCTTGTCGTCCTGATCGAAACCGTCGTACCGCAGGAACCGGACCCCACGTTCGGTGAGCGCGTCGACGGCCTTCTCGACGTCGTCCACGGCGAAATTCAGGATCGTGAACGTCGCCGGCGTGTGGTCGGGCTTGGGATAGATCAGCACCACCGGCCCCTTCGGGAGATGCAGGCCCAGCAGTCCCATCTCCTCCTCGGTGACCTCGAGGCCCAGGGTGTCGGTGTAGAAGGACTTGGCCGCGGCGATGTCGTCGACGGCGAACCCGCTGAATGCTCGCGCATTGCTCAACATGTCTGTTCTCTTTCCGTGCTGTCGGTCAGGACATCTCGGCCCGCGCCTGCGCGCTGAGCTGGATGATCTGGACGTAGTTGCCGTCGGGGTCCACGGCGGTGCCGAACCAGCTGCCGTCACGATCCTCGAGCGGGGACAACCACGTCGCGCCGAGTTCGTCGATCCGGTCTGCTGCGGCGCGGGCGTCGGTGACCTCGACGTTGAGGAGTATGCGGCCGGGTTCGGGGTTCGTGTCGCCGACATCGTCGCGCCGGTCGAGCATGATGTAGAAGCCGTCGAAGTCGAGGACGTCGTAGCCCGGTTCGCCGGGGGTGCGTTCGACCTTCGGCGAGAACGCGGCGGTGTACCAGTCCCGTAGTCGGTCGGGGTGAGTGCTGGCGAGCAGGATGCTTCCGATCGTGGCGTCGGCCATGATGTCCTCCCGGTGGGTGTGCGTTGTCGGTGGTCCTGCAGATATGGACTCGGCCGCCCCGCGAAATTCATCGCAACGGAGTTTCCGAGGTGCCGAAAGCGGCACCGTCCCCTCCGAATATCGGTAGTGTGATTCATGTCACGGCTACATCCGGCTGGGTTGGGAGGGGTCACATGTCGACCTCCGAAATGCTCGAACTGAATCGCACCATCGACCGCCTTCGGCGCGCTGTCGGTTCGTTGCGATCGATGTACGGCGACGCCGCATCCGTGCGGCGGCTGAGCAACGATCTGGAGCGGCTCGAGATAGACGCGCGGGAACTCGACTCCTCGCCGCCGAACGTCGTCCACCGCGAACCGGTGGAGCGAATCAAGGTGTCGGACACCCCGTACGACGCGTCGATGTGGCTCGGTATCGATGACGAGGGGCTGGGCGGGCTCCACTACGAGCGCGGATGAGCGCGCCGCCGAAGGATTCCGAAAGTGCCGGTGTGGGGGCGCCGACCCGTGCCCGGATAGCGGAACGCACGCTCCGCACCGACCGGTGGTGGGTGGCCCCGCTGCTGACGGTGCTCGGCCTGTCCGTCTTCGTGGTGTACGCATCGGTCCGCTCGTGGGTCCGCACCGCGTACTTCGTCGAGGACTATCACTACCTGACGCCGTTCTACTCGCCGTGCCTGAGCGATTCGTGTGTGCCCGGTTCGAGCGACTTCGGGACACCCATCGGCGAGTTGCCGATGATCATCCCGCTCGGGTTCCTGGTGCTGCCGTTCCTGCTCGGCTTCCGGCTCACCTGCTACTACTACCGCAAGGCCTACTACCGGTCGGTGTGGTTCTCGCCGCCCGCGTGCGCGGTTGCGGAGCCCCACAGCACCTACACGGGTGAGACGCGCCTGCCGCTGATCGTCCAGAACGCACACCGCTACTTCTTCTACGTGGCAGTCGTCGTCTCGCTGATCAACACGTACGACGCGATCCGCGCGTTCCACGGCGCCGACGGCGGATTCGGAATCGGGCTCGGCACACTCGTCATGGTCTGCAACGTGATCCTGCTCTGGGCGTACACCGTCTCCTGCCATTCCTGCAGGCACGTCATGGGCGGCAGGCTCACCCACTTCTCCAAGCACCCGATCCGGTACCGGCTCTGGACCTGGGTCAGCACACTGAACACCCGGCACATGCAGCTCGCCTGGACCACCCTCGCCACACTGATCATCACCGACTTCTACGTGATGCTCGTGGCCAGCGGCACCATCTCCGACCTGCGCCTCATCAACTGACTTCATCGAAGAGGGAGTGGAATGACGGAAGTCGAACGGCACCAGTACGATGTCGTGGTCATCGGTGCCGGCGGCGCCGGTCTGCGAGCGGTCATCGAGGCCCGGGAACAGGGCCTGTCCGTCGCCGTCGTCTGCAAGTCGCTGTTCGGCAAGGCGCACACGGTCATGGCGGAGGGTGGCTGCGCCGCCGCGATGGGAAACGCCAACGAGAAGGACACGTGGCAGACCCATTTCCAGGACACGATGCGCGGCGGCAAGTTCCTCAACAACTGGCGAATGGCCGAACTGCACGCCCGCGAGGCTCCCGACCGGGTGTGGGAACTCGAGACGTACGGGGCCCTGTTCGACCGGACCCCCGACGGCCGGATCAGCCAGCGTAACTTCGGCGGTCACACGTATCCGCGGCTCGCGCACGTCGGTGACCGCACCGGACTCGAACTGATCCGCACCATGCAGCAGAAGATCGTGTCGCTGCAGCAGGAAGATTTCGCCGCCACCGGCGACTACGAGGCCCGGATCAAGATCTTCGCCGAATGCACCATCTCCGAGCTGACCAAGGACGGCGACCGGATCTCGGGTGCCTTCGGATACTGGCGCGAGAGTGGACGTTTCGTCCTGTTCGAGGCACCGGCCGTCGTGATGGCCACCGGCGGGATCGGCAAGTCGTTCAAGGTGACGTCGAATTCGTGGGAGTACACCGGCGACGGTCACGCCCTCGCCCTGCGCGCGGGCGCCAACCTCATCAACATGGAGTTCGTGCAGTTCCACCCCACCGGCATGGTGTGGCCGCCCAGCGTCAAGGGCATCCTCGTGACGGAAGGCGTCCGCGGCGACGGCGGGGTCCTGAAGAACTCCGAGGGCGAGCGGTTCATGTTCTCGTACATCCCGCCGGTCTTCAAAGGCCAGTACGCGGAGACCGAGGAAGAGGCCGACGGCTGGTACAAGGATTCCGACAACAACCGGCGCACACCGGATCTCCTGCCCCGCGACGAGGTGGCCCGGGCCATCAACTCCGAGGTCAAGGCCGGACGGCAGACCCCGCACGGCGGCGTGTACCTCGACATCGCCTCACGGATGCCCGCCGACGAGATCGTCCGGCGGCTGCCCTCGATGTACCACCAGTTCAAGGAACTCGCCGACGTCGACATCACCAAGGAGCAGATGGAGGTCGGGCCCACCTGCCATTACGTGATGGGGGGCATCGAAGTCGACCCCGACAGCGGATCGTCCAGCGTCGCGGGTCTGTTCGCCGCGGGGGAGTGTTCGGGCGGGATGCACGGTTCCAACCGGCTCGGGGGCAACTCGCTGTCCGACCTTCTCGTGTTCGGGCGCCGCGCCGGACTGGGGGCGGCGGAGTATGTGAAGTCGCTGCAGGACCGGCCGGTCGTGTCCGCGGACGCCGTCGATGCGGCGGCGCGGATGTTGTTGTCGCCGTTCGATCCCGCGGTCGGGGAGGGCGGCACGACCGAGAACCCGTACACGCTGCACACCGAACTGCAGCAGACCATGAACGACCTCGTCGGCATCATCCGGAAGGAAGACGAGATCGTGCGTGCCCTGGAGAAGCTCACGGAGATCAAGGGCCGCATCGGGGGCGTGGAGGTGGAGGGGCACCGCCAGTTCAACCCGGGATGGCACCTCGCCGTCGACCTGCGGAACATGGTGCTGGTCAGCGAATGCGTGGCCCAGGCGGCGCTGCTGCGCACGGAAAGTCGCGGCGGGCACACCCGAGACGACCACCCGAGCATGGAGGCGGAGTGGCGCAACACCCTGCTGGTGTGCAGCGTGGTCGGCGACATGTCCGCGCATCCCGATTCGGTGGTGCCGGACGTCACCGTCACCCGCGAACCCCAGCTCCCGATGCGCGCAGAGCTGTTGGAGCTCTTCGACATCGACGAACTGGCGAAGTACTACACCGACGCCGAACTCGCGGAACACCCGGGAAGGAAGGCCTGAGATGGGTTACGACGCGCGGTTCCGGGTCTGGCGCGGCGACGCCGACGGCGGCGCGCTCCAGGACTACTCCATCCCCGTCAACGAAGGTGAGGTGGTGCTCGACATCATCCACCGGTTGCAGGCGACGCAGACGCCGGACCTGGCGGTGCGATGGAACTGCAAGGCGGGCAAGTGCGGTTCGTGTTCCGCCGAGATCAACGGCCAGCCACGGCTGCTGTGCATGACGCGGATGTCGACGTTCACGGAAGACGAGGTGGTGACGGTCACGCCGTTGCGTGCGTTCCCGGTCATCCGGGATCTCGTCACCGACGTGTCGTTCAACTATGCGAAGGCGCGGGAGATCCCGTCGTTCACCCCGCCGCCGGGGCTCGGACCGGGTGAGTACCGGATGCAGCAGATCGACGTCGAGCGGTCGCAGGAATTCCGCAAGTGCATCGAGTGCTTCCTCTGCCAGAACACCTGTCACGTGATCCGTGACCACGACGACAACAAGCCGGCGTTCTCCGGCCCCCGCTTCTTCATCCGCGTCGCCGAACTGGAGATGCATCCACTCGACACGGCCGACCGTCGTGACGCGGCGCAGGAAGAGTTCGGTCTCGGGCTCTGCAACATCACCAAGTGCTGCACCGAGGTGTGCCCCGAGGGGATAAAGATCACCGACAACGCCATCATCCCGATGAAGGAGCGGGTGGTCGACCGCCGGTACGACCCCATCGTCTGGTTGGGCAACAAGCTTTTTCGCCGCGGTTAGCGCCTCCGGCACCCGTGAGTACTTGTTAACCGCGGGCGGTTGAGAAGTACTCACGGGTGCGTCAGCGCACGGTGTGGAGGTTGCGGGCGGTGGGCGACTTCTCGACCGATTCGGGGTCCGGGTCGGTGCCCAGGATCCGGTCGGCGGTTCCCGACGTGGTGACGGTGAACCAGTAGTGCTCGTTCTTGTAGTGGTGATGGCGGTGGTTGCGCCAGATCGCACGGTACAGGCGGGAGTTCGGCTTGTAGTCGCTGTGGATGAGGTAGTGCGTCCATTCGTAGAGGACGCCCAGAATGCTCAGCACCACCAGGAACGTCAGTCCGAGTCCGGTGCGCGGGAACGCGAGCAGCGAGATGGCCACGAGAACCGGAATCAGCCACGTCAGCGTCTGCCACGGGATGAAGACCAGCGGTACGTCCCGGGGGTCGACGTGATGCTCGCGATGCTTCCGGGCGAGCAGCGAATCGACGGTCAGGCCCAGGACCTTTCGGGGTTTCCAGTGCAGGATGCCGACGTGGATGACCCATTCGGCGAACGGGAACACGGCCAGCATCACCAGCGGAAGCACGGCATCGGTCAGCTGCCAGTCGCCGACGATCAGGCGGGCGGCCACCGCGGCGACCAGCATGCCGCCGATCATCCACGGGGACGGGTGTCGACGGAACTGGTCTGCGGCGTCGCGGAGGGTGATCGACCTGCGTTGGCGGCGATCTGCGGGAGGTTTCGTGGTCATGTGTCCTTCTCCGAATCGTTCTGGTGCAGTGCGTCGATCACGGACGTGACGGCGGCCGTGCCGAGGTCGAGGAGTGTGGTGGCGGTCTGTGCCGCGGCGACTTCGTCGTGGGCGGAGATCGCCTCGGCCAGCTGGTGGTACAGGTCGGTGCGGCCGACTTCCGCGACCATGACGGCGGCCATCGCCGTCATAGTCGGTTCGTAAGCGTTACGGAGGCTGTTGAAGATGAGCCGGAATGCGATGGAATCGGCCGTGTCGACGACGCGCTCCCAGAAGGCCAGGGCGCCGACCTGCTGCGCGACGGGGTCGCTGTCGGAGGCGAGATGATCCACGGCGTCGCGGAGAGCGGCACCCGACTCGTCGGTGGCCCGGCCCGCGGCGAGCCGGGCGACCTGCACACCGATCATCCGCCGCGCCTCGAGAACGCTGCGGACCACCGCCCAGTCGGGTACGCCGTCGCGGACCAGCAGCTGGGACAGCAGTTCGGGCCCGCCGTGCTGCCGGAAGTCGCGGACCGAGGTGGCGTCGCCCTGCCGGACCTCGACGAGTCCGGCCTGGGCCAGCTTCTGGATCGCTTCTCGGATCGCGGGCCGGGACACCCCGAACGCTTCGGCGAGTCGTCGTTCGCTCGGCAGGGCATCGCCGGCGGCGAGGTCGCCGCCCAGCACACGCGCGGTGATCTGGTCGAAGACTTCGGTGGAGGCGGATTTCCGCGCGATCGGCTCGAACATCATGACCATGACAGTAGGTCGGCAATAGGTAAGAGGTCAAGTGGTCTTACCAGTGCATTTTGCTAGCCGAAGAGGCTTCGGACGAACGCACTGGTGTCGGGCAGGGACGCGGGCATGGTGTAGAGATGGCCGGTCGGATACGTCCGGAACACGAACTGCTGCCCGTTCGCGGCGAGGTCCGCCGTCAGTTTCCAGGCAAGAGGAATGGGGACGACGTCGTCGAACAGTCCCTGCCCGATGAACAGCGGCCGGTCGTAGCCCCGCACGGGCACACCCAGAGTGGTGCGCAGCGCCCCCAGGACCGCCGGGTCGTCGAGGGGACGGGACATCAACTGTCCGATCGAGATGCCGTCGAGTTGCGGGGCTGCCTCCTCGTAGCAGAGCGATTCGACGCGATTCAGGACGTCGACGCCGAGCGGTGTGAGGTAGCTGTCGACGTCGAAGTCGGGCCGTGACGCCCGCAATCCGGCGAGCGCGTACGCCACGAACACCGTGCTCCCGGTGAGTGGCACCTCCGGGAAACCCGGGCCGACGAGTGGCGCGAGATTCTCCAGGTTGGACGGGGCGCCGGTGGCGACAGTGCCGCGGAAGTCGAGTTCCGGTGCGTACGTGGTGGCCATCGACGCGGCGACGAGAGCGGCATGGCCGCCTTGCGATTGACCGAGGGCGACCCACCGATCGGACAGGGACGGCGTGACGGTCCGCGCCGCGCGCACCATGTCGATCACGCTGTGCGCCTCCGTCGGGCCGTCGAGGTACGGGTGCACACCGGGCGTGCCGAGGCCGACGTAATCCGTTGCGACGACGGCGTAACCCTGGTCGAGCCAGTGCTGGACGTACGGTCCGACGAGCTTTCCCGTCACCGTCGGCGCACACTTGTCGGCGATGCCGACCGTCCCGTGGGCCCAGGACACGACGGGCCACCCGCTGGGCGGCGCCTCACCGGGGGGCAGGAGAACCGCACCGGTGCTGAGTGCGGGTTCGTCCATCGGCCCCGTCGTCCAATAGGTGACGTACGTGGCGTCGGCGACGCCCGGCGGCCGCGCGTCCGGTGCCAGCGGCGTCGCGGCGACGACCGCACCCGGATCGCCGCCCGCAGTCTGTGCCGCCGCCGGGGTGGGCGCGCCGAGGAGCGACAGTACGAGTGCCGCCGCGAGAACCGTTCCGGTGCGGCGGCCGAGTGAAGACGTCATCGCGTCCGTCCCTGGGCCGTCGGAGGCGCCGCGCGGTCCTGGAGTGGCCGACGCGGCGTCGACTCAATTGTGCGCGCTCAGGGGCGGTGGGCGGAGTCTTTCAAGCGTGCGCGAATTCCGTCGACGAACAGCGACAGGCCGAAGTCGAACCGGACCGCCGGATCGCCGTCGAGGAGGTCCTCGTCGTACGCCGCGATCGGGGACTGCGGCGCATCGGGGGAGAGGGCGGCCCGGGTGAGGGCGCCTGCCGACTCCATCTGCGCCCGCGACTGCTCGTCGACCGTGTGGCCGAGGACGTAGTACAGCAGCGAGTACGACGACAGTTCCGCGTGTTCGCGGGACAGTCCGGACCGCAGGCCGACTGCTGCGAAGCTTTCCCGGACCCGGGAGTTGGTCATGCGCGACGCGTACGTGGCGGAAACCAGTTCGGCGCCGTCGCGGTGGGCGAGCAGCGCGGTGCGGAGCCGGTGGGCCAGTTCGGTGAACTCCGCGTCCCACCCGGGGGCCGTGACCGGGGCGTCGACGTCTTCGAGGATCTTGTCGGCGAGCGCCCCGAGCAGGGTCTGCTTGTTGGGGAAATGCCAGTACAGAGCACCCGGCTGCACGCCGAGAGCCGTCGCGAGTCTGCGCATCGTGAGGTCGGCGAGGCCGAACTCGTCGAGGATGGCCATTGCGCCGTCGAGTACGTCGCCGCGTCGCAACTGCACTGTGTGATCTCCCAATCTCGTCGAAGAGCCCGCTCCGGCTTTGACAGTATTCCACCACGGATCTAACGTGAACACCGTTCAACTTGTACGGTGTTCAATTTTTCGGTTCCGTCGATTCACGGCACGTGATCGGCCCGTTTTCCAGGAGATACGTGTGACATCGGCCCCGGTACAGACAGACATCCTCGCCCTCGCGCGTGAGCAGGTTCTCGAGCGCGGTGACGCGCTGAACGAGAGTCAGGTGCTCGAGGTCCTGCAACTTCCCGACGACCGGCTCGAGGAACTGCTCGCCCTCGCGCACGACGTGCGCATGAAGTGGTGCGGTCCCGAGGTCGAGGTCGAGGGCATCATCAGCCTCAAGACCGGCGGCTGCCCCGAGGACTGCCACTTCTGCTCGCAGTCCGGCCTGTTCCAGTCGCCGGTGCGCGCGGCGTGGCTCGACATCCCGTCGCTCGTGGAGGCCGCCAAGCAGACCGCGAAGTCCGGCGCCAGCGAGTTCTGCATCGTCGCCGCCGTCCGCGGCCCCGACGAGCGGCTGCTCGCCCAGGTCGCTGCCGGCATCGAGGCGATCCGCAACGAGGTCGACATCCAGATCGCCTGCTCGCTGGGCATGCTCACCCAGGAGCAGGTCGACCAGCTCGCCGCGATGGGTGTGCACCGCTACAACCACAACCTGGAGACGTCGAAGTCCCACTTCCCGAACGTCGTCACCACCCACACGTGGGACGAGCGCTGGAACACGCTCCGCATGGTGCGCGAGGCGGGCATGGAGGTGTGCTGCGGCGGCATCCTCGGCATGGGCGAGAGCCTCGAACAGCGCGCCGAGTTCGCGGCCAACCTGGCCGAACTCGAACCCGACGAGGTGCCGCTGAACTTCCTCAACCCGCGGCCCGGAACCCCGTTCGGCGACCTCGAGGTCCTGCCTGCGAGCGAGGCCCTCAAGTCGGTCGCCGCGTTCCGCCTCGCGCTGCCCCGCACCATCCTCCGCTTCGCGGGCGGGCGCGAGATCACGCTCGGCGACCTCGGCGCCAAGCAGGGCATCCTCGGCGGCATCAACGCCGTCATCGTCGGCAACTACCTCACGACCCTCGGCCGCCCGGCCGAACAGGATCTCGACCTGCTCGTCGATCTGCAGATGCCGATCAAGGCCCTGAACGACACCCTGTGACGATCATGGCAGAGGCGACCATGGGCGACCGCCCCGAAGGCCGGGTCGACCGCCCCGAAGGCCGGGTCGACGGCCTCGAAGGCCGGGTCGACGGCCTCGAAGGCCGGGTCGACGGCCGCGAGGAGCGCTACAACCCGTACACCGGCCGCCGCGTGGTGGCCGGTGTCGACGACACCGTGCCCGCCGCCGCGCAGTTGGGTCTCGAGCCGCCCCGCTTCTGCGAGGCGTGCGGCCGCCGGATGGTGGTGCAGATCAGCCCGGACGGCTGGTGGGCGAAATGTTCCCGCCACGGTGTGTTCGACTCGATCTGCGGCGGACGGCGGTAGCGTCGGACGGGTGACCACGCTCCCGCGCTTCAGGCTTCGATCTGCCGCCGGAATCTTCTGCGGGACGGTGGTGGCGAGCGCGCTCGCCGGAGTGCTGTGGGGAGTCCTCGCACCGCCCGAGCACCTGCTGGTGGTCGCCCCCGACCGCGGGGTGTCGCTGACGGGGGAGAGTGTGCACCGGTTCGATGCGATCGGGATGTTCGCGTGCGCGGGCCTGGTCGTCGGGATCCTCACCGCGGTCGCGGCGTGGACGGCGCGGAGAAGTCGCGGCCCGGTGGCGCTGGGTGCGGTTCTCGCGGGCAGTGTGGTCGGGGCCGGTGTGATGGCGCTCGGTGGAATCGGCGTGGCCGCGCTGCGTTTTCCCGACCCCGACACCTCGACCGCCGGTACGGTCGTGGCGGTCGCGCCGGGGATCGGGACCCAGCTGGTGCTGATCTTCCAGCCCCTCGTCGCCTGCGTCGTGACGTTGGTGCTCGCCGCGCTCAACCCGTACGACGATCTCGGCGTCAGCGATCCCCCGGTCGAACTCGACGAGCCGGAAGAGCGCGACGCGACCTTTACCTCGTGACCGACGTCCGCATCCGCATGTTCCCGAGGAGGCGCCCGCTGGCGAGAGCGCCGATGCGGCGAGTCGCGAACCGGGTGCTGACCGACGACACCCAGTTCATCAGCCCGGAGACGACGCTCGGCGGGGTGCTGCGCCGGTCGAGTGCGCGCAGCGCTGTCGTCACCACCTGATCCGCGGTCTGCATGCGGCCGACGGCGGCGTCCTCGGAACCGACGACGTCGAAGAACTCGGTGCGGGTGGGGCCCGGGCAGACCGCGAGCACGGTGAGGCCGGTGCCTCGCGCCTCGGCCCACAACGCCTCTGTGAAGTTGAGGACGAACGCCTTGGTCGCCCCGTAGACGGCCATGCCGGGAGTCGGCTGGAACGCGGCGGTGCTCGCCACGTTCACGAGTGCGCCGCGTCCCCGGAGCAGGTCGGGCAGGAAAGCGTGCGACAGCTCGACGAGGGTGGTGACGTTGAGCTGGATCTCGGAGGTGAGGCGCTCCAGGTCGGCGGACGCGAAATCTCCGTGCGTCCCGAATCCCGCGTTGTTGATCAGCGAGTCGACGCGGATGTCGCGGGCGGTGAGTTCGCCGCGCAACCGCTCCCCGGCGCCGTGTGTCGCGAGGTCGAACGGGAGCACGGTGACCGACACGTGGTGCGCGGCGCGGAGTTCGGTGGCGAGTTGTTCGAGCCGGTCGGCGCGGCGGGCGACGAGGACGAGATCTGCACCCCGCTCGGCGAACCGGCGGGCGAATTCGGCACCGAGGCCCGCGCTGGCGCCGGTGATGAGGACGGTGGTTCCGGATACATCGAAGGACATGTGTGCTCCTAGCGGTGGGGTGTCCTCGAATGTAGTCAGTGCCATCTATGTAGTCAATGACAACATCTTGCTAGGCTGGCGGCATGCCCGTCGCCGAACAGCCCTACCACCACGGGAGTCTTCGCCGGGTGTTGCTCGCGCGCGCCGAGAGCACGCTCGAGAAGGACGGCGTCGACGGACTCTCCCTGCGGCAACTCGCGCGTGAGGCCGGGGTCAGCCACGCCGCACCCAGCAAGCACTTCCGGGATCGTCAGGCGCTGCTCGACGCACTCGCGGAGTCCGGCTTCCTGCGTCTCACCGCCGCCCTCGAACGCGCGGTCGAGGAGGCGGAATCGCATGCCCGGGCCCGTTTCGCCGCGCTCGCAGGCGCCTATGTGAGCTTCGCACTCGCACACCGGGAGTTGCTGGCCCTGATGTACGGGAACAAGCACGCGCCCGGAGCCGCTTCCCAGGTCGTGGAGGCCGGCCACGCCTCGATGGACCTGACGGTCCGGATCGTCACCGAAGCCCAGGCCGCGGGCGACATCGGACCCGGGGACGCGTCGCGCATCGCCCTCGTCGCGTTCGCGACGTTCCACGGGATCGCCACCCTCGCTGCAGGCGGGATGCTCGACGGCGCTCCGGTGGACGAAGTCGTCACCGCCGCATCGGACACGTTCTGGCGGGGTCTCGCGCAGGCGTGAGGCCGCCTGACGAGCGGGGTCAGCTCGGCGGTCGAAGCGCCGCGAACTCGTCCGTCACCCGCAGCGTGGAGTCGGTGAACCGGTAGAGGGCGGCCGGGCGCCCGCCGGCACGGCCCGACGGCGCCGTGTTCCCGGTGGGAGTGAGCACCCCACGTCGTCCGAGGACGCGCTGGAGGTTGGTCGCGTCCACCTGGTACCCGAGTGCGGCACAGTAGATCTCGCGCAGCGTCGACATGGAGAACTCGTCGGGGGCCAAGCCGAACGCGATGTTGGTGTAGGAGAGCTTGGCCGCGAGGCGGGTCCGGGCGTGCCGGACGACGGTGCCGTGGTCGAACGCCGTCTCGGGGAGCGCGGACACCGGGTGCCACGCGGTGTCCGGCGGCAGCTGCGGGTCGGCGGGGAGGGGGACGAGTCCGAGGAAGGTCGACGCGATGGTGCGCGGGCCGGGCACTCGATGCGGGTCGCTGAACACCGACAGCTGCTCGAGGTGGGAGACCTCCTGCACGTCCACCTTCTCGGCCAGCTGGCGTCGCGCGGAGGTGGTGAGGTCCTCGTCCTCGTGGAGCAGTCCACCGGGCAGGGACCAGGCGCCCGCCTGGGGATCGAGGGCTCGTTGCCACAGCAGCACGGCGAGCTCACCGGCGTGACGCGCATCACCGCCTTGAACTGCGGTGATGTGGTCGGGAAAGTGGCGAACCTGGAACACCGCGGTAAGCACTTCGTGCGTGGTGTTACTATTGGGCATGTTTTCGATCCTAAGTCGAAAACCTCGATTGCGGAAATTCGGGCCACCCCGCCCGAGTTCACGGTGAAGGAGCAAGCCATGACGACCACGACGTTGTGGGCGGGTACCAACCCGCAGATTCAGGACGGTCCCGGCGGTTACGCGGGCGTCGAGGCGAGCGAAGAGTGGGCTGCCGAGATCAAACGGCTGGCGCGTGAGCGGGGAGCGACGCTCCTTGCGCACAACTATCAGTTGCCCGCCATCCAGGACGTGGCCGACCACGTCGGCGACTCCCTCGCGCTCTCGCGCATCGCGGCCGAAGCGCCCGAGGACACCATCGTGTTCTGCGGCGTGCACTTCATGGCCGAGACCGCGAAGATCCTCAGCCCCGCCAAGACCGTGCTGATCCCGGACGAGCGTGCCGGCTGCTCGCTGGCCGACTCGATCAACGCCGATCAGCTGCGGGAGTGGAAGGCGGAGTTCCCCGACGCCGTCGTCGTGTCGTACGTCAACACCACCGCCGAGGTGAAGGGTCTGACGGACATCTGCTGCACGTCGTCCAACGCCGTCGACGTGGTCGCGTCGATCGACCCCGACCGTGAGGTCCTGTTCCTGCCCGACCAGTTCCTCGGCGCACACGTCAAGCGCGTCACCGGCCGCAAGAACATGCAGATCTGGGCGGGTGAGTGCCACGTCCACGCCGGCATCAACGGCGACGAGCTCACCGCGCAGGCCAAGGCGCACCCCGGTGCCGAACTGTTCGTGCACCCCGAATGCGGCTGCGCCACCTCGGCTCTCTACCTGGCCGGTGAAGGGTTCGTGCCCGAGGACAAGGTGAAGATCCTGTCGACGGGCGGCATGCTCGACGCCGCCCGCGCGACCGGGGCGAAGCAGGTTCTCGTGGCCACCGAGGTCGGCATGCTGCACCAGCTGCGCAAGGCCGCGCCGGAGGTCGATTTCCAGGCCGTCAACGACCGCGCGTCCTGCCCGTACATGAAGATGATCACCCCCGCGGCCCTGCTCCGCTGCCTGCTCGAGGGCAAGGACGAGGTTCACGTCGATCTCGCGACCGCGGAGCGTGCCCGCAAATCGGTGCAGCGCATGATCGAGATCGGAAACCCGGGCGGCGGCGAGTGAGCAGCCCGGCCCGGGGGATTTCCTGGGAAGAGCACGCCGACCTCGTGGTGGTGGGCGGTGGTGTGGCCGGACTGACGGCCGCACGCACCGCCTCGCTGCGCGGACTGACCGTGCTCACCGTCAGCAAGGGCGGGGCGACGGACACCGCGACGCAGTACGCGCAGGGCGGCATCGCGGTGGTGGGTGACGCCGTCACCGATTCGGTGGAGTCGCATGTCGCCGACACGTGCGAGGCCGGGGTGGGCCTGTGCGACGACGACGCGGTGCGATCGATCGTGGCGGGCGGCCGTGATGCCGTGGCCGCGTTGACCGATCTGGGCGCGGTGTTCGACCGTGGCCGCGACGGCGCCGTCTCGCGCACCCGCGAGGGCGGGCACAGCACCCGGCGGATCATTCACGCCGGAGGGGACGCCACGGGCGCCGAGGTGCAGCGAGCACTGGGTGCCGCCGGGCTTCCCGTCCTGTTCGACAGCGTCGCCCTACGGGTACTCACCGACGCGCGCGGTGTCACCGGCGTGCTCGTGGATTCGCCGCGCGGACTCGGCGTCGTCCACACACCGGCCGTCCTCCTGGCCACCGGCGGGCTCGGGCAGCTGTACGCCTGCAGCACCAACCCGCCCGGAGCCACCGCCGACGGCGTCGCTCTCGCGCTGGACGCAGGCGCGGCCGTCGCCGATCTCGAGTTCGTGCAGTTCCACCCGACCGTCCTGTTCACCCCCGGCGGTCTCGGACGGCGTCCGCTGATCAGCGAGGCCGTCCGCGGCGAGGGTGCGATCCTCGTCGACGCCAACGGCGAATCGGTGACCGCGGGTGTGCACCCGCGCGGCGACCTCGCCCCCCGCGACGTCGTGTCGCGGGCGATCGCGTCGAGGCTTCGGGAACTGGGTCACGACCGTGTCTACCTCGACGCGCGTCACCTGTCCGGCTTCGTGCAGCGCTTCCCGACCGTGACGGCCTCGTGCCTGGACGCCGGGATCGATCCGCGTGAACAGCTGATCCCGGTCGCGCCCGCCGCGCACTACTCGTGCGGCGGAGTGGTCACCGACGTCGACGGACGCACCGCCGTCCCCGGCCTCTACGCCGCGGGCGAGGTGGCCCGCACCGGGCTGCACGGAGCGAACCGGCTGGCCTCCAACAGTCTTCTCGAAGGCCTGGTGGTCGGCGAGCGGGTCGGCGCCGCGGCCGTCGAACGCGCCGGCCTCCGCGTCGAGGCAACCGAACCCGAGCAGCGTGCCCTGCCGTCCGCACCTCGGGAACTGGTGCAGCAGTTGATGACCGGCAACGCCTCCGTCGTCCGGGACGGTGCCGGCCTCGATGCGGTGGCCGCCGCCCTGGCCGCCGCGCCACACACGGTGCCCGAGGGGCAGACCGCGCTCGAAGACGCCGCGCTGACCCTGACGGCGTCCGCACTGGTGCTCGCCGCCGTGGCGCGGACCGAAAGTCGTGGATGCCACACCCGCAGCGACTACCCGCAGACATCCGACGAGTGGCGCCGCAGCACGCACGTGCGTCTGCGCGACAGCGAACTCGAGCTTCTCGAACCCCAACTGACAGGAGTGCTGTGATGTCCGACCATGTCCTTCCCGACGGTCTGGACGCGGACAAGGTGCGTGCGCTCGTGCGTCTCGCCCTGGACGAGGACCTGCGGTACGGACCGGACGTGACGTCGTCGTCCACGGTCCCGGCCGACGCGGTGGCCAAGGCGTCCGTGGTCTCCCGCGCGCACGGCACCGTCGCCGGCCTCGACGTGGGACTGCTGGTGCTCGACGAAGTGATCGGGGCGGGCCGCTACCAGGTTCTCGACCGGGTCGCCGACGGCACCCGGGTCGCGCCCGGCCAGGCCGTGCTGACGGTCACCGCGCCCACACAGGGGCTGCTCACCGCGGAGCGGACGATGCTCAACCTGGTGTGCCACCTGTCCGGCATCGCCACGGCGACATCCGCCTGGGTGGACGCGGTCGAGGGCACCGGGGCGAAGATCCGCGACAGTCGCAAGACGCTGCCGGGACTGCGCGGCCTGCAGAAGTACGCCGTCCGGGTGGGCGGCGGCGTCAATCACCGCATGGGGCTCGGCGACGCGGCACTGATCAAGGACAACCACGTCGCGGCCGCCGGTTCGGTCGTGGCGGCGCTGCGGGCCGTGCGCGCGGCGGCACCGGACATCGAGTGCGAGGTAGAGGTCGACAGCCTCGAGCAACTCGACGAGGTGCTGGCCGAGAACGTCGAACTGGTGCTGCTCGACAACTTCCCGCTGTGGCAGACGCAGATAGCCGTGCAACGTCGTGACGCGAACGCCCCCGGCACCAAGCTGGAGTCGTCGGGCGGTCTCACGCTGGACGTCGCGGCCGAGTACGCCGGCACCGGAGTCGACTACCTCGCGGTCGGTGCGCTCACCCATTCCGTCACCGTGCTGGATCTCGGCCTCGACATGTGACCCCACCCGTGAGTACTTGTTAACCGCCCGCGGTTAACAAGTACTCACGGGTCAGACGGCGCGGCGCACCGTCGCCAGGAACGTGGCCGCGACGAAGAACAATCCGGAGAACGTCCGGTTGGTCGCGCGCTGCTGGCGTGGTGACCGCATCAGCCGCAGGACCTTCGACGCCAGCCCGGTGTAGCCGGTCATGACGACGACGTCGACCGCGACCATGGTGGCGGCGATGACCAGGTATTGGGGGAGCAGCGGCGCTGACGGGGTGATGAACTGTGGGAGCACCGCCAGCATGAAGACGACGGCCTTCGGGTTGCTGGCATTGACCAGGAAGCCGCGCAGGGTCATCGCGGGCCCGCTGGTCTCGGCGACCTCGCCGTCGACGCCCGACACGTCGGTCGCGCTCGCCCGCCACTGACGGACGCCGAGATACACCAGGTAGGCGACGCCGAACCACTTGATCACCGTGAACGCAAGTGTCGAATTCGCGAGCAGTGCCCCGAGTCCGGCGGCGACCACCGCGATCTGCAGCAGCAACCCCAGCTGGAGACCCGCGATGTTCCAATAGCCGCGACGCAACCCGAACCGCATCCCCGTGGCCATCGATGCGATCGCGCCGGCCCCCGGGGACAGACTGATCACGCACGAAGCCCCGAGCACTGCACACCACATCTGCCACGACACGAGGTGATGTTACGTCGCGCCTCTGCTGCACCCGATCTACGGGGGATCGATGCAGCTGAGCGGCGGATTCACGAGGGAACAGAGTGCGGCAGGGCGTTCGGGTTCGTAGCCGGGCGGGAGCCCGTTCGCGACGAGGTCCCGGTAGGTGGTCACCGCATCGGTCGGTCGGCGGGTGAGGGTGGGATCGGTCAGCGCGTCGACGGTGAACAGGCCGAACCGGGGACGGTACGTGCCCCACTCGTAGTTGTCGGTGATCGACCAGTAGTTGTATCCGATCACCGGGGCGCCGTCCGCCCGTGCCCGCTCCAGCCAGAAGACGTGATCGCGGAGATGATCGGACCGGGTGTAGCCGTCCGGGCGCGGTCTCCCGTCGTCGGTGGGCATGCCGTTCTCCACGACGTACAGCGGTAGTCCCGGAAATTTTCCGGTGTATCGCATCAGGGCGTGGTAGATGCCGTCCGGTTGAGGGTTGATGTCGTAGAAGGCGTCGGTGACCGCGTGTGCCGCGGTGAGGTTGTCGGGGGAGAGGCCGTAGTAGTAGTCGACGCCGAGGAAGTCGAGCTTGTCGCGGACCCGGTCGACGAAGGTGGCGTCGAGCGCGTCCATCGCGGCCGGGACGTACGCGAGGTTGCTGCTCACCCGGGCGCCCGGGTCGTTCTCGTGGATCAGGTCGTAGGCGCGGCGGTGGACCTCGACGAGCCGGTCGAGCATCTGCGGGGCCCGGTCGGGGGTGATGCCACCGAACGTCAGCTCCTTCTGCACGTAGACGGTCGGTTCGTTGATCGTGATCCAGAGCGCACCGAGACCGGAATAGCGCTCGATCACGTTCTGCGCGTTCGCGAGCCAGTCGTCGACCGTGTCCGGGTTCGCCCAGCCGCCCCGATCGGCGACCCACCCCGGATACACCCAGTGGTCGAGGGTGATCATCGGGGTCATTCCGCGGCTGGTGATCTCGTGGACGACGTCGTCGTAGTACCGCAGTTCGGTCTCGTCCCACACGCCCGGGGCGGGTTGCAGGCGGGCCCATTCGACGCCGAACCGGAAGACGCCGACACCCAGGTCCGCGGCGCGGGTGATGTCCTCGGTGTACCGGTGACGGAAGTCGACGGAGCTGCCGATCGCGTCGTGGGTCCGTCCGGAGTCGGAATACCGCCGCCAGTTGCTGTCTGGTGAGGAACCCTCCGATTGGAACCCGGACGTCGCGACGCCCCACAGGAAGTCGTCGGGGAGAGGGGCGGCGTGCGCCGCGGTCGCGGGCGCCAGCAAGCACAGCAGGACCGCGCCGGCGCCCAGGAGTCGCGAGGGAGTCCGCATCGGCCGAAGAGTAGCGGAAACGCTGTCCCGAGTGCGCCGATTGGGTGATACTGGTGAGTAGGACTACCCGCCAGTAGGAGGCGCGTCATGGTCGACACCTCAGCTCCGAAGGTCACCGAGGAAGAAGCACGAGCGGTCGCGGAGGAGGCGAGGGAATCCGGCTGGGACAAACCCTCGTTCGCGAAAGAACTGTTTCTGGGACGGTTCCGGCTGGATCTGGTTCATCCCTTCCCCCGGCCGGCGACCGAGGACGCCGCCAAGGCCGAGGAATTCCTCGTTCGCCTCCGCGCCTACTGCGAGGAGATGGACGGCAGCGTCATCGAGTCCCAGTCGCGCATTCCCGACGAATACGTCCGCGGCCTCGCCGACCTCGGGTGCTTCGGCCTGAAGATCTCGGAGGAGTACGGCGGCCTCGGACTCTCGCAGGTCGCGTACAACCGGGCTTTGATGCTCGTCGCGTCGGTGCATCCGAGCCTGGGCGCGCTGCTGTCCGCGCATCAATCGATCGGCGTCCCCGAACCGCTCAAGCTGGCCGGCACCCCCGAGCAGAAACGCGAGTTCCTGCCGCGCTGCGCCCGCGGCGCCATCTCCGCCTTCCTCCTCACCGAACCGGACGTCGGTTCCGACCCCGCGCGGCTGGCGTCCTCCGCGACCCCCATCGAGGGCGGTGCCGCCTACGAACTGGACGGCGTGAAGCTGTGGACGACCAACGGCGTCGTCGCCGAACTGCTCGTCGTCATGGCGCGGGTGCCCAAGAGCGAAGGCCACCGCGGCGGAATCTCCGCCTTCGTCGTCGAGGCCGACACCCCGGGCATCACCGTCGAACGGCGCAACGCGTTCATGGGACTGCGGGGGATCGAGAACGGCGTCACCCGCATGTACAAGGTCCGCGTTCCGGCCGAGAACCTGATCGGCCGGGAAGGTGACGGACTCAAGATCGCGCTCACCA
Organism: Rhodococcus jostii RHA1; assembly: GCF_000014565.1. Taxonomy (NCBI): domain Bacteria; kingdom Bacillati; phylum Actinomycetota; class Actinomycetes; order Mycobacteriales; family Nocardiaceae; genus Rhodococcus; species Rhodococcus jostii. The sequence goes on along the minus strand of NC_008268.1, from coordinate 1,097,526 downwards.
CACTCAACGCCGGCAGGCTGGCGATTCCGGCGATGTGCGCCGGGGCCGGGAAGTGGTCGCTGAAGATCGCCCGCGAATGGTCGGGCGTCCGCGTCCAGTGGGGCAAGCCGATCGCCGAGCACACTGCCGTCGCCAACAAACTGTCGTTCATGGCCGCGACCACCTATGCCCTCGAGGCCGTGGTGGACCTGTCGGCGCAGATGAACGACGAGGGTCGCAACGACATCCGGATCGAGGCGGCGCTCGCCAAGTTGTGGTCGTCCGAGATGGCCTGCGTCATCTCCGACGAGCTGATCCAGGTCCGCGGCGGCCGTGGATACGAGACGGCGGCGTCGCTGGCGGCCCGCGGTGAACGTGCGGTGCCGGTGGAGCAGCTGGACCGCGACCTGCGCATCAACCGGATCTTCGAAGGCTCGAGCGAGATCATGCGGCTGCTGGTCGCGCGCGAGGCCGTGGACGCGCACCTCACGGCGGCGGGCGATCTCGCGGACCCGCACGCCGACACCGGTGCGAAGGCCCGCGCGGCCGCCAAGGCGAGTGGTTTCTACGCGAAGTGGCTGCCGCAACTCGTGGCAGGCAAGGGGCAGGTGCCGACGTCGTTCAGCGAATTCGGTGTCCTGGCCAAGCACCTGCGGTTCGTCGAACGGCACTCCCGCAAGCTGGCCCGCTCCACGTTTTACGGGATGGCCCGGTGGCAGGCGGCGCTGGAGAAGCAGCAGGGCTTCCTCGGCCGGGTCGTGGACATCGGCGCCGAGCTGTTCGCGATGTCCGCCACGTGCGTCAAGGCGGAGATGCAGCGCGAGGAGAACGAGGCCGAGGGCGCGGCCGCCTACGAACTCGCCGACGTGTTCTGCCGGCAGGCAGCGTTGCGGGTCGAGAAACTGTTCGACGGTCTGTGGCACAACACCGACGACGTGGACAAGCGGGTCGCGCACTCGATCCTCGAGGGACGGTATGCGTGGCTGGAGCGGGGAGTGGTCGACCCCAGCGAAGGCACCGGTCCGTGGATCACCGAGTGGACCCCCGGCGCGTCCACCGAGGAAAACCTGGCGAGGAGGTTCCTGCACTCGACCCGCCTCTAGGCCGTCGGGTTCCGCGCCCCGGCTCGGCGGTACCCTCCGAGGAGACGCGCACACCAGCGTGGCACCCGCCTGCGTTCTCGGACGCGGTCGGGACGAGCCGAGGGAACACCAGTGCGCAGCTTCATGTGTCGAAAATGCGGCCAACGACTGTCGTTCGAGAACAGTCTCTGCCTGAAATGTGACAGCGCCCTGGGATTCCACCTGCCGAGCCGGTCCATCGTCGTCCTCGACGGCGGGGACCGGGCGGACGTGGACGGCGAGACCTGGGTGCGGTGCGGGAATGCCGGCACGGCGAAGTGCAATTGGCTCGTCCGGAACGACGACGTCCAGAGCCTGTGCACGTCGTGCCGGCTGACGCGGACGCGTCCTGCGGACGGTGACGACGAGGGCATGGCCGCGTTCGCGACCGCCGAGACCAACAAGAGGCGGGTCGTTCTCGAACTCGACGAGCTCGGTCTACCGATCGTCCCCAAGTTCGAGGACCCGGGCACCGGGCTGGCCTTCGACCTGCTGTCGAGCGCAAAGACCCGGGTGGTGACCGGGCACGCCGGCGGGGTGATCACCCTCGACCTGGCCGAGGGCGACGACGTGCACCGGGAACAGCTGCGCGTCGAGATGGACGAGCCGTATCGCACGCTCGTCGGCCATTTCCGGCACGAGATCGGGCACTACTACCAGGTGATGCTGATCCGGGGCGACGCCGAACGCGCCCGATTCGAGGACCTGTTCGGGGATCCGGACGTCGACTACCAGGCCGCGCTGAAACGCCACTACCGCGAGGGTGCGCCGAAGGGCTGGGGCCGGCTCTACGTGTCGTCCTACGCCACGATGCACCCCGCCGAGGACTGGGCGGAGACGTTCGCTCACTACCTGCACATCCGCGACGCCCTGGACACCGCGGCGGCCTTCGCGATGGCACCCGCCGGAGCGACGACGAGCAGCGAACTCAGTGGTGACGTGGGGTTCGACCAGATCATCGACTGGTGGCTGCCGCTGTCGTGGGCGCTCAACCAGCTGAACAGGTCGATGGGGCACCACGACCTGTATCCGTTCGTGCTTCCGGCCGCGGTGCTGGAGAAGATGCGGTTCATCCACTCGCTGATCCAGCCCGCCCCGGTGTGGGACGAGCCGGCACCGGTGTCGGCGGAAACCCGGTCGGCCGCCGACCGGTGAAAATGGGGTGCGCCTATCCTGGATAATCGGTGTCGAGCCCTGTTCTTCGCAGAACAGTCCGCTCATCCGAGACACCGTGTCCCGACATTCGCAGAGAGGACCTCTCATGCTCGCCCGCACCGACCTTCGTGGTCGTACCCCTTCCACGGCCGAACTTCGCGCCGCACTTCCTCGAGGTGGAGTGGATGTGGACGCGGTCCTGCATCAGGTTCGCCCGGTCGTCGAGGCGGTCCGTGAGCGCGGCGCCGACGCGGCGCTCGAGTTCAGCGAGAAGTTCGACGGCGTCAGTCCCGCGCAGGTGCGGGTGCCGCAGTCCGAGTTGGACCGCGCGCTCGGCGAACTCGATCCGGCCGTCCGGGCCGCCCTCGAGGTCGCGATCGAACGCACCCGCAAGGTCCACGCCGACCAGCGCCGCACCGACACCACCACCGAGGTCGTCCCGGGAGGCACCGTCACCGAACGGTGGGTTCCCGTCGACCGCGTCGGGCTGTACGTTCCCGGCGGCAACGCCGTCTACCCGTCCAGCGTCGTGATGAACGTGGTCCCGGCGCAGGCCGCCGGTGTCCGGTCTCTCGTGGTGGCGTCGCCGCCGCAGTCCGACTTCGGTGGTCTGCCGCACCCGACGATCCTCGCCGCGGCCGCCCTGCTGGGGGTCGACGAGGTGTGGGCCGTCGGCGGCGGTCAGGCTGTCGCCCTGCTCACCTACGGCGGCACCGACACGAACGGCGCCGAACTCGCCCCCGTCGACCTCATCACCGGCCCCGGCAACATCTACGTCACCGCCGCCAAGCGCCTCTGCCGCGGCCTCGTCGGCATCGACGCCGAGGCGGGCCCCACCGAGATCGCGATCCTCGCCGACCACACGGCCGACCCGGTGCACGTCGCCGCAGACATGATCAGCCAGGCCGAGCACGACGTGATGGCCGCGAGCGTGCTCGTCACATCCAGCGTCGAACTCGCCGACGCCGTCGACACGGCACTGGCCGCGCAACTCGCGATCACCAAGCACAAGGAGCGCGTCACCGCCGCGCTGTCCGGCACGCAGTCGGGCACCGTCCTGGTCTCCGACGTCGAGGCGGGACTGCGGGTGGTCAACGCGTACGCCGCCGAGCACCTCGAGATCCAGACCGAGAACGCCACCGCCGTCGCCGCGAAGGTGACCAGTGCGGGCGCGGTGTTCGTCGGCCCGTGGGCGCCGGTCAGCCTGGGCGACTACTGCGCCGGGTCCAACCACGTCCTGCCCACTGCGGGCTGCGCCCGGCACTCCTCGGGTCTGAGCGTGCAGACGTTCCTGCGCGGCATCCACGTGGTCGACTACTCCGAATCCGCGCTGAAGGAGGTCTCCGGCCACGTCATCACCCTCGCGAACGCCGAGGACCTGCCCGCGCACGGTGAGGCCGTGCGGCTGCGGTTCGAGGCGCTGCGGTGACCGCGGCGAACGTGCCGGGTTCGTCGATCGGGGTGGACGCCCTGCCGATCCGGGAGAACTTGCGCGGCAAGTCGGCGTACGGGGCGCCGCAGCTGACCGTCCCGGTCCAGCTGAACACCAACGAGAACCCGCACCCGCCCACGAAGGCGCTCGTCGACGACGTCGCCGAGTCCGTGCGGGAGGCCGCGCGGGAACTGCACCGCTACCCGGATCGGGATGCGGTGGCACTGCGCACCGACCTCGCCGCGTACCTCGTCCGCCAGACGGGGGTGCCGGTGACGGTCGACAACGTGTGGGCGGCCAACGGGTCCAACGAGATCCTGCAGCAGCTGCTGCAGGCGTTCGGCGGTCCCGGTCGCAGCGCGATGGGCTTCGTGCCGTCGTATTCGATGCACCCGATCATCGCGGACGGCACCGAGACCGAGTGGCTGCCGATCTTCCGGCGCGCCGACTTCGCGCTCGACGTGGACGCCGCGACCGCGGCGATCACCGAGCGCAGGCCCGACGTCGTGTTCGTCACCAGTCCCAACAACCCGACCGGGCACAGCGTCGGCATCGCGGAACTGCGCCGGGTCCTCGACGCCGCGCCGGGCATCGTGATCGTCGACGAGGCGTACGCCGAATTCTCCGACGCGCCCAGCGCTCTGACGTTGATCGACGAGTACCCGTCGAAGCTGGTGGTGTCGCGGACGATGAGCAAGGCGTTCGCGTTCGCCGGTGGCCGGCTCGGATACCTTGCGGCCGCACCGGCATTCATCGAGGCGCTGCTCCTGGTCCGGCTGCCGTATCACCTGTCGGTGGTCACGCAGGCCGCTGCCCGGGCGGCGCTGCGGCATGCGAACGAGACGCTCGCCAGCGTGCACGCTCTCGCAACGGAGCGGGTGCGGGTGTCGAAGGCATTGGACGACACGGGGTTCCGCGTCATCCCCAGCGACGCGAACTTCATCCTGTTCGGTGAGTTCACCGACAGTGCCCACGCCTGGCGGGCCTACCTCGACCGCGGAGTGCTCATCCGGGACGTCGGCATCCCGGGGTATCTGCGCGCCACCGTCGGGCTGGCCTCCGAGAACGACGCCTTCATCGTGGCGAGCGACGAGATCGCCGCCACCGAACTCACCAGCTCAGGAGACCGAGGATGACCGACCGCATCGCCCGCGTGGAGCGCACCACCAAGGAATCCAGCATCACCGTCGAACTGAACCTCGACGGCACCGGCATCGTCGACGTCTCCACCGGGGTCCCGTTCTTCGATCACATGCTGACCGCGCTCGGCTCCCACGCGAGTTTCGACCTCACCGTCCACGCGAAGGGCGACATCGAGATCGAGGCGCACCACACGGTGGAGGACACGTCGATCGTGCTCGGTCAGGCGCTCGGTCAGGCGCTCGGCGACAAGAAGGGCATCCGCCGGTTCGGTGACGCGTTCATCCCCATGGACGAGACGCTCGCGCACGCGTCGGTCGACGTGTCGGGGCGTCCGTACTGCGTTCACACCGGCGAACCCGAACACCTGCTGCACTCCGTCATCGGCGGCTACCCGGGCGTGCCGTACGCGACGGTGATCAACCGGCACGTGTTCGAGTCGATCGCGCTCAACGCGCGCATCGCCCTGCACGTGCGCGTGCTCTACGGGCGCGATCAGCACCACATCACCGAGGCCGAGTTCAAGGCCGTCGCCCGGGCACTGCGCGAGGCCGTCGAACCGGATCCCCGCGTCACGGGTGTGCCCTCCACCAAGGGCAGCCTGTGATCCGGGCGCATTCGTGAGTGTCGTCCTCGTCTACGTCCTGTTCATCGCCGCGGGGATCGCGGCGGGCGGGGCGTATTCCATGTGGAAGTTCAACAAACTGGCCTCGGGCGTGCTGCTGGCATTGGCGGTGCTGGCAGCCGTGGCAGGCGTTCTCAGGTTGATGTAATGCCCGTCGCAGTGGAGCCGCGCCGCGGCCTGCTCCGCACCCGCGGCATGCCCGCCGCGATGGTGATGGGCGCGGCGGCGTTCGGCGGCTGGGCGGTGCTGCTGCCCGTGGTGCCACTGATCGTCTCGCTGTCCGGTGGCTCGGACACGCTCGCCGGCAGCGTGACGGCCGTGTTCATGGCCGCGACCGTCGTCACGCAACTCGGTGTGCCCCGGCTCCTGCGCAGGTGGGGGCATCGCTGGGTGCTCGCCGCCGGCTGCATGCTGCTCGGGCCGCCGTCGCTGCTCCTCCTCCTGTCGACCGAGGCGATCCCGGTGCTGGCCGTGTCTGCCGTCCGGGGCTCGGGCTTCGGCATGCTCACCGTCGCCAGCAGTGCGCTGGTCGCCGAACTCGTTCCCCGCGAGATGCTCGGCCGGGCGACGGGTGCGCAGGGAATCGCGGTGGCCGCCGCGCAGATGGTCGGTCTGCCGGCGGGGCTCGCGATCATGCAGCACTGGTCCGCGACCCCCGTCTTCGTGATCGGTGCCCTCATTCCCGCCCTCGCGGTGCTCGCGATTACGCGGCTCCCCGCGATTCACGCCCCCGCGGACCGCACCTCGCAGGGCCGCATCCCGTTCGCCGTCCTACTCACCCCGTGGCTCGCGATCGCGATCTCCGCGGCCGCATTCGGCGGCCTCTCCAGCCTGCTGCCGATCGCGATCTCGGAACGAGCCTCGCTCGCCGGGGTGATCCTCGCCGTCTCGAGCGGTGCGACGCTGATCGGGCGATACGCCGCAGGATCGTTCTCCGACCGGCTGGGGGTGGGCCGCGCCCTGGTTCCCGCTTTGGCGTTCGTGTGCCTCGGCCTGGTGCTGTTCGCCGTCGCCGCGGCGACGAGTGCGCCGGTGCCGCTGCTGGTGTGTGCGGCCCTGGCCTTCGGATTCGGATTCGGCGCGGTGCAGAACGAAACCCTCGTCATGATCTTCACCGCCGCGGGACCGGCCCGATTCGGCTCGGCGAGCGCCGGATGGAACATCGGGTTCGACGCCGGAACCGGTTTCGGTTCCCTCGCGCTCGGGGCCGTCGCGTCGGCGGCCGGGTACTCCTGGGTGTTCGCGGTCGCGCCGACGGCGGTCGCGGTGGTTCCGGCCGCCGCGATGGTCGTCGGCCGCGCCCTCGGGCGTCGTGCAGCCGCCGGATAAGGTTGTGTCATGACCGTCTCCACGATTGCCGTCCTCGACTACGGCTCCGGCAACCTGCATTCGGCCACCCGCGCTCTGGCCCGGACCGGCGCGCGCGTCGAGGTCACATCCGATCACAAGGTTGCACTCGCGGCCGACGGTCTGGTCGTTCCCGGCGTCGGCGCCTTCGCCGCGTGCATGGAGGGACTACGCGCGGTCCGCGGGGAGCGGATCATCGGTCAGCGTCTGGCCGGCGGACGGCCGGTCCTCGGGATCTGCGTCGGCATGCAGATCCTCTTCGAACGCGGAGTCGAGTTCGGCGTCGAGGCGGAAGGCTGCGGCGAATGGCCCGGCACCGTCGAACGGCTCCAGGCCGACGTGCTGCCGCACATGGGATGGAACACGGTCGAGGCCCCCGACAACAGCACGCTGTTCGCCGGGATCGATCCCGACACCCGGTTCTACTTCGTCCACTCGTATGCGGCCCAGTCCTGGGACATGCCGACACCGGAGCGGCTCGCGCCCCCTGCCCTGACGTGGGCCGACCACGGCGGCAAGTTCCTCGCCGCCGTCGAGAACGGCGCGCTGTCCGCCACCCAGTTCCACCCCGAGAAGTCCGGTGACGCGGGCGCGGAGCTGCTCCGGAACTGGGTTCGCAGTCTGTGACCGAGCCCGGGGACGGGCGCGGCGATCTGTCGATCGGCAGGCTCGCGGTGTACGCGATGGGCGCAGCCACCGCGGTGCTGGTACTCGCCACCGCCATCATTCTGGTGATAAAACCGGGCCCCGTCCTCGGGTTGATCGTCGGACTGCTCGGCGTCGCAGGTGCGATCGCGGCCATGGGCTTCGTGTCGAAACGCATGACCCGCAACGCGTACGGTCCCGATCCCGAGGACCCGGAGCCGGGTTCCGACCGCTGAGCGACTAGGGTTGTCGCACGTGAGCCTGGTCCTTTTGCCTGCTGTAGATGTCGTCAACGGTGAAGCTGTTCGCCTCGTCCAGGGGGAGGCAGGAAGCGAGACCGGATACGGCTCGCCTCGTGATGCCGCCCTCGCATGGCAGAACGACGGTGCCGAGTGGGTGCATATCGTCGACCTCGACGCCGCATTCGGTCGCGGCTCGAACCGTGAACTCCTCGCCGACGTGGTGGGCGAGCTCGACGTCCAGGTGGAACTGTCCGGTGGGATCCGCGACGACGCGTCGCTCGAGGCCGCACTGGCGACGGGCTGCGGCCGCGTCAACCTCGGTACCGCCGCCATCGAGAACCCCGAGTGGTGTGCCCGCGCCATCGCCAAATACGGCGAGAAGATCGCCGTCGGTCTCGACGTGCGCCTCGTCGACGGTGAATACCAGCTCCGCGGTCGCGGCTGGGTCACCGAGGGCGGAAACCTGTGGGAGACGCTCGCCCGGCTCGACAAGGACGGCTGCTCCCGGTACGTCGTCACCGACGTGAGCAAGGACGGCACCCTCACCGGCCCCAATCTCGAACTTCTCGCGCAGGTCTGCGCGGCCACCGACGCCCCCGTCGTGGCCTCGGGCGGCGTGTCCACCATCGACGACCTCCGGGCGATCGCCGGGCTCGTCGATCAGGGGGTGGAGGGATCCATCGTCGGCAAGGCGCTGTACGCGGGGCGGTTCACCCTCCCCGAGGCGCTCGCCGCGGTCTCGGGCTGAGTTCCCGCCATGGCCCTGTCCCGTGATCCCCGGGAGCTCCTCGCCGTCGCCAGCGAGCTGCTCGACGGCGTGCACGACCGGTTCGTCTCGGGTGTGGGTGCGCCGAGCGCCGTCCACAAGGGTCCCGACGACTTCGCGACCGCCCTCGACCTCGAACTCGAGAAGCGGCTGACCGGTGAATTGCGTGACCGGACCGGCATCGACGTGCACGGCGAGGAGTTCGGCGGCCCCGACCTGGGCAGCGGACCCGTGTGGGTGCTCGACCCCATCGACGGCACGTTCAACTATTCGGCCGGTCTGCCCACGGCGGGCACGCTGCTCGCGCTGCTCGACGACGGGGTTCCCGTCCTCGGTCTGACGTGGCTGCCGCTCGTCGGGCGGCGGTATGCGGCCGTCGCGGACGGCCCGCTGCTCGAAGGGGGCAAGCCCCTGCCTGCGCTCGGTCGCACGTCGCTGGCGTCGTCGATCGTGGGCTTGGGCGCACTGAACATCGACAGTCGCGGTCGCATCCCCGGCGCGTACCGGCTGCAGGTCCTTGCACAGCTCAGCCGGGTGTCCTCCCGGATCCGGATTCACGGATCCACCGGCGTCGACCTCGCGTTCACCGCGGCCGGAATACTCGGCGGCGCGGTGGTGTTCGGCCACAATGCGTGGGACAACGCCGCCGGTGTCGCGCTGGTGCGCGCCGCGGGTGGTGTGGTCACGGATCTGGGCGGCAAACCCTGGACCGTGACGTCCGACTCGGTGCTCGCCGGAGCGCCCGGAGTGCACGGCGAAATTCTCGATATCCTCGGATCACTGGGTGATCCTCGTTCCGAGCCTTCAGGAGGGCGTACGCAATGACACTGGCGGTTCGAGTGATCCCGTGTCTGGACGTCGATGCCGGACGCGTCGTCAAGGGCGTCAATTTCGAGAACCTGCGGGATGCGGGTGACCCCGTCGAGCTGGCTGCCGCATACGACGCCCAGGGAGCCGACGAGCTCACGTTCCTCGACGTCACCGCGTCCACCGCGGACCGGGGCACCATGCTCGACGTGGTGAGCCGGACGGCGGAGCAGGTCTTCATCCCGCTCACGGTCGGCGGCGGTGTCCGCACCGTCGAGGACGTCGACCGGCTGCTGCGCGCAGGCGCCGACAAGGTCAGCGTCAACACCGCCGCGATCGCCCGGCCCGAGTTGCTCCGCGAACTCAGCGAACGCTTCGGCTCCCAGTGCATCGTCCTGTCGGTCGATGCACGGACCGTGCCGCAGGGTCAGCCCGACACCCCGTCGGGGTGGGAGGTCACGACGCACGGCGGCAAGCGCGGCACCGGTATCGACGCGGTGGAGTGGGCGGTCCGCGGCGCCGAACTGGGCGTCGGGGAGATCCTGCTCAACTCGATGGACGCCGACGGCACGAAGGCCGGTTTCGACCTGCCGATGATCCGGGCGGTGCGCGCGGCCGTGCACGTGCCGGTGATCGCCAGCGGGGGAGCGGGCGCCGTCGAGCATTTCGCACCCGCGGTCGGCGCCGGCGCGGACGCCGTCCTGGCCGCCAGTGTCTTCCACTTCGGCGACATGACGATCGGCGACGTGAAGAAGTCCATGCGTGAAGAAGGGATCACCGTCCGATGAGTCTCGACCCCGCTATCGCGTCACGGCTCAAGCGCAACGAGGCGGGACTGTTCAGCGCTGTCGCGCAGGAACGGTCGACGGGCGACGTCCTGATGGTGGCGTGGATGGACGACGAGGCTCTCGCCCGCACCCTCGACACCCGCAAGGGCACGTACTACTCCCGGTCCCGTCAGCAGTACTGGGTGAAGGGCGAGACGTCCGGTCACACGCAGTACGTCCACGAGGTGCGGCTCGACTGCGACGGCGACACCGTGCTGCTCGTCGTCGATCAGGAGGGGGCGGCGTGCCACACGGGCACGCACACCTGCTTCGACACCGACGTTCTTCTCGCCGTCGAGTAGGGCGCCACGACGCTCGGGCGGAATGCCCGCATGCCCTCGGGCAGAATGCCCGCATGCCCTCGGGCAGAATGCCCGCATGCCATTGATTCAGATCAGTCAGACACCGGGGCTCACCGCGGAGCAGAAGCGCGCGACGATCGAGGCGGTCACCCAGGCCTACGCCGATGCGACGGGCAAGGATCCCGCGAAGGTGTGGGTGACGATCACCGAGGTCCCGCGCGACAGCTGGGGTGTCGGCGGGACGCCGCTGGGGTGAGTTGCTGTCAGGCTCTGCCGGTTCCCGACGCGATGCTCTTGTCGAGTTGGGTGAGCATGGCGCCGGACAGTTCGGACAGCTGACGGACTTGTTCGGCGGACAGTCCGTCGAAGATCAGTGAGCGGACGGATTCGACGTGCGGGGGCGCGGCCTCGACGACTTTGGCCATGCCTTCGTCCGTGAGGACGGCGTCGGAGCCGCGGCTGCCGCGGATGCTCTCGCGGCGTACCCAGCCGGCTTTTTCCATCTTGGTGATGACGTGGGACAGCCGGGACAGTGATGCGTTGGCGCGCTGGGCGAGCAGGGACAGCTGGAGGCGCCGGTTGGTTTCGCCGGACAGCGAGGCGAGGACGAAGTACTCGAAGTGGGTGAGTGCCGAGTCGCGTTGGAGCTGGGTGTCCAGTGCGGCGGGGAGCCGGGTGACCAGGGCGATGAGGGTGAGCCAGGCCTCCTGCTGCTCTGCGTCGAGCCATCGGGTGCCGGGTTCTGCGGGCTTGCCCTCGTCGTTCCCACTCATCAGTGGTGTCCTCCATCTGTACGTCGATCCACGCGTGCAGCGTGTTCAACATAGTTAGCACGTCGCGGGCTGGATCGTGCCCGGGGAATTAGTTGCCGCGCCCATCGGTTGACTCTTATAGTAACTTGAAGGTTCAACATTGGCCGTCGATGTTGGATCTCGGATCCGAAGGAGTCGCGATGACCGCCACGATGCCCGCACTGTTCCTCAGCCATGGTGCGCCTCCACTGGTCGACAGCGAACTGTGGGTGTCGCAGCTGGCGAAGTGGGCAGGCGACCTGCCGCGGCCGAAGGCCATCCTCATGGTGTCGGCGCACTGGGAATCGGCGCCGCTCACGATCGGATCCACCACCACCGGCACGCCCCTCGTCTACGACTTCGGTGGCTTCCCCGAGCGCTTCTACCGGACCACGTACGAGTCGCCCGGTGCCCCCGACCTCGCGGCGCAGATCGTGGCGCTGATGCCGGACGACGAGACCGTGTCGCACCAGCCGCACCGCGGCCTGGACCACGGCGCCTACGTGCCGTTGACGGTCATGTACCCCGACGCCGACATCCCGGTCCTGCAGATCTCGCTGCCCACGCTCGACCCGCAGCGACTGCTGCACCTCGGTGAGCGGCTGCGTCCCCTGCGCGAGCAGGGTGTGCTGATCGTCGGTTCGGGATTCACCACACACGGCCTGCCGTTCCTGCGCGACCCGTCACCCGACGCGAAGGCGCCCGGCTGGTCGTCGGAGTTCGACGCCTGGGCGGACGAGCGCCTCGCCGCTGGCGACGTCGATTCGCTCATCGACTTCCGCTCGCTCGCGCCGGGCATGCCGTACGCCCACCCGACGATCGAGCACTTCGCGCCGCTGTTCGTCACGCTGGGCGCCTCGAGCGATCCGGAGCAGATCCCTCGGCAGGTGATCGACGGCTTCTGGATGGGGCTGGCCAAACGGTCGATTCAGGTGGACTGACGTGTCCGGAGGAAGGCGAGCGCCTGATCGCCGTGCGTGTTGGCGCGGAACTCGCTCGAGATGACCTCGAGCACGGTGCGGTCGGTGTCGATGACGAACGTCGACCGCTTGACCGGGGCGAGTTTGCCGAGCAGTCCGCGGCGGACGCCGAACATCTCCGCGACGGCTCCGTCGGCGTCCGACAGCAGCGGGTAGTCGAACGACTGCGCCTGCGCGAACGACGCCTGCTTCTCCACCGCGTCGGTGCTGATCCCGGCGCGGGACGCGCCCACCGCGGAGAACTCGATTCCGAGGTCGCGGAAATGGCAGGCCTCGGCGGTGCAGACCGGCGTCGACGCCGCGGGGTAGAAGAACAGCACCAGAGGGCCGTCCTCGAGGAGGCTCGACAGGGACCGCGCGATGCCGTCCTGATCGGGCAGGGTGAATTCCGGTGCGAGCTGACCTGGCTTCATGAGAGCCGAGGCTACCCGCGCACGCAGACACGACGAGTGCGCCTGGGATGATGGTCGGCATGCACGGCGAGCCCACCACGATTCCCGCACCCGAGTCCGCCGCCACCCCGGCCGACGACGGGTCCGACTCGACTACGACGCGCGAGCAGTTCCACGCTCTCGCCGCCGAACACCGGGTGGTCCCGGTGACGCGCAAGGTGTTGGCAGACGCGGAAACTCCGCTGTCGGCGTACACCAAGCTGGCGGCGAACCGGCCGGGGACCTTCCTGCTCGAGTCGGCGGAGAACGGCCGATCGTGGTCGCGATGGTCGTTCATCGGCGCGGGCAGTCCCGCCGCGCTCACCGTCGTCGACGGTGAAGCCGCCTGGTACGGCAACGTCCCGGCGGGCGTCCCGTCCGGCGGCGATCCGATCGCGGCCCTCGGCCGGACGCTGGAACTGCTCCGCACCGAGCGGCTGCCCGACCTGCCGCCGCTGACCGGCGGCATGGTGGGCTTCCTCGGCTACGACGCGGTGCGCCGGATCGAGCGCATCGGCGAGCACACCACCGACGATCTGCAGATCCCCGAGATGGTCATGTTGCTGGCGACGGATCTCGCGGCCGTCGACCACCACGAGGGCGCCATCACCCTGATCGCCAACGCGGTCAACTGGGACGGCACCGACGAACGTGTCGACGAGGCCTACGACTCCGCAGTGGAGCGGCTGGACCGGATGACGCACGCCCTGTCGGCGCCGGCGTCGTCCACCGTGTCCACGTTCGCGAAGCCCGCCCCCGACTACCGGCGTCAGCGCACCACCGAAGGATTCGGCGCCGACGTGCAGAAACTCGTGGGAGACATCGAGGCGGGCGAGGCATTTCAGGTGGTGCTGTCGCAGCGCTTCGAGATCGACTGCACCGCGGACCCGATCGACGTCTACCGGATGCTGCGCGCCTCCAACCCGAGCCCGTACATGTACCTGCTCAACGTGCCGAACGGCGACGGCGAGACCGCGTTCTCGATCGTCGGTTCGAGCCCGGAGGCCCTGGTGACCGTGTCGGAAGGCGTCGCCACCACGCACCCGATCGCGGGAACCCGGTGGCGCGGGCACACCGAGGAGGAGGACATCCTGCTCGAGAAGGACCTGCTCGCCGACGAGAAGGAGAACGCGGAGCACCTCATGCTCGTGGACCTGGGCCGCAACGACCTCGGGCGCGTGTGCGAACCGGGCACGGTGAAGGTCCACGACTACCGCCACATCGAGCGGTACAGCCACGTGATGCATCTCGTCTCCACCGTCACGGGTCACCTCGCGGACGGTAAGCATGCCTTGGACGCCGTCACCGCGTGTTTCCCGGCGGGCACGCTGTCGGGTGCGCCGAAGGTCCGGGCGATGCAGCTGATCGAGGAACTCGAACCCACGCGCCGGGGCATCTACGGCGGCATCATCGGGTACCTCGACTTCGCCGGCGACGCCGACACGGCCATCGCGATCCGGACCGCGCTGATCAAGGACGGCATCGGGTACGTCCAGGCGGGTGCGGGCGTCGTCGCCGACTCGAACCCCGAGTACGAGGACACGGAGGCGCGGAACAAGGCGATGGCGGTGTTGAGCGCGATCGCGGCGGCGCACACGCTGAAGACCCTGGGAGGCGACACGCAGTGAGTGACGCGTCGGAGACGTCCCGGGAACCCGGGCAGGCGGGACGTCGCCGGTCGATGATCTCGGTGCTGCTGCTCGCGGTCGCCGCGCTGTGCCTGTGGGGTGCCTCCCGGATGACGTGGGTGGAGGTCACCTCCTCCGACGGACTCGGGGAGGAGCGCACGTCCGCGCTCGCCGGCGGCACGTGGGCGGCGGCGCTCACGCCGTTGGCGCTGACCCTGGTCGCCGCGATCGCCGCGTTGTTCGCCGTGAAGGGCTGGGCGCTGCGTGTGCTCGGCGTCCTCGTCGCGGTCGTGGCCGTCGCGGCCGCGGTTCCGGCGGTGGGGTTGATCGTGTCCGGCGCCTCCGACGACGAGGCGGGCAGGCTGGCCGAGTTGCCGGGCCGCGCCGAGGTTCAGTCGGTGTCCGTGCACGTCGGACCCGCCGTGCTCGCGCTGGTGGGCGGCGTGGCGGCGCTCGCCGCCGCGGTGGAACTCGTGCGCCGTCCGCGTGTGCGGGCCGGGCTCTCCTCCAAGTACGACAGCCCCGGTGCGCGGCGTGACGCGGCGAAGAAGGCCGGGGCCGATGCGGGCGAGGGGCCCGTCACCCAGCGCATGCTCTGGGACGCCCTGGACGCGGGGGAGGACCCCACGGTGGAAGACAAGAAAGCCGAACCTGTCGACCAAGTTGACGGACAGGACAAAGACCCGGGGACCCGAACGTAAACAGAATCAGAGTGCCATCTAGGCTGACTTCACCCCTGATGATGTTCCTCACATCGGGTTTCTGCCCAGAAAGGACTCGGGCCACGATGACCGTTCTCGACTCGATTCTCGACGGGGTGCGCGCCGACGTCGCCGCCCGCGAAGCCGTCCTTGACTTCGCCGCAGTCAAGGCTGCCGCCGCTGCCGCACCGCCGGCCCTCGATGCCGCGGCCGCCCTGCTCGAGCCGGGCATCGGAGTCATCGCCGAGGTCAAGCGCGCGAGCCCCTCGAAGGGCGCGCTCGCCGACATCACCGATCCCGCCGAGTTGGCCGCCGCCTACCAGGCCGGTGGCGCCCGCGTGATCAGCGTGCTCACCGAGGAGCGCCGGTTCCAGGGGTCCCTCGCGGACCTCGACGCGGTCCGCCGCGCGGTGAGCATCCCGATCCTCCGCAAGGACTTCATCGTCGGGCCGTATCAGATCCACGAGGCCCGCGCCCACGGCGCCGACGTCGTGCTGCTCATCGTCGCCGCCCTCGAACAGGACGCGCTTGCGTCGCTGATCGACCGCACGGAGTCGCTGGGCATGACGGCCCTCGTCGAGGTCCACACCGAGGAAGAGGCCAACCGGGCGCTCGAGGCCGGTGCCAAGGTCATCGGCGTCAATGCCCGCAATCTCAAGACGCTCGAGGTCGACAAGAACACGTTCGGCGAGATCGCTCCCGGGCTGCCGACCGAGATCATCAAGATCGCCGAGTCCGGTGTGCGCGGCACAGCCGACCTGCTGGCCTACGCCGGTGCGGGAGCCGACGCGGTGCTGGTCGGCGAAGGCCTCGTCACCAGCGGGGATCCGCGCAAGGCGGTGGCCGATCTGGTCAACGCAGGCGCTCACCCGTCCTGCCCCAAGCCGTCACGCTGACGCTGCGTCGGCGGAACTGACCCGGACGGCGGCCGAACCCGGCGTTGGGGCAGACTGGACCTGTGACTTCACGTAATCAGGAAACCGTCTTCAAGGGTGGCAATCTGCCGACTGCCAGCGCCGGGATCGCCGAGCGCACGACGCACGACCCCGACGCCGGAGGACACTTCGGCGTGTACGGCGGACGGCACGTGCCCGAGGCCCTGATGGCAGTGATCGAGGAGGTCACCGCCGAGTACGAGAAGGCCCGCGCCGACGACGCGTTCCTGAACGAACTCGATCGTCTCCAGCGTGACTACACCGGCCGTCCGTCCCCGATCTTCGAGGCGAAACGGATGAGCGAGTTCGCCGGTGGGGCGCGGCTCATCCTCAAGCGCGAAGACCTCAACCACACGGGCTCGCACAAGATCAACAACGTGCTCGGCCAGGTGCTGCTCGCCAAGCGGATGGGCAAGACCCGCATCATCGCGGAGACCGGGGCCGGCCAGCACGGTGTGGCCACCGCGACCGCCTGCGCGCTCCTCGGCCTGGAATGCGTCATCTACATGGGTGCCGTCGACACCGAGCGGCAGGCGCTGAACGTCGCCCGCATGCGCTTGCTGGGCTCGTCGGTGGTGTCGGTCGAGTCGGGGTCGAGGACCCTGAAGGACGCCATCAACGAGGCGCTGCGCGACTGGGTCACCAACGCCCACAACACGTATTACTGCTTCGGCACCGCTGCCGGGCCGCACCCGTTCCCGACCATCGTCCGCGACTTCCAGCGCGTCGTCGGTCTGGAGGCGCGTGCCCAGGTGCAGGCGCTGACCGGTCGGCTGCCCGACGCCGTGACGGCGTGTGTCGGCGGCGGTTCCAACGCCATCGGCATCTTCCACGCGTTCCTCGACGACCCCGCCGTGCGGCTGGTCGGCTACGAGGCCGCCGGTGACGGCGTCGAGACCGGGCGGCACGCCGCCACGTTCGCCGCGGGCACCCCGGGCGCGTTCCAGGGTGCGTACTCGTACCTGCTGCAGGACGAAGACGGCCAGACCATCGAGTCGCACTCGATCTCCGCGGGCCTCGACTACCCCGGTGTCGGACCCGAGCACGCACTCCTCAAGGACATCGGCCGCGCCACCTACGAGCCGGTCACCGACACGGAGGCCATGGACGCGCTCCGTCTGCTGTCCGAGCGGGAGGGCATCATCCCGGCCATCGAGTCCGCCCACGCCGTCGCCGGGTCGCTGAGACTGGGCCGCGAACTGGGGGAGGGCGCCATCATCGTCATCAGCCTGTCCGGGCGCGGCGACAAGGACATGGACACGGCCGCCAAGTGGTTCGGACTGTTCGATCCCGACGACTCGACCGAGACCACCACGACTGACAAGGAAGGTTCGGCCAAGTGAGCGAACGACTCTCGCGCCTCGCCCCGACGTTCGCGCAGTGCCGCGAGGAGAAGCGCGCCGCGCTCGTCGGGTACCTCCCGGCCGGTTTCCCCACCGTGCAGGAGTCCATCGACGTGTTCAAGGCGATGGTCGAATCCGGTTGCGACATCGTCGAGGTCGGCATCGCCTACTCCGACCCGGTGATGGACGGGCCCACCATCCAGGCGGCGGCCGAGACGGCGCTGCGGAACGGTGTCCGCGTGCGTGACGTGTTCACCGTCGTCGAGGCGATCGCCTCCGTCGGCGGCAAGGCCGTCGTGATGACCTACTGGAATCCGGTCCTGCAGTACGGCGTCGACAAGTTCGCGCGCGACCTGGCGAGCGCGGGCGGCCTCGGCCTGATCACACCCAACCTCATCCCCGAGGAAGCCGGCGAGTGGATCGCCGCGTCGAAGGAACACGACCTCGACCGGATCTTCCTCGTGGCGCCGTCGTCGACCGAGGAACGTCTCTCGATGACCCTCGACGCGAGCAGCGGCTTCGTGTACGCCGCGTCGACGATGGGTGTCACCGGTGCCCGTGACGCGGTGTCGTCGATGGCACCCGAGCTGACCGCCCGTATCCGCGCCCACTCGGACATTCCGGTGGGTGTCGGACTGGGTGTCCGCTCCGGCGCGCAGGCCGCCGAGATCGCCGCGTACGCCGATGCGGTCATCGTCGGATCCGCGCTGGTCACGGCCGCGGAGAGCGGTCTCGACGCGGTGCGCTCGCTCACGAAGGAACTCGCCGAGGGCGTTCGCTCCGCTACCGTGGCGTCGTGACTTCCACTGTGGACGTACTGGCCTACATTCCGAGTCCGCCCCAAGGTGTCTGGTATGTCGGACCGGTGGCCCTGCGCGCGTACGCGCTGTTCATCATCGTCGGGATCGTCGTCGCGATCGTGTGGGGTGACCGTCGCTGGGTCGCCCGCGGCGGCGAGAAGGGCACCGTCCTCGACATCGCCATCTGGGCGGTGCCGTTCGGCCTGATCGGCGGCCGTCTGTACCACGTGATGACCGACTGGCCGACGTACTTCGGGGAGGGCGGCGACCCCGTCGACGCCCTGAAGGTGTGGCAGGGCGGTCTCGGCATCTGGGGCGCCGTGGCGCTCGGCGGTGTCGGCGCCTGGATCGGGTGTCGCCGCCGCGGCATCCCGCTGCCGGCGCTCGGCGACGCGGTCGCGCCCGCGATCCTGCTGGCGCAGGCGATCGGCCGGCTCGGAAACTACTTCAACCAGGAACTCTACGGTCGTGAGACCGAGGTGCCGTGGGGTCTCGAGATCTTCGAGCGGCGCAACGACGTGGGCCAGGTGTCACCGCAGCTGATCGACGGGGTGTCCACCGGCGAGGTCGCGTTCGTGGTGCACCCGACGTTCCTGTACGAGGCCCTGTGGAACGTGCTGATCGTCCTCCTGCTCGTGTGGGTCGATCGCCGCTTCCGCATCGGTCACGGCCGACTGTTCGCCCTGTACGTGGCCGGTTACTGCGCCGGCCGCTTCTGGATCGAACTGATGCGCAGCGATCACGCGAGCCTCATCGCCGGCGTCCGCGTGAACTCGTTCACCTCCGCCCTGGTGTTCGTCGCGGCCCTGGTGTACTTCTTCGCCGCCACGAAGGGCCGCGAGGACCCGGCCGAATTGCGGCCTGCCGACGGCGGCCCGGTCGGGGGCGGCGGCGAACCGGTCGACGGCGAGATCGCGCAGAAGGAGCCCGAGAAGAACGTCGAGGACGCGGGCAAGGACGAGGGCACGTCAGCGTCGGAGCCGGTATCGGACGACAAGGCCGCGAGTACCGCGAGTACCGGCGGCGAGGCGGGCACGAAGACCATCGACAGCAAGAAGGATGACGCGAATGACTGAACCGGGGAAAGCATCCGACGATTCCGGCAAGGGTGCATCCGAGGACGCACACAAGGTCGACCTGGGGAAGAGCAGCGACGGCACCGAGAACAGCACCGAGTCGAGCCTGCCGCCGGAGTTCGGCTCACCCTTCGATTACGACGCCACCGCCGAGGCCTCGCTGTCCCAGCCGCCTGCCACGTCGGACGCGACGCCGTCACCGGGTTCGACCGGCACCGGACCGGGGTGGGACACGTACTCCGGTGTCGGCAACGGCCCGGGCTGGGGGTCCACGCCCACCTACCCGTCGCCGAGCGGCACCGAGCCGACGGCCCCGTTCCCGAACGTGGGCGAGCCGACGTCGCCGACCGCGCCCTACACCGGGTACGAGAACCCCCAGCAACCGGACGGTCCCACCTACGGCGCACCCGACCCCAACTACGGTGCGCAGTACGGGGCGGCTCCGCAGTCGCCGCAGGACTACCCCCAGCCCGGGTATCAGCAGCCCGGGTACGGACAGCAGCAGGGTTACCCCCAGCAGGGGTTCCCGCCGCCCGGATACGCCCCCGCCGGCTACAACGCGTACGCCGATCCGTCGGCGCCGTTCGGCAGGCACCCGCTGACGGGTGAGCCGTACTCCGACAAGTCCAAGCTGACCGCCGGCCTGCTGCAGATCTTCCTCGGCGGCTTCGGAGTCGGACGGTTCTACCTGAACCAGCCCGGCATCGCCGTGGCGCAGATCGCCGTCACATGGCTCACCTGTGGAATCGGCGGAATCTGGCCGCTCGTCGACGGCATCATGATGCTGACCGGAAGCGTGAAGGACAAGTACGGACGACCCCTGCGGGAGCAGTGACGATCCCCGACCGAACTGTGGCCCGTGTTGCTGATGCGACACGGGCCACGGTGCTTTCCGGGGCCGGATTCGGCATATCTTGCGAGGTATCGGTCCTGGTAAGCTGAGCGCGCCGGGTGTATGTCCGGTAACAACCTTCACGGGCCGATGCTGTCCCGGTAGACCCCCGAAAAGCAGTTAGCGCCCGTCGTGGCGACCCCGCTAGCGGAGGCCGCCGACAGCACGTGCGGAGCGCACACACTGGTGGTCTTCCTGGCCGATGTGGAGGTATATCGGTGCTGTTCTCTCAGTTGCCCGGTCCCCAGGGCTTGTACGACCCGGACCAGGAAGTCGATTCCTGCGGTGTCGCCATGGTGGCGGACGTGCACGGCCGCCGCTCACACTCCATCGTCTCCGACGGACTCCTCGCCCTCGAGAATCTCGAGCACCGCGGTGCGGCGGGATCGGAACCGAACAGCGGAGACGGCGCCGGCATCCTCCTGCAGCTTCCCACCGAATTCTTCGCGGACGTCGTCGACTTCGATCTCCCGGCGCCGCTCGACGACGGCAGCAGCACGTACGCGGCGGGCACCTGCTTCCTCCCGCACGACCCGCAGGCGCGGGCGGCCGCGCAACGACGCGTCTCCGACCTCGCGGCCGAGGAGGGGCTCGACATCCTCGGCTGGCGCCGGGTGCCCGTCGATCCGGACGGCGCGGACGTCGGCTCCTCGGCCCGGGCCTGCGAACCGCACATGAGCCAGTTGTTCGTCACCGCACCTGCCGTCGGCGGGATCCGGCCCGGCGGGCTGGCACTCGACCGCCTGGTCTACGCGCTGCGCAAGCGGGCCGAACAGGTCACTCCCGAGGTCGAGTCCGAGGGCAGCGGCGTGTACTTCCCGTCCCTGTCGAGCCGGACCGTCGTCTACAAGGGAATGCTGACCACGTCCCAGCTGTCGCGGTACTTCCCGGACCTGCGCGACCCCCGGATCGCGAGTGCGATCGCGATCGTGCACAGCCGGTTCTCGACCAACACGTTCCCGTCCTGGCCGCTCGCGCACCCGTTCCGCTTCG
Source organism: Rhodococcus jostii RHA1 (assembly GCF_000014565.1). Lineage (NCBI taxonomy): Bacteria > Bacillati > Actinomycetota > Actinomycetes > Mycobacteriales > Nocardiaceae > Rhodococcus > Rhodococcus jostii. Next base: position 1,076,568 of record NC_008268.1, on the reverse strand, counting down.
TCGCGCACAACGGTGAGATCAACACGGTCCGCGGCAACCGGAACCGCATGCGCGCCCGCGAGGCGTTGCTGTCGAGTTCGGTGATCCCGGGCGACCTGCGCAGGCTGTACCCGATCTGCACCCCCGACGCGTCGGATTCGGCGTCGTTCGACGAGGTGCTCGAACTGCTGCACCTCGCCGGCCGCAGCGTGGCGCACGCGGTGATGATGATGGTGCCGGAGGCGTGGGAGAACGACACGTCGATGTGTCCCGACCGGCGGGCGTTCTATCAGTTCCACGCATCGCTGATGGAGGCGTGGGACGGACCGGCGTGTGTGACGTTCACCGACGGGACCGTTGTCGGCGCCGTGCTCGACCGCAACGGCCTGCGTCCGGGACGCTGGTGGCAGACCGTCGACGGGCGGGTGGTCCTCGCGAGCGAGAGCGGTGTCCTCGACGTGCCGCAGGCGGAGGTCGTGGCGAAGGGCCGCCTCGAACCGGGACAGATGTTCCTGGTCGACACGTCCGAGGGCCGGATCGTGCCCGACGAGAAGATCAAGATGCGGCTCGCGGCGGAGCAGCCGTACGCCGAGTGGCTGTACGCCGGTCTGCTCGAACTGAAGACGCTGCCGGATCGCCCGCACGTGCAGCACAACCACGAGTCCGTGGTGCGACGGCAGGTGGCGTTCGGGTACACCGAGGAGGATCTGCGCATCCTGCTCGCGCCGATGGCCGCGTCCGGCGGCGAGCCCCTCGGCTCGATGGGGACGGACACGCCGATCGCTGTCATGTCTCAGCGTTCGCGGCTGCTCTACGACTACTTCGTCGAACTGTTCGCGCAGGTCACGAACCCGCCGCTCGACGCGATCCGCGAAGAGATCGTGACGTCGCTGTCGCGGGTCATGGGTCCGGAACAGAACCTGCTCGAGCCGACCGCGGCGTCGTGCAGGCAGATCGTGCTGCCGTGGCCGGTGCTCGACAACGAAGAGCTGAACAAGATCATCAACGTGAACGCGGACGGCAACCATCCGGGGCTCGCCGCGACGGTGCTGCGCGCGCTGTACGACGTGGAGCGCGGCGGTGCGGGGATGGCCGAGGCGATCGAGGAATTGCGGGCGCAGGCGAGCGCCGCGATCGCGGACGGCTATCGGACGCTGGTGATCTCGGACCGCGACTCCGACCACACCCGCGCGCCGATCCCGTCGCTGCTCGCGGTCGCCGCGGTGCACCATCACCTGGTGCGGACCAAGGAACGCACCAAAGTGGCGCTGGTCGTCGAATCCGGTGACGCCCGCGAGGTCCACCACCTGGCGCTGCTCATCGGGTACGGCGCCGCCGCGGTCAACCCGTACCTCGCGATGGAGTCGATCGAGGACCTCGTGTCCGAGGGCGAACTCACCGGCGTCGAGCACACGATCGCCGTGCGCAACTACCTCACCGCTCTCGGCAAGGGAGTGCTCAAGGTGATGTCGAAGATGGGCATCTCCACCGTCGGCTCGTACACCGCGGCTCAGGTGTTCGAGGCGATCGGCCTGGACCGCGACCTCGTCCACGAGTACTTCACGGGCACCGTCAGCAAGCTGGGCGGCGCCGGTCTCGACGAGATCGCCCGCGAGGTCACCGTCCGCCACCGGCAGGCGTACCCGGACAACCCGGCCGAGTTCGCCCACCGGCGGCTCGAGGACGGCGGAGAGTACCAGTTCCGCCGCGACGGCGAACTGCACCTGTTCACCCCGGAGACGGTGTTCCTGCTGCAGCACGCCACCCGCACCGGTCAGCACGAGGTGTTCGCGAAGTACAGCGAGGAGGTGAACCGGCTGGCCGAGGCCGGTGGGGCACTGCGCGGCCTGTTCACGTTCCGCGAGGGCGTGCGCCCGCCGGTGCCGCTGGACGAGGTGGAGCCGGTCGAGCGGATCGTCACCCGGTTCAACACCGGAGCGATGAGCTACGGCTCGATCTCCGCCGAGGCCCACGAGACGATGGCCGTCGCGATGAACAATCTCGGCGGACGCTCCAATACGGGCGAGGGTGGCGAGAACGTCGACCGTCTCTACGATCCGTCGCGCCGCAGCGCCGTCAAGCAGGTGGCGAGCGGGCGGTTCGGCGTCACCAGTGACTATCTGATCAACGCCAGCGACATCCAGATCAAGATGGCGCAGGGAGCGAAGCCCGGTGAGGGCGGTCAGCTGCCGGCGTACAAGGTGTACCCGTGGGTCGCGGAGACCCGGCATTCGACGCCGGGGGTCGGGCTCATCTCGCCGCCGCCGCACCACGACATCTACTCGATCGAGGATCTCGCGCAGCTGATCCACGACCTGAAGAACGCCAACGACCGGGCCCGGGTCCACGTGAAGCTGGTCAGCTCGGTGGGTGTGGGAACGGTCGCCGCCGGCGTCAGCAAGGCGCACGCCGACGTGGTCCTGATCTCCGGGAACGACGGCGGGACCGGCGCCACCCCGTTGACGTCGATGAAGCATGCCGGGGCGCCGTGGGAGATCGGGCTGGCCGACGCCCAGCAGACGCTGGTGCTCAACGGACTCCGCGACCGCATCACCGTCCAGTGCGACGGCGGGATGCGCACCGCGCGGGACGTCGTGGTCGCGGCGCTGCTGGGTGCGGAGGAGTTCGGGTTCTCGACGGCCCCGCTGATCGTGGCGGGTTGCATCATGATGCGGGTCTGCCACCTCGACACCTGCCCGGTCGGTGTCGCCACCCAGAACCCGGAGCTGCGCAAGCGGTACACCGGCAAACCGGAGTTCGTGGAGGAATTCTTCCGCTTCGTCGCCGAGGACGTGCGCCAGTACCTGGCGGACCTCGGGTTCCGCAGCATCGACGAGGCCGTCGGTCACGCGGACGTCCTCGAGACCGCGCAGGGGATCGCGCACTGGAAGAACCGGGGACTCGACCTCACTCCGATCTTCGCCGTGGCCACCGGGCCGGACGGGGTGCCGCTGCCGCAGCGGCGCCGGGACCGCGATCAGGACCACGGACTGGACCGGGCGCTGGATCGCACGCTCATCCAGCTGGCCGAGGGTGCCCTCGAGGACGCGCACGCCGTGGAGATCGAGATGCCGGTGCGCAACGTCAACCGGACCGTCGGGACGCTGCTCGGCGCGGAGGTCACCCGCCGGTACGGCGCCGCCGGGCTGCCGGACGACACGATCCGGCTCACGTTCACCGGTTCCGCCGGGCAGTCGCTCGGCGCGTTCCTGCCACCGGGCATCACCATCGACCTGACCGGTGACGCCAACGACTACGTCGGCAAGGGATTGTCGGGCGGACGGATCGTGGTCCGTCCCGCCGACGACGTCCTGTTCGTCCCCGAAACGCAGGTGATCGCGGGCAACACCCTCCTCTACGGCGCCACCTCGGGCGAGCTGTATCTCCGGGGCCGCGTCGGCGAGCGTTTCTCGGTGCGCAACTCCGGTGCGTCGGCCGTCGTGGAGGGTGTCGGCGACCACGCCTGCGAGTACATGACGGGCGGTCGGGTCGTGATCCTCGGACCGACCGGCCGGAACATGGCGGCCGGCATGTCCGGCGGCATCGCGTACGTCCTCGACCTGGACCCCGAGGACGTGAACCGGGCGATGGTGAAGCTCCTGCAACCCGACCCGGACGACCTCGACTGGTTGTGCGGCGCGGTCACCCGGCACCACCGGTGGACCGGTTCCGCGGTGGCGGCGTCGGTGCTCGCCGACTGGCCCCGGCGGTCCGCGTTGTTCACCAAGGTGATGCCGGTGGACTACCAGCGGGTGCTGGACGCGACCCGGATGGCCAAGGCCGAGGGACTCGACGTGGACACTGCGATCATGGAGGCGGCACGTGGCTGATCCGCAGGGCTTTCTGCACATCGTCAAGAAGGAGGCGCGCAAGCGTCCGGTCGCGGAGCGGGTGCACGACTGGCACGAGGTGTATGCGCCGCAGAGTCCGGCCGAGCGGGCCGCCGAGGTGTCCGAGCAGGCCGCCCGGTGCATGGACTGCGGAATCCCGTTCTGCCACTCGGGAAGTGCGGGTTGCCCACTGGGCAATCTGATCCCGGAGTGGAACGACCTGGTGCGGCGGGGCCGCTGGTCGGCGGCCAGTGAACGGCTGCACGCCACCAACAACTTTCCGGAGTTCACGGGGCGGGTGTGTCCGGCGCCGTGCGAGTCGGCGTGTGTGCTCGCCCTCGCCGACACGCACACGACCGGCAGCGTCACCATCAAGCGGATCGAGCAGGCCATCGCCGACGTCGCGTGGGAGTCCGGCACGGTGGTGCCCAAGCCGCCGATGATCGCCACGGGCCGCAAGGTCGCGGTGGTCGGTTCCGGCCCGGCCGGCCTCGCGGCGGCGCAGCAGCTGACCCGGGCGGGGCACGACGTCACCGTCTACGAGCGCGACGACCGGCTCGGGGGACTGCTGCGGTACGGCATCCCGGAATTCAAGATGGAGAAGGCGATCCTCGATCAGCGCCTGATGCAGATGCGCGCCGAGGGAACGCACTTCGTCACCGACTGCGAGGTCGGCGTCGACCTCACCGTGGAGCAGATGCGCGAGAACTTCGACGCCGTCGTGCTCGCGATCGGCGCACTCCGGGGCCGCGACAATACGACCGTCGAAGGCCGGGAGCTGAACGGGATCCACCTCGCGATGGAACACCTGGTCACCTCGAACAAAGAATGCGAGGGTGACGGTCCCGCGACGATCACCGCGAAGGGCAAGCACGTCGTCATCATCGGCGGCGGCGACACCGGGGCCGACTGCCTCGGAACGGCGCACCGCCAGGGCGCGTTGTCGGTGACCCAACTGGACTACAAGCCGGAGTTGCCGACGGAACGGGACGAGGCCGCGACGCCGTGGCCTGCGTGGCCGATGGTGCTTCGTACGTCGCCCGCGCACGCCGAGGGCGGTGTCCGCCGCTATCAGGTCGCGGTGCAGCGTTTCCTCGGTGACGAGAACGGGAACGTGCGATCGATGGTGCTCGCCGAGGTCCGGGTCACCCGCGAGGACGGCAAACGCATCATCACGCCGGTCGGCGAGGAGATCGAATTACCGTGCGAGCTGGCGCTTTTCGCGATCGGATTCGAGGGTGTCGATCTCGGTCCGCTGCTCGACGACTACGGGCTGTCACCCAATCGGCGGGGATCGCTCTCCTGCGGACCGGACTGGCAGACCACCGCACCCGGGGTCTTCGTCTGCGGGGACGCGCACCGCGGCGCGTCGCTGGTGGTGTGGGCGATCGCGGAGGGCAGGTCCGCGGCGCACGCCGTCGACGTGTATCTGACCGGGGCGTCGGACCTCCCGTCGCCGGTGCATCCGACGGCGCTCCCGCTGGCAGTCGTCTAAATGGAGAAGGGCGCGCGGGGCGACTAGGCTCGAGGCCGTGAACCGACGCACGAAGATCGTATGCACACTTGGACCTGCTACCGCCACCGGTGACCGTATTCGCGAACTCGTCGAAAGCGGTATGGACGTGGCGCGGCTGAATTTCAGCCACGGCGAACACGCCGACCACGAGGAGAACTACAAACGCGTCCGGGCGGCCTCGGACGCGACGGGGAAGGCGGTCGGTGTCCTCGCCGACCTGCAGGGCCCGAAGATCCGGCTCGGCCGGTTCGCCGAGGGGCGCACCACGTGGGCCAACGGTGAGGAAGTGCGGATCACCGTCGACGAGGTCGAGGGCACCCACGACCGGGTGTCGACCACCTACAAGCAGCTCGCCGAGGACGCCAAGGCCGGTGACCGCCTGCTGGTCGACGACGGCAAGGTCGGTCTCGTCGTCTCCGGGGTGGACGGCAACGACGTGATCTGCCGGGTCACCGAGGGCGGCCCGGTCAGCAACAACAAGGGTGTGTCCCTGCCGGGGATGAACGTGTCGGTCCCGGCGCTGTCGGAGAAGGACATCGCCGACCTCGAGTTCGCGCTCGGTCTCGGTGTCGACTTCATCGCCCTGTCGTTCGTGCGGTCGCCGGCCGATGTGGAACTGGTTCACGCCGTGATGGATCGGGTCGGTCGCCGGATCCCGGTGATCGCGAAGCTCGAGAAGCCGGAGGCGATCGACAACCTCGAGGCGATCGTGCTGGCGTTCGACGCGGTGATGGTCGCCCGTGGTGATCTGGGGGTGGAGTTGCCGCTCGAGCAGGTGCCGCTGGTGCAGAAGCGGGCGATCCAGATCGCCCGGGAGAACGCGAAGCCGGTCATCGTCGCGACGCAGATGCTGGAGTCGATGATCGAGAACTCGCGGCCCACCCGCGCCGAGGCGTCCGACGTCGCGAACGCGGTCCTCGACGGTGCGGACGCGGTGATGCTGTCGGGTGAGACGTCGGTGGGCAAGTACGTGATGGAGACGGTGCGCACGATGGCGCGGATCGTCGAGGCGGTGGAGAACGAGTCCACTCAGGTGCCGCCGCTCACGCACGTGCCGCGGACCAAGCGCGGTGTCATCTCCTATGCGGCCCGCGACATCGGGGAGCGGCTGGATGCGAAGGCGCTGGTCGCGTTCACCCAGTCCGGGGACACGGTGCGCCGGTTGGCGCGGCTGCACACGCCGTTGCCGTTGCTGGCGTTCACCCCGCTGCCGGAGGTGCGCAGCCAGTTGTCGCTGACGTGGGGTACCGAGACGTTCATCGTCGATCCGGTCGAGAGCACCGACGCGATGGTGCGGCAGGTCGACCACGCGCTGCTCGGGTTGGGCCGGTACCAGAAGGGGGAACTGGTGGTCATCGTGGCCGGGTCGCCGCCCGGCACCGTTGGCTCGACCAACCTGATCCACGTCCACAGAATCGGCGAAGAGGACCACTAGGTGAGCGAAGTCGCGGCGAAGACCGATCTCCAGACCCTGCTCGAACTTCTCGATCTCGAGAAGACCGGGGAGGACACGTACCGAGGTCGGCATCCCGCGCAGGTGGGTAGCCGGACGTTCGGCGGCCAGTTGATTTCCCAGGCACTGGTCGCCGCCGGCCGCACCGTGAGCGGCGAGCGTGCCGTGCACGCGATCAACGCTCACTTCATCCGCGGCGGCGACGTCAAGGAACCCATCGAATACCGCGTCGAGCGGCACCGTGACGGACGGGCCTTCGCGAACCGTCAGGTCACGGCGCTGCAGAACGGTGAGGAACTGTTCGTCATGCTGGCGGCGTTCCAGGACTGGGGCAAGGGTCTCGAGCACGCGGTCGAGGTGCCCGATGTGCCGTTCCCGGACACGCTGCCGCCACTGGGCGACCACTTCCTCGGGTACGAGGATCGACTGAAGATGTTCGTCGACGCGCTCAAGCCGATCGACATGCGTTACGCGAACGACCCGTCGTGGATCATGAAGGGCACCGGGGAGAAGCTCACCCACAACCGGGTCTGGATGAAATCGGACGGCGACCTTCCCGACGATCCGCTGATTCACGTGGCCGTCATGGGCTACTCGTCGGACACCACGGTCCTGGATTCCATCATCACCACCCACGGACTGTCGTGGGGGCTGGACCGGATCGTCGCGGCCACCGTCAACCATTCCATCTGGTTCCACCGGCCGTTCCGGTTCGACGACTGGACGCTCTACGCCACCGAATCGCCGGTCGCGGCGGGGTCCCGCGGTCTCGCGACGGGGCGGTTCTTCTCCCTGGAAGGCGAGTTGCTGGCGACCGTGGTCCAGGAGGGCCTGATCCGCCACTTCCCGCCGCGGAAGTAGCGGCCCCGCCATTCCTTTGCCACCGAACGGGTTTGAACGGTAGTTCAACTGGTGGTCGCGGCGTATGGTCGGTCTGGAATCTCCGAAACGGAACGGACGTGCACTATGAGCGCAGACGCACCCGAGCAGAAGAACACCGGCCGGCCGGCCGAGACCGAAGTTCCCCTTCCCGACGACGAGGCGCTCGCCGCAGCCAAGAAGAAGGTGGAGGAGATCGACGCCCGCTACGAGCCGGGCGCCCGCGAGACGGTCGTCCTGCCCGGCTCCGACGGCACGGTGTCCGGTACCGCCTTCGACGACTACGTCGACGACGAGGGAAACCTGAAAAAGCCTGAGCCCGAGAAGGACTCGTAGACTCCCGTCGACGGGCGCCCGTTCTGCCTGCCCGATGTCCCGCTTGTGCGGTCGAAACTGCGCAAATGGGACATCGGGCGACGTGTGGGTGCGCGTCGACGGGTGTCCTGCGTGTATCACTCGCCGATGACCGAGGTCCGGGGTTAGACTTCGCCATCTTTTCTGGTGAGTTTCACCTCGTGATCGGGGATATGGGTCGTGGACTGGAACAACGTCGTCTGGGACAGCGCAATGTGGCTGCTCAAGGCCTACGTCATGACTGTCGTCGCGTTCGTCGTCGTAGTGATACTGCTCGCGCGGTTCACCAAATGGGGGAGGCAGTTCTGGCGCTTCGCCGCGCCGTACTTCGATCCGCGGCGCAGCCTCAAGCCGTTGACGATCCTGGCGGTGCTGCTGCTGTCGACGGTCTTCGCGGTGCGGATGACGGTGCTGTTCTCCTACTGGTACAACGACTTCTACGATTCGATCCAGAACCTGGACGAGTCGGCGTTCTGGCACTTCCTCCGCGTCTTCGCCATTCTGGCGACCGTCCACGTGGTTCGGGCCCTGATCGAGTACCTGATCGGGCAGACCCTCGACATCGACTGGCGGACGTGGCTCAACCACCATCTCGTCGACGACTGGCTCGACAGCCGCGCCTATTACCGTGACCGATTCCTCGACGACGCGATCGACAACCCGGACCAGCGCGTCCAGGCCGACATCACCAACTTCGTGACCACGTCCCGCTCGCTGTCGATGGGCGCGGTGACGGCCGTGCTGTCGATCGTGTCGTTCACGGGAATCCTGTGGGATCTGTCCGGCCCGATGACGGTGTTCGGCGTCGAGATCTCGCGGGCGATGATCTTCCTCGTCTACATCTACGTGCTGGTGACCACGGTGGTCGCGTTCTGGATCGGCAAGCCCCTCATCAAGCTGAACTTCCTCAACGAGAAACTGGGCGCCAACTTCCGCTACGCGCTGATCCGGGTGCGGGAGTACGGCGAGAGCATCGCGTTCTACCGCGGCGAGAACGTCGAGCGCCGCACGCTTGCCGGACGGTTCGCGGACGTCATCCGGAACATGTGGCAGATCGTCTTCCGGACGTTGAAGTTCAGTGGATGGAACCTCACGGTCAACCAGACGGCCGTCATCTTCCCGTTCCTCGTGCAGGGTCCGCGACTGTTCACCGGTCAGGTGTCGCTCGGTGACGTGATGCAGACGTCGCAGGCGTTCGGGCAGGTCCACGACTCCCTGTCCTTCTTCCGCGAGTCGTACGCCGACTTCGCGAGTTTCCGCGCCACCCTCATCCGACTCAACGGGCTGGCCAACGACAACCAGCACGCCGCCGAACTTCCGATCCTGAAGACCGGCAAGTCGGGCGACGACCTCCAGGTCGAGAAGCTGGACGTGCGCATTCCCACGGGCCAGACTCTCATCGAGGGCCTCGACCTGACCGTGAACCCGGGGCAGTCGTTACTGGTCAAGGGCCCCTCCGGCTCGGGCAAGACCACCCTGCTCCGCACACTCGCCGATCTGTGGCCGTACGCAGACGGCACCGTGTCGCGGCCCGCGGGGGAGGCCATCTTCCTGTCCCAGCGGCCGTACCTGCCGCTCGGTTCGCTGCGAACCGCACTGGCGTACCCGAAGGAGCCGACGGCGGCCGACGACGTCGTGCGCGCTGCGCTGTCGAAGGTGTCGCTCGGCAATCTCGGGGATCGGCTCGACGAGACCGCCGACTGGACGCGGATCCTGTCGCCGGGCGAGCAGCAGCGTCTCGCGTTCGCGCGGGTGCTGATCGCACGGCCCGCGGTGATCTTCCTCGACGAGGCCACGTCGGCCATCGACGAGGGCCTCGAATACACGCTCTACACGCTGCTCCGGACCGAACTCCCGGACAGCATCGTGGTGAGTGTGGGCCACCGCAGCACCCTCAACCAGTTCCATTCCCGCGGTGTGGAACTCGAGGGCGAGGGGCGGTGGACGGAGTCGGAACTCGTCGGGTGACTCGTGCTGCGGGCTACCCGGCGTCCAGTCGAGTGGTGAACTGCAGGACGCGATAAGGGTCGCCGGTCGTCGTGTTCCATTGCGACACAAACAGATGCAGATCGTCCAGTGTGGACGCCGGGTGGATGAATCCGCCGTAGATCTGCGCCCACGTGCCGTCCGCCGCTCCCCAGTCGCCGCCCGCGATCTGCACGGTCGGTTCCGACCACGCTCCGTCGATGCGCTCCGCCGTGCGTGTGACGATCGCGTACGCGGTGGGATCGAAGTACGCGAGGACCCAGGTGCCGTCGATCCGTCGCAGGCACATCTCGCCGACGGGGCCCGGCAGGATCGGGGTCGCGGGCTGCCCCCACGCCCACCCCGTGCCGCGGTCCCAGCCCCATTCTTCGTACGCTGCGGGCTCGAGGATGCACGATTCCGGGACCCGCCGGAGGATCATCCCACCAGGAGTGGTGCGGTCGAACGCGCTCGAGACGACGTAGACGTAGCCGTCGTGCCGCTCCATGGTCCACAGCTGATCGAGCGACCCGCCACGGTTGTCCCAGCGGGCGGGCGAGCGGTGCCAGTTCTCGCCACCGTCGTCCGACCAGGCGAGATACGTGAAGTTCGTCGGCCACGCACGTGACCTCCACGAGTGCACGCTGACGACGGACAGGTAGGTCCGATCACCGATCGTGACGGCGTCAGCGGGAACGACGGTGAACTCGGTGCCCGCCGATTCCCGGTCGGGGAGTTCGCGGTCGTCGTGCGCGTTCGGCAGGATCTCCGCCGCCGTCCGGCCGCCGGCCGCGGAGTCGAACTCGATGCCGCCGCGGAGATCGGTGGTGGTGGAGCGCAACATCACGGGGCTGCGCCACCGCCTGCCGTGCCGGCCGTGCCGGCTGAACGTGTCGCCGAAGAAGAACGCGACTCTCCCGTCGGGCAGGCGCGCGGGACAGCCGAGGTCGGTGCCGTGCACACCCCAGCATCGCGTCGCCTCGCCGGTGACCTCCTTCACGAAGGTCGCTGCCGGTGTGGTCGTGCCGTCCGCGATACGCGTTTCTCCCGTGTCGGTGAATCCGGTGGTCAGGACGTCTTGCGGTAGGACTCGGCGAGTTCGTCGGCCCGATCCCACGGGGACCAGTCGACCTCGCGGCCGTCCAGTTGCGCTTCGACCACCTCGAGTCCCGCGTGCCAGCCGGCGGCGTGGGCGTAGGCGGATTCTTCTTCTTCCACGGTGTGGGTGAGCGTCAGCCAGCAGCCTCCACTGCCGTCGGGGACGAGTTCCCAGTGCAGGGTCTCGGCGTCCCACAGGTACTCGAGGATGTGCGCGGGATGCACCGAGATGACCGTCCCGGTGGTGGTCTGATCTGCGGGCAATCCGAATCGGCGGACCTGCTCCGGCGTCACGCGGAAGACGAGTTCGGCGCCCGGGGTGAGGTCGAACTCGACGTCGGCGGGGAACCAGGCCTTCAGGTACTGCGGGTCGGTGAGAACTCGCCACACCTTCTCCGGCGAGTGCGAGAGCGCTTGCTGGAATCGAAGGGCTACCCGCCCGTCGTAGGTGAAAGTGACGGTGCCGAGCTCCATGGGTGACCTCCGTGCTCGAGGGCGTACCTGTCCCACCATGGTACTGGCAGGACGGCGCAGATCCCCAGGATCGGGCACAAAAAACCGCCGCTACCTGCGGGGTCGTCAGTCGACGGCGGAAGAGCCCCAGATGCAGCAGACGGTGCGGGTCGGCGAGGATGTCGATTCGGGCGATCTTTCCACCTGCGACGGCGAAGGCCATGACCGACATGGCCTTTCCCTCGGGCGCGGTCACGTCCCCGGCGGCGCCGTTCACCAGGGCGAGCCGGGCGAAAGGAGCGAAGCGCGAGAAGGTGAGGGCCTGCTCGCCGACGGCGCGGGCTCCGCGCACGAGAGAGGATCCGTCCGCGCCGCCGTCGGCCCGCAGGACGATGTCCGGGTCGAGCAACGCGAGGAGGTCGTCGAACCGGCCGCCCCGCGAGGCGGCCATGAATGCCTCTACGATCTCGCGCTGCCGGGTCAGGTCGGTATCCGGAACAGGCCCCGAACCCTGGACGCGGCGGCGCGCGCGGCTCGCCAGCTGACGGGACGCGGCGGCGGTGCGTCCGGCGATCGGGGCGATCTCGTCGAAGGACAGGGCGAACATGTCGTGCAACACGAATGCGAGCCGCTCGGCGGGCGTCAGCGTGTCGAGCACGACACCCGGGCGACGACCGTCGTCAGCCAACCCGGCAGATTCTCCACATCCGAGGTCTCGGCACGGCTGAGGCGGAGCCAGCCCTCCTGCACGGCGTCCTCCGCTTCGCTGATCGAGCCGAGCATCCGGTAGGCGACCGCCGACAGATGCGTCCGGTTCTCCTCGAAGCGGTGTGCCAGAACTTCGTCGTCGTTCATCTGTCACATTCTGCCGTCGCGGTTCGTCATGTCAGTGAGAACGAAAATCACCCGGTGTGACAGAAGATCACCCGAATACCTTTGGAGGCAGGCAATCATGAAAGCCCGGATGACCAACCCCGCGATGATCGTTCCCGACGCCATGAAGTCTCTGCTGGCTCTGGGAAAGGCAGCGTCGAAGGCGGACGTGCCGCCGGTGACCCACGCTCTCGTGCATCTGCGGTCGAGCCAGATCAACGGCTGCAGCGTGTGCGTGGACATGCATTCGCGTGAACTGGAGAAGGAGGGCGAGACCAACGAGCGGATCTTCGCGGTGGCGGCGTGGCGGGAGGCTCCGTATTTCAGCGACGCAGAACGCGCGGCCCTGGCGCTGGCCGAGTCGATGACCCGGTTGAGCGATCGTTCGGACCCGGTGCCCGACGACGTGTGGAACGAGGCCGCCCGGCACTACGACGAGCAGGCGCTCGCGTCGCTGGTCCTGTCGATCGCCACCGTGAACCTGTGGAACCGGCTCAACGCCGCCACCCGGCAGGTCGCGGGCGGACAGTGGTGACGGAAACACCATGACGGGGGACGAGATGCTAATCGCAGGTCAGATAATGCATCTGACCTGCGAATCGCGAGAAATTCTGGCAGTGCCCTCGGTGAGACTCGAACTCACACTGGACGGGTTTTGAATCCGTTTCCTCTGCCAATTGGGATACGAGGGCGTGTTGCGCTGTACCACTGTAGAAGATCGCCGTCGGGAGTCAACCACCGGTACCCTTCTAACGTTCGCTCCCCGCGCCGGGGTCGTCCGAGCAGAGGAGAATGGTGGCCATGAACGCTCCCCAGCAGCAAGGTGTGCCGTCGCAGCCGCGACGGGTCGTGGTGGCCGAGGACGAGGCGCTGATCAGGCTCGATCTGGTCGAGATGCTGCGGGAAGAGGGCTACGACGTGGTCGGTGAGGCGGGTGACGGGCAGGCCGCCGTCGACCTGGCGGTGGAGCTCAAACCCGACCTCGTGATCATGGACGTGAAGATGCCCCGTCGTGACGGCATCGATGCGGCCTCGGAGATCGCGGCGAAACGTATTGCGCCCGTGGTCATTCTCACAGCGTTCAGTCAGCGCGAGCTGGTGGAGCGGGCTCGCGACGCCGGGGCGATGGCCTACCTCGTCAAGCCGTTCTCCACGGCCGACCTGGTTCCTGCGGTCGAGTTGGCGGCCAGCCGGTTCAAGGAAGTGACCGCGCTCGAGCGGGAGATCTCCGATCTGTCGGAGCGTCTGGAGACCCGCAAGATCGTCGAGCGGGCGAAGGGCGTGTTGATGGAGAAACAGTCCCTGACCGAGCCCGAAGCGTTCAAGTGGATCCAGCGGGCGGCGATGGACCGCCGGTCGACGATGAAGGCGGTCGCGCAGGTGGTGCTCGAGACCCTCGGTGGGGAAGCTCCCACCAGCTGACCCGCGAGATCGGCGACAGGCGATGCGTTTTCGCCGGAGGCGTCAGGCGCCGGTGGGGAAGTCCGCGGATCGGCTGACGTCCGCCCACTGGACGGCCTCGGCAGCGCGCTCGCGGGACGACTTCTCGGTCATCTCGACGGCGCCGGCCCCGAGCAGCAGACGCAGCGGGGCGTCCTCGGCGGCAACCACATCCATGATGATCCGAGCGGCCCGGGCCGGGTCGCCGGGCTGAGTGCCGTCCGTGTCCTGCCGATAGCGGTTCATCGCGCCGACCGTCGCCTCGTAGTCGGGGCCGACCGAGCTGCGTTTCATCGACGAACCCTGCCAGTCGGTGCGAAACGCCCCGGGTTCCACGATGAGCACCGTCACGCCGAACGGTTTCACCTCCGCCGCCAGGACTTCGGAGAATCCCTCGACGGCGAACTTCGCTGCCTGATAGGCACTCAGCCCCGGCGTGCCACCGACACGGCCTCCGACGGAGGAGAACTGCACGAAGCAGCCCCTGCGCTGTTCGCGCAGGATCGGCAGTGCGGCCCGGGTGACGTTGACGACGCCGAAGAAGTTGGTGTCGATCTGCTGCCGGAAATCCTCGTCATCCATTTCCTCGATCGGGACGCTGTTGGCGTAGCCGGCGTTGTTCACCACCACGTCGAGGCCCCCGAACTCGCCTACCGCGGTGGCGACTGCCGCGCGGGCGGCCGCGGCGTCGGTGACGTCCAGGGCGACCGCCCGGACCCGGTCGCCGTACGTGTCGACCAGGTCGGTGAGCTGTTCGGGCTGCCGGGCGGTGGCGACGACGTTGTCGCCGCTGCCTAGGACTGCTGTCGCGAGTTCCCTGCCGAAACCGCGTGAGCTTCCGGTGACGAGCCACGTCTTCGCCATGGTGTACTCCATCCCGCATGCTTGCAACTGACTGGTTGGATGTTTATGAAATCCATGAAACACCTGCCGAAGCACGCTGTCAACCAACTATTTGGTTGCTAGCCTGGACGCATGGTGCGCGACGCAGAGGCAACGAAGAAGCGACTACTCGACGCGGCGGCGGCCGAGTTCGCCGAATTCGGCATCGCCGGGGCGCGGGTCGACCGCATCGCCCTGGCCGCCAAGGCGAACAAGTCGATGATCTACGCGTACTTCGGCGACAAGGGGCAACTCTTCGACGCGGTCTTCTCCGCCCACGTGGTGGCGTTCACCGAGCAGGTGCGGTTCGACGCCGCCGACCTCCCCGGGTACGCGGGGCGCTCGTTCGACCTGTACGAGGACAACCCGGCGACGCTCCGGCTCGCCACCTGGTACCAACTCGAGCGCCCCGACGGTGACCCACTCCAGGTGGTGGTCGCGTCCAATCGGTCCAAGCTCGCCGACATCGAGCGAGCGCAGAGAAGTGGTGTGCTGCCAACCCGATTCGAGCCCGTGGAACTGCTCACCGTCGTTCGATCCGTCGCGATGTCCTGGCACACGCAGACACCGGAACTCGGCGCGTCGGCCCCCGCGGACCGGGCCCGCCGGCGCCAGGTGGTCGTCGACTCCGTGCGCCTTCTCGTCGGCGCCTGAGGCCCGCCACGCTACGGCCGCGTAAACACTCGTCGTATTCAGATCACAGTAAGGTCACGAGCCTTTCTGGACGGATCGCGAACGCCGCCGGACCGCTAGCGTCTGATCCCACAGCGGACGCCAACTCGGGTGGCGCCCGCACTCAGGTGATCTAAGGAGAGTTTGGATGGCTAAACGGACCCTCGTGCGGGCGGCCGCGGTTCTCGGCGCGGCATCACTCGCACTGGCAGGTTGTAGTTCGGACAGTGGCGACGACTCCGCGAGTGGGAGTGACAGCTCTGCCTCGGCCACCACTGTTTCCACCGACTGCACGCCCGAAGAGGCGGCGGCAGCGGGTGCCCCGTCCACGGCGCCGCTGAAGATCGGCACTCTGCTTCCCGACACGGGAAGCCTCTCCTTCCTCGGACCGCCGATGGTGGCGGGCACCCAGCTCGGCGTCAACGACGTCAATGCGGCCGGTGGTGTTCTCGGCCAGCCGGTCCAGCTGATTCCCGGCGACTCGGGCGACACCACCACCGACACGGCGAACACCACCGTGGACCGGGAACTGGCCGCCGGCACCCAGGTGATCATCGGCGCGGCGTCGTCTTCGGTGTCGCTGAAGGTCATCGACAAGGTGTCCAGCGCCGGCGTCGTGATGTTCTCCCCGGCCAACACGTCCGACCAGTTCGTCTGCTACCCGGACAAGGGCCAGTACTTCCGCACCGCGCCCACCGACGTGTTGCAGGCTCAGGCTGTGTCGCAGCTCATCTCGGACGACGGCGGCCAGCGCGTGTCCATCCTGGCCCTCAACGACCCGTACGGAACCGGGCTCGCCGACAACATCCAGAAGAACCTCGTCGACGCGGGCATCCCCGAGGATCAGATCCAGAAGATCATCTACGACCCCAACGCGCAGTCGTTCAACTCCGAGATCGACCAGGTCAAGGACTTCGCCCCCGACGCCGTCGCGGTGGTCGGATTCGAGGAGTCGGCGAAGATCATCACCCGTATGCACGAGGTCGGCATCGGCCCGTCCGACGGCATGAAGGTCTACGGCGTGGACGGCAACATGGGTAACGCGCTCGGCGAGTCGGTGGCCGCACCGCTGCTCGACGGCATGCAGGGCACCACGCCGCTCACCGACGTCGGTCCGGCCTTCCAGGATCGTCTCAAGGGCATCAACCCGGGGCTGATCGACTTCAACTACGCCGGTGAGTCCTACGACGCCGTCGTCGTTTCCGCGCTCGCCGCGGAAGCCGCGAAGTCGACGGCAGGTCGCGACATCGCCGCGAACATCAACGCCGTCACCGAGGGCGGAACCCCGTGCACGTCGTACCAGGAGTGCCTGCCGCTCGTGCAGGCCGGCACGGACGTCGACTACAACGGCATCACCGGCAAGCTCGACTTCACCGCCGCAGGCGAGCCGTCCATCGGTTCGTACGGCAAGCTGAAGTTCGGTGCCGACAACAAGCTGACGACGGACGGATACATCGTCGTCGGCGGATGATCGCACTCACCTGAAACGGACTGTGGGCCAGGGAAACCTGGCCCACAGTCGTGTCCGGAACCACCGGACCTACTTCTTCTCCTGACTTCCCGCGAGGGTCCCGAGGTACAGCTCGATCACCTTCGGGTCGTGCATCAGGTTGGGTCCCGAGTCGGTGTAGGCGTTGCGGCCCTGGTCGAGGACGTAGCCGCGGTCGCAGATCTGCAGGCACCGGCGGGCGTTCTGCTCGACCATGATCACCGAGACGCCCGCCGCGTTGATCCGCTTGCAGCGGATGAACACCTCGTCCTGGAACATCGGGGACAGTCCGGCGGACGGCTCGTCGAGCAGCAGCACGGACGGTTCCATCATCAGTGCCCGTCCCATGGCGACCATCTGCCGTTCACCGCCGGACAGGGCGCCCGCCTTCACCTTCTTCCGTTCGACGAGCAGCGGGAAGAGGTCGCCGACGAATGCGAATCTCTCCGCGAAGAGCTTGGGCCGCAGATACATCCCCATCTCGAGGTTCTCCTCGATGGTGAGCGACGGAAAGACGTTCTGCGTCTGCGGGACGTAGCCGACACCCTTCTGCACGAGAACGTGGGCGGGTTTGGACGTGATGTCCTCACCGCGCAGGGTCACCGAACCCTCACGCACCGGTATCAGCCCGAACAGCGACTTCAGGAGCGTGGACTTCCCGGCGCCGTTGGGACCGATGATGCCGACGATCTCACCCTCGCGCAGGAAGAAATTGCACTCGCGGAGGATGTTGACGCCGGGGATGTACCCGGCCACCACACCGTCCGCGCGGACGAGGGCACCCTCGGCGAGCCGGGCGTGCTCCTCGGGTGTGGCCGCGAATTCCGCTGGGGTCAGTTCGGTCATGTGTTCTCACGCCTCAGCTCGGTGATGTCGGGTTCGGAGAGGTCGCCGCCGGTCTCGAGGGTTTCGGCCTCGGCGTTCTCGAGTGCCTCGGCCAGAACGGCCGTCGCGCCCACCGGATTTCCCTCGTCGTCGAACTCGAGCGCCTGATCGTGGTGGCTGCCCAGGTAGGCGTCGACCACCGCGTTGTTGGACGAGAGGTGTCCCGGTGTGGACTCGGCGATCACACTGCCCTGCGCCATCACCACCACCCAGTCGCTGATGTCGCGGATGACGTCCATGTCGTGTTCGACGAACACGACGGTCATGCCCTCGTCCCGAAGCGACTTGATGTGGCCGAGCAGGCTCTGGGTGAGCGCCGGGTTCACGCCGGCCATCGGCTCGTCGAGCATCACCACGGTCGGCTCGGTCATCAGCGCCCGCGCCATCTCGAGCAGCTTGCGCTGACCACCGGACAGCGAGCCGGCGAGATCGTCGGACTTGGTGTCGAGCTTGAACCGCGCGAGCAGTTCGTTGGCTCGTTCGGTGACGGCCCGTTCCTGCGCCTTCCACGTCCACGGCAGGAGCGTGTTGAAGATCCGCTCACCGCGCTGCCCGGTGGCGCCGAGCCGCACGTTGTCGAGCACCGTCAGCTTCGACAGCGCCTTGGTGAGCTGGAACGTGCGGACGACGCCGCGGCGGGCCACCTGGTGCGGATACATCCGGCCCAGGGACTGGCCATCCATCGACCACGAACCGCTGTCCGGCCGGTCGAAACCGGTGAGCAGGTTGAACAGGGTGGTCTTGCCTGCGCCGTTCGGCCCGATCAGTCCGGTGATGCAGCCGCGCTGGATCTCCAGATGCGCCACGTCGACGGCCTTGAGCCCGCCGAACGTCCGGGACACGTTGTCGACCACGAGGATCGGGTCGGGTTTCGGTGCGCCGGGGGAGTGCGGGACGTCGGTGAAGATCGAGGCCCGTTCCTCGGCGGTGAGCACGGTGTCGGTCTGCAGATGATCCGGCAGTCTGTGGTCAGGCATTGAGCTGCACCTCCCGCTTGTTGCCCAGTATGCCCTGTGGCCGGAAGACCATCAGCACCGCGATCATGATGCCGAGCAGGACGAACCGCATGGCCCCGACCTGCTGTTCCGTCAGCGGCAGCAGCGGCTCCGGCCCGGAGATCGCCTGTCGCAACAGGGCGTCCGGGATGGCCAGCAGGAACCAGAACAGCATCGCGCCGACCACCGGTCCGAAGACCGTGGCCGCGCCGCCGAGGATGAGGGCGCCGAACGCGAAGAACGTCTGTGCGGTGGAGTAGAAGTCGGGGTTGATCGACTTGGTCTGCAGTGCGTTGAACACGCCGCCGAGCCCGCCGATCATGCCGCCGAGGACCAGCGCCTGCATCTTGTAGACGAACACGTTCTTGCCGAGGGCGCGTGCGGCGTCCTCGTCCTCGCGGACGGCCTTGAGGACACGGCCCCACGGGCTGTGCGTCAGGAGAAACACGAACCCGCACAGCACCAGGACGAGAGTCCACCCCACGACCATCGACCAGAGGTCGTCGCCGTAGAACTTCACGCCGAGGAAGTTGTACTGCTTACCCGAGTCGAACGGGCTGAGCGTCGTGAACGGGTCCGCGAAGCCGAACAGCCCGTTGGTGGATCCGGTGATGGAATCCGATGCGGTGGAGCGGAAGATCAGCCGCAGGATCTCGGATGCGGCGATCGTGACGATGGCGAGATAGTCGGCCCGCAACCGCAGCGTCGGGATACCGAGGACGACGGCCAGCAGTCCGGCCGCGGCGAGACCGACGAGGATGCCGACCCACAGCGGCTGCTGGTAGGTGACGGTCATGATCCCGACGCCGTAGCCGCCGAGGAGGGCGAAACCGATCTGACCGAAGTTGAGCAGTCCGGCGTAGCCGAAGTGCAGGTTGAGGCCGATCGCCAGTAGCGCGTAGAAGATCGCGGACGGGCCGATCAGCTGGGCGAGCGAGACCTGGAGTGCTCCTGCGATGTCCATGCCCTCACCCGATCCTTTGCCGGCTGCCGAGAATGCCCTGAGGCCGGACCACCAGGATGACGATCAAGATGAGCAGTCCTCCGATGTACTTGAGGTCGGGGTTGATCACCAGCGTCGACAGCTGGACGAGCAGACCGACGATCACGCAGCCGAGCAGCGCGCCGTAGGCGGTGCCGAGTCCGCCGAGCGTGATGCCGGCGAACATCAGCAGCAGGAGCTTGAAGCCCATCTCCCACTGCACGCGGCCGCCGAGTTCGGAGATGCCGAACAGGACGCCGCCGAGCGCGGCGAGACCGCCGCCGAGACCCCACACGAAGCGGATCACCCGTTCGACGTCGATGCCGGACGACGCGGCCAGGTCACGGTTGTCGGACACCGCGCGCATGGCCTTGCCGATGCGCGTCTTCTGCAGCAGCAGGGCCACTCCGACGAGAACGACGAGACTGATGCCGATGCTCACGAGGTTGGCGTCGGTGATCGCGATCGGACCCCAGTGCCTCTCCACCTGGGCCTGGTAGTCGACGAACGGTTCCGCGCGATCGGAGAAGAAGATCAGGATCAGGTAGCGCAGGGAGATCGCGAGCCCGATCGACACCACCAGCTGCGCTATCAGGCCGGTCTTGCGTCGCCGCAGCGGTTTCCAGATCCCGGCATTGTTCAGCAGTCCGATCAGGATTCCCACGAAGACCGCGAGGATCGTGGCGGGGATCAGTTGCACACCGAACGTCACGTTGATCACCCACGCCGCCACCGCGCCGAGGGTGACGAGTTCGCCGTGCGCGAAGTTCGTCAGGCCGGTGGTGCCGTAGATCAGGCTCAGCCCGACGCCGGCGATGGCGATCACGAGACCGAATCGGAGTCCGTCGATGGTCTGGCGAATCAGCTTCTCGTAGAACGGGACCGCGGAACCGGTGCGGGCCTCGCCGAACGAGAAGATCACCGTGTTGGTGCGACCGGCCACCACTTCCCGCTGCACCGTGGCCTGCACGCTGACGTCGTCGGGAAGCGAGTCCGCCACGATCTCGAACGTGTACGTGCCGGGCGCGACCTGGAGTTCCCAGCGGCCGTTGGACTCCGACGTCGCCTTCGCCACCTCGTTGCCCGACGAATCGAGAGCGCGCACCTCGACGTCCGCGAGCCGTTCGCCGGCGTTGTTCAGATTGCCGCTGACCCGGACCGCGTTCTCCGGGGGCACCGGTTGCCCGCTCGTCGCGGGCGGTGGGGGCGGTGGGGTGGGTTCCTGCGCCGAAGCGGGACCGCCGAAGGCGATCGCCGCGACGAGGCCGAGCAGGACGAGGACGAACGCACGGCCGAGTTGCCGGGTGACCGACCCTCGCCTCGTGCGTTTCCTCGCGGATTTCGGTCGCGTCCTCACTGCTGGGAGTCGCTTCCTCACGGTTGGGGCCACGCAGGTCCTCCGGGGACGTGTAGATCGGTCAGGAACGTGCTTGCGACGGACTCGACTACCGCCCGTGCCGCAATTTCCGGACTCTAACGGCTCCGGTCGCGCGAAATGGGGTTCTCGGATTTCCGGCACGTTTCGGTTGGGTATCGAACCATCCGGCTGATCGGTGTCGGATCCGCTCCCTAGACTGGGCAACCGTGAGCCCTGCAACCACCCCCCGGTCCACCACGTCCCCCGCGTCCGGCGCAGCAGCGTCGTCCGACGATCGCCCCACCCTGATGCTGCTCGACGGCCACTCGCTGGCCTTCCGTGCGTTCTACGCCCTGCCCGCCGAGAACTTCAAGACACACAGCGGTCAGGTCACCAACGCCGTCTACGGGTTCACGTCGATGTTGATCAACCTGCTGCGCGACGAACAGCCCAGCCACGTGGCGGCGGCGTTCGACGTGTCGAGGCAGACGTTCCGGGCCGAGAAGTTCCCGGAGTACAAGGCCAATCGCAGCAAGGCGCCGGACGAGTTCAAGGGGCAGGTCGAGATCACCAAGGACGTCCTCGGGGCCCTCGGCATCCCGGTGATGGCCGAGGAAGGCTTCGAGGCCGACGACATCATCGCCACGCTCACCACCCAGGCCGAGGCGCTCGGGTACCGCGTCCTCGTGGTGACCGGCGACCGGGACTCGCTCCAGTTGGTCACCGACGGGGTCACGGTGCTCTACCCGAAGAAGGGCGTCTCGGACCTCACCCGGTTCACGCCGGCGGCCGTCGAGGAGAAGTACGGGCTCACACCTGCGCAGTACCCCGACTTCGCGGCGCTGCGCGGCGACCCGAGCGACAATCTGCCGGGCATCCCGGGGGTGGGGGAGAAGACCGCCACCAAGTGGATCAAGGAGTACGGCGATCTCGTCGGCCTGGTCGACAACGTCGACAAGGTCCGCGGCAAGGTCGGTGACGCGCTGCGGGAGAACCTGCCGAACGTGCTACTCAACCGGGAACT
This sequence comes from Rhodococcus jostii RHA1, assembly GCF_000014565.1. Classification (NCBI taxonomy): domain Bacteria; kingdom Bacillati; phylum Actinomycetota; class Actinomycetes; order Mycobacteriales; family Nocardiaceae; genus Rhodococcus; species Rhodococcus jostii. Next base: position 1,054,442 of record NC_008268.1, on the reverse strand, counting down.
GACCGAGATGGTGCGCGACGTCCCGTTGCCGTACACCCCGGACCAGCTGATGCTCGCGCAGTGGGATCGGGAGAAGATCCACGCGCTGTTCGACGACCTCGAGTTCAAGGTGCTGCGCGACCGGCTGTTCGCCACATTGGCCCCCGTCGAAGCGGAGGCCGAGGAGGGCTTCGAGGTGCGGGGGAGCGCGCTCGATCCCGGGGCGGTCGCGGACTGGCTGTCGGCGCACGCGTCGACGGGCGAGCGATCCGGCGTGTCGGTGGTCGGCACCCGCACCCCGTACGGCGGTGACGTGACGGCGATCGCCGTCGCCGCCGCAGACGGCGAGGGCGCCTACATCGCCACCGCGTCCGCCACCCCGGAGGACGAGAAGGCGCTCGGCGACTGGCTCGCGGACGCCGATCAGCCGAAGGCCCTGCACGAGGCCAAATGGGCGATGCACGCACTGCGCGGACGCGGCTGGGTGCTCGGTGGTCTCACCAGCGACACCGCGCTGGCGGCCTACCTGGTGCGTCCCGGGCAGCGGACGTTCAACCTCGACGACCTGTCGCTGCGGTACCTGCGCAGGGAGCTGCGGGTGGAGGAGACCGGCGAAGAGCAGCTGTCGCTGCTCGACGACGCCGACCAGGTCGACGCAGAAGCCGCCGAGACCGAAATTCTCAGCGCCCGCGCCGTCCTCGACCTCGCGGCCGCGCTCGACACCGAACTCGACAACATCGAATCGACGGCGCTGCTGTCCGAGATGGAGTTGCCGCTGCTGGAGGTGCTGGCCGACATCGAGGCGTCCGGTATCGCCGTCGACGGCACCCACCTGCACGACTTGCAGAGCCGGTTCGCGGCCGAGGTCTCCGCGGCGGCGGAGGCGGCCTACGGGGTCATCGGCAAGCAGATCAACCTCGGCTCGCCCAAGCAGCTGCAGGTCGTGCTGTTCGACGAGCTGGAGATGCCCAAGACGAAGAAGACGAAGACCGGGTACACCACGGACGCCGAGGCGTTGCAGAACCTGTTCGAGAAGACGTCGCACCCGTTCCTCGAGCACCTGCTCGCGCACCGCGACGCGACGCGGCTGAAGGTCACCGTCGACGGTCTGCTGAAGACGGTCGCCGAGGACGGGCGGATCCACACGACGTTCAACCAGACCGTCGCGGCCACCGGCCGGCTGTCGTCGACCGAGCCGAACCTCCAGAACATCCCGGTGCGCACGGATGCGGGCCGGCAGATCCGGGACGGCTTCGTCGTCGGCGAGGGCTACGATTCGCTGCTCACGGCCGACTACAGCCAGATCGAGATGCGGATCATGGCCCACGTGTCCGGTGACGAGGGCCTGATCGAGGCGTTCAACACCGGCGAAGACCTGCACAGCTTCGTCGGCGCGCGTGCGTTCGGCGTCCCGATCGAGGAGGTCACACCGGAGCTGCGCCGCCGGGTGAAGGCGATGTCGTACGGGCTGGCGTACGGGCTGAGCGCGTTCGGTCTGGCCGCCCAGCTCAAAATCTCGACCGAAGAGGCCAAATCGCAGATGGAGGCGTACTTCGCCCGGTTCGGCGGGGTACGCGACTACCTGCACGAGGTCGTCGAACAGGCCCGCAAGGACGGCTACACGTCGACGCTGTACGGGCGTCGCCGCTACCTGCCCGACCTCACCAGCGACAACCGCCAGCGGCGGGAGGTCGCCGAGCGCGCCGCGCTCAACGCCCCCATCCAGGGCACGGCCGCCGACATCATCAAGGTCGCGATGATCAACGTGCAGCGGTCACTGCGCGACGCGGGCCTGAAGTCGCGGATGCTGCTGCAGGTCCACGACGAGCTGGTGCTCGAGGTCGTCGATTCGGAACGGGAACAGGTCGAACAGCTGGTCCGCGACAAGATGTCCTCGGCTATCGAACTGTCGGTGCCGCTCGACGTGTCCGTCGGCACCGGTCGCAGCTGGGACGCCGCCGCTCACTAGGCGGCGGCGGTCCTCCGCCCTATTCGGCCGGCGCCTGCTCGGCGATCTGCTTGCGCACCTCGTCCATGTCGAGAGCCTTGACCTGCGTGAGAAGATCCTCGAGCGCCGCGGGCGGCAGCGCACCCGGCTGGCTGAACACCAGCACACCCTCGCGGAACGCCATGATGGTCGGGATCGACCGGATGTTCGCGGCAGCGGCGATGCCCTGTTCCGCTTCGGTGTCGACCTTGGCGTGCACGACGTCGGGGTGCTGCTCCGACGAGGCCTCGAAGGTGGGGGCGAAGGAGCGGCACGGACCGCACCACGATGCCCAGAAGTCGACCAGAACGACGTCGTTGCCGGTCACGGTCTCGTCGAAGTTCTGCTGAGTCAGAGTCTTGGTTGCCACAAGGGTCCTTTCGTTCGGTGACTGCTTTGCGTGTGCAACGCCGCGCCGCTGTCGATTCTTCCCTGCGGCTTCCTCAGCCGGTGCGCTCCGTGTCCCGGAACGTGCGGCGGTACGCCTGCGGGGTGGTGTGCCGCAGCCGCAGGAAATGCTGCCGCAGCACGGCGCCGCCGCCGAAACCGACCCGTTCGGCGATCACGTCCACCGACAGGTCCGAGTTCTCCAGCAGGTGCTGCGCGGCCAGCACCCGCTGATCGCTGAGCCATCGGGCGGGGGTGGTCCCGGTCTCGGCCTGGAACCGCCGCGCGAACGTGCGGGGCGACATGTTGGCCTTGGCCGCGACCGCGGTCACGGACAGGTCGAGGGCGAGGTGCTCGGTCATCCAGTCGAGCAGCGGGCCGAGGGTGTCGATCGTCGTCGACGGCAGCGGCATCGCCACGTACTGCGCCTGACCGCCGTCCCGGTGCGGCGGGACGACCATGCGCCGTGCGATTCCGTTGGCCACCCGGCTGCCCTGTTCCTTGCGCACGATGTGCAGGCACAGGTCGATACCCGCAGCGGTGCCCGCGCTGGTCAGGACGGGATCGTCGTCGACGTACAGGACGTTCGGGTCGACCGTCGCAGCCGGGTGGAGGTCGGCGAGCCGCTGGGCGTGCCGCCAGTGGGTGGTGCACTTGCGTCCGTCCAGCAGTCCGGCCGCGCCGAGCACGAAGGCGCCGCTGCAGAGGCTGGCGACCTTGGCGCCCCGGTCCACCGCGGCCCGGAGTTTGTCGAGAAGCGGGTCCATGCACGGGTCGGGGTCCTTCGCGCAGACGAAGGTGCCGTCCGCCTCGGCGTAGGTTCCGCCCGCGGGAACCACGATGAGGTCGGCGTCGTCGAGCCGGTCGAGGTCGTACGGGACGTCGATGCCGTAACCGAATCGGGTGCGGATGGGTTCCCGTGAGCCGGCGACGAGGGAGAAGTCGTAGGTGGGGAGTCCGTCGTCGGATCGGTCGAAACCGAACACCTCGCAGGCGACTCCGAGCTCGAACGCTTCGGTGAGCGGCATGAGCGGGACGACGACCTTTTTCAGCACCATCCCAGTATGGCAGAAATACGCTCAACAATGTCGTTTCTGCCACTTTCTCTCGGACGCCGGTGCTACGAGGCTGAAGACATGACAATCCTGGTCGTGGTACTCCTCGTGTTCCTGGCGCTCGACGCGCTGGCGCTCGCCGGCCGCACGCCCGACACGCACAACGAAGTCATCCAGCACGGGGACTTCCGGTTTTGAGGGGGAATCTGGCGGTCCAGTACGCGGGCACGGCGCTCGCCTGGGGCGCGAGTTTCCTCTTCATCAAGGTCGGGCTCGAGGGCCTGTCCTTCACACAGGTCGTGCTGTGGCGACTCTTGTTCGGGGCGGTGACCCTCGGTGCCGTCCTCGGACTCACCCGGACGCGGTTGCCGCGCGAAGCGGCGACATGGGCGCACCTGTCGGTATTGGCGGTCGCCCAGTGTGTGGTGCCGTGGTTGCTGTTCAGCTGGGCCGAGCAGAGCATCAGTTCGGGCCTGGCCAGCATCTACAACGCGACCACACCGCTCATGACGATGTCGGTGGCGCTGGCGTTCCTGCCAGGGGAGAAGCTCACGGACGCAAAGCTGTTCGGCCTCCTGCTCGGATTCACCGGGGTGGTCGTGGTGCTGGCGCCATGGCAGGCGGGGATCATCGGCAGCGTCCCCGCCCAGCTCGCGTGCCTCGGTGCCACCGCGTCGTACGGCGTGGCACTGGTCTACCTGAGGCGGTTCATCCTCCCGCGGGGCGTCGGAACACCCACCATCGCGTTCATGCAGGTGTCGATCGCCGCGGCCGCCATGCTCCTCGCCGCCCCGTGGGTCGCGAGCACGCCGATGCACCTGACCCCCGCGATCGTCGCCTCGATGATCGGGCTCGGGGCGTTCGGCACCGGGCTGGCGTTCGTGTGGAACACGAACGTGGTGCGCAGCTGGGGGCCCACCGCGGCCTCCACCGTCACCTACCTGACGCCGGTGGTCGGGGTCGTGCTCGGTGCGGTCGCACTCGACGAGCAGATCTCCTGGAACCAGCCCGTCGGGGCACTCGCGGTGATCGCGGGAATCGTCGTCACCCAACGGTCTTCGCGCAAGGCCGCCGAGACGGTCACGGCACCACCGTGATCACGGTGGTGCCGTGACCACCCACTCGCGTTTGGCGTCCCCGTCCCACCGGCGCACCACCGACGCCCGGCCGATGATGTCGCCGCCGTCGAGCAGCCGCGCGGCCTCCGCGATCTGATCGGCGGGCAGTCGCCGCGCGAGAGTCACGTGCGGCGTCCACTCGCCCGGGCGGATGTGCGGCGTGATCTCCGTGGCGTGCGCCGCGAGATCGAACACGCTGCGGTGCAGGGACAGCAGGGCCTTCGACGGCACCACCAACCGGGACAGCGTGACGTGCCTGCCGCCGAACATCACGAGCCCGCCCAGCCGGATGTGGAACGAGGGCGTCGCGATCCGGCGGCCCAGCAGTTCGTCGATCTCGGGTGGGATGTGGCGTGCCACGAACAAGGTGATGTGGGGCCGATTCGATTCGGCGCGAACGCGAGTGCGGCTGGGCATCCCCGCATCCCACAGGCGTTGCCACTCCGCGCGCACGGCAACGTCGGTCGCTTCGTCGAACAGCAGTTCCACCGACTGGACCATGGTAGGCAATGATGGCCTCATGAGCGGTGCTACGGCAAACATTTCCGATACCCGGATCGGGGTGCTCCTCGGCGACGGCATCGGTCACGAGATCGTCCCGGCAACCCAGCGGGTGGTCTCGGCCGCGGTGGTCGCGGCGGGAGGCGGCGCCGTCGACTGGGTGGAACTGCCCCTCGGCCTGGGCGCCATCGAGTCGCACGGAACGCCGATCCCTGACTCCACGCTCTCCGCGCTGGACGCACTCGACGCGTGGATCCTGGGTCCGCACGACAGCGCCGCCTACCCGGAACCGTTCCGCGGCCGGTTGACCCCCGGCGGGGTGGTGCGCAAGAGATTCGACCTCTTCGCGAACATCCGCCCCGCCCGATCGCTCGAGGGCGTCGCCTCGACGGTCCCGGACATGGACCTGGTGATCGTCCGGGAGAACACCGAAGGCTTGTACGCGGACCGGAACATGTTCGCCGGCAGCGGCGAGTTCATGCCGACCCCCGACGTGGCACTGGCGGTCGGCGTCGTGACGAGGAAGGCGTGTGAGCGCATCGCGCACACCGCATTCGCGCTGGCGCGCACGCGCGGCCGGCACGTCACTATCGTGCACAAGGCCAACGTCCTGTCGATGACGACCGGACTGTTCCGCGACGTCTGCCGGGAGGTGGGGCAGCGCGACTACCCGGACGTGCGGATCGACGACGAACACGTCGACGCCATGACCGCGCACCTCGTTCGCAGGGGACGCGACTTCGACGTCGTGGTGACGGAGAACATGTTCGGCGACATCCTGTCGGACCTGACGGGTGAGCTGTCCGGCTCGCTCGGCACGGCCCCGTCGATCAACAGTTCCGAGACCAAGGTGATGGCGCAGGCGGCGCACGGAGCCGCGCCCGACATCGCCGGGCACAACCGGGCCAATCCCACGGCGCTGATGCTGTCGGCCGCGATGATGCTCGAATGGCTCGGGGACCGCCGCGCGGACCGGAATCTGGGCGGCGCGGCACACCGGATCCGCGACGCGGTCCGTGCGACGATCGCGTCCGGAGTCGCCACGGCTGACCTGGGTGGACTCGCGTCGACCAGTGAATTCACCGAGACGGTCCTCGCCCGGACACTGCGTCGCTGAAACTGCCGCCACGGGCCGGGACAGGCCGTTAATGTTCGGTAACGACGCCCGCAGATGCGGGTGCCGTAACCTACCGTTCGACTATTCGGAGTTCGAGAGTTCTCCGTCGCCGTAGCTCGCTCGGTGTACCACGATTTCCTTGGAGGACATGCCAGTGTCTGGTCGATCCGTCTTCGCGCGAGGCCGAGTGGCCCGCACCATCTGTGCACTGGCGGGCGGCAGTGCTCTGCTGCTCGCCGGATGCGCCAGCAACACCGAGGGCGGCGGTACGCCTTCCGGAGAAGAGACCGTCGCCGTGGAAGTCGACAAGGTGGATGCCATCGCGGCGACACTGCCCGAGAAGATCGCCTCGTCCGGCAAGATCATCGTCGGTGTCAATATTCCCTACTCGCCCAACGAGTTCAAGGATCCGAGCGGCAAGATCGTCGGCTTCGACGTCGACCTCGTGGACGCCGTGAGCAAGGTGCTCGGCGTGACTCCCGAGTACACCGAGGCGGACTTCGACAAGATCATCCCGTCCATCCAGGCCGGCAGCTACGACATGGGTATGTCGTCGTTCACGGACACCAAGGAACGCGAGCAGTCGGTCGACTTCACCACCTACTTCAGTGCCGGAGTGCAGTGGGCGCAGCCCGCCGGTAAGTCCGTCGACCCCACCAACGCGTGCGGCCTGCGGGTCGGCGTGCAGACCACCACCATCGAGGATCTCGAGGAGGTGCCCGCCAAGAGCGCGGCGTGCGTCGCGGCCGGGAAGCCGCCCATCGAGATCGTGAAGTTCGACAGCCAGGACGACGCCGCCAACGCCGTCGCACTCGGCAAGGTCGACGCGATGTCCGCCGACTCGCCCGTCACCGCGTACGCGATCAAGCAGAGCGACGGCAAGATCGAGGCCGCCGGCGAGGTCTTCGACGCCGCGCCGTACGGCTGGCCCGTCGCGAAGGGTTCGCCGCTCGCGCAGACCCTCCAGCAGGCGCTGCAGCACCTCATCGACGACGGCACCTACCGGACGATCGCGGAGAACTGGGGTGTCGAGGCGGGCGTCATCACCACGTCCCAGATCAACGGCGCCACGAGCTGAGCGGTTGACGAGTGTCTGACGTGGAGAAGGCTCCGGACCGGTCCGGCACCGAGACGGGACAGGAACCGGAACCGATCAAGGCGATCCCGCTGCGGCGGCCCGGCCGCTGGATCGCCGCGATCGTCGTCGGTCTGCTGCTGGCGCTGTTCGTCAACGGTGCGCGCACCAACGAGGCGTACCGCTGGGACGTCTACGCCCGCTATCTGTTCGATGCACGGATCTCGGCCGCGGCGTGGAACACCATCCAGCTGACGATCCTGTCGATGGCGATCGCCATCATCCTGGGTGTCGTCCTCGCCGTCATGCGGCTGTCACCGAACCCGGTGCTGAAGGCGGCGTCGTGGGGTTACCTGTGGATCTTCCGCGGGACCCCGGTCTACGTGCAGTTGGTGTTCTGGGGACTGTTCCCGTCCATCTACAAGCAGCTGGATCTGGGCATCCCGTTCGTCCACCAGTTCGTGCACATCGACCTGCAGGGGATCAACGCGGCGTTCCTGTTCGCGGTGATCGGTCTGGGACTCAACGAGGCCGCGTACATGGCCGAGATCGTCCGGGCCGGCGTGAACTCGGTGGCCGAGGGGCAGACCGAGGCGTCGGTGGCGCTCGGCATGACGTGGTCGCAGACCATGCGCCGCACGGTCCTGCCACAGGCCATGCGGGTGATCATCCCGCCCACGGGCAACGAGCTGATCAGCATGCTGAAGACGACATCGCTGGTCACCGCGGTGCCGTACAGCCTGGAGTTGTACGGACGTGCCAGAGACATCTCGGGTGCGAACTTCCAGCCCATCCCGCTGCTGATGGTTGCCGCCACCTGGTACCTCGCGATCACCAGCCTGCTCATGATCGGCCAGTTCTACCTGGAGCGGTACTACTCGAAGGGTGCGTCCCGAAAGCTCACCCCGCGGCAACTGCAGGCGCTCGCCGACGCGCAGGGCAAGCCGCTGGTGATCGAACCCGGGCCCGAGACCTTGCCCGACACACCCGGAGGGGAACGACGATGACGCCGATGGTCAAGGCGGACCGGGTCTGCAAGAACTTCGGGGCGCTGAAGGTACTCAAGGGTGTATCGCTGGAGATCGACCCCGGCCAGGTCCTGTGCCTGGTCGGGCCGTCGGGCTCGGGGAAGTCGACCTTCCTGCGGTGCATCAACCACCTCGAGCAGGTCAACGCCGGGCGGCTGTACGTCGACGGCGAGATCGTCGGGTACTCCGAGCGGGGCGGCAAGCTCTACGAACTCCATCCCAGGGCGGCCGCGAAGCAGCGCCGCGACATCGGGATGGTCTTCCAGCACTTCAACCTCTTCCCGCACCGGACTGCTCTCGAGAACATCATCGAGGCGCCCATCCAGGTGAAGAAGCTGAGCAAGAAGAAGGCGCTCGAGCGAGGACGCGATCTCCTCGAGCAGGTGGGCCTGAGCGAGAAGGCGGACGCGTACCCGGCGCAACTGTCGGGTGGTCAGCAGCAGCGCGTCGCGATCGCCCGCGCGCTGGCGATGGACCCCAAACTGATGCTGTTCGACGAGCCGACGTCCGCCCTCGACCCGGAGCTGGTCGGGGAGGTGCTGACCGTCATGAAGGATCTCGCGGCCGGCGGCATGACGATGGTCGTCGTCACGCACGAGATGGGCTTCGCACGCGAGGTGGCCGACCAGCTCGTGTTCATGGACGCCGGCGTCGTCGTCGAATCGGGGAACCCCCGCGAGCTGCTCGCCAATCCGCAACACGACCGCACCAAGTTGTTCTTGTCGAAGCTGCTGTAGTGGCCTCCGGCCCGTGAGTACTTCTTAACCGCGGGCGGTTAAGAAGTACTCACGGGTTTGCGGCAGCTGAAGATGGCGGTGCCGGGGAAGATCTGTCCCCGCAGCGGGCTCCACTGCCCCCATTCCCGGTCGAGCCATTCGGGCCACTCCGGCTCGATGATGTCGCGTACCTCCAGTCCCGCCGCCACGATCTCGCGCACCCGGTCGCCGATGGTCCGGTGGTGCTCGACGTAGGTGGGGATGCCGTCGCCGTCGACCTCCACGTAGGGGGTGCGGTCGAAGTAGGGGAGCGACGCGGTGAGCCCTCGTGGGCCCGGGTCGTCCGGGAAGATCCAGCGGATCGGATGGTTGACGGCGAACACCCACAAACCACCCGGGCGGAGAACCCGGGCCACCTCACTCATCACCTGCTGGGAGTCCGCCACGAACGGAACCGCCCCAAAAGCCGAACATGCGATGTCGAAGCTCGCGTCGGCGAAGGGGAGGTGCTCGGCTCCCGCATGAACGAGCGGCACGGTCGCGCCGCCCGCCCGCATGGCCTCGACCCCGCGGGTCAGCATCGACATCGACAGATCGAGCCCGACTGCCCGGGCGCCCCGGCCGGCGAGCCACCGCGCGCATGGCGCGGAACCGCAGCCCACCTCGAGGACGTCCTTGCCCGCCACGTCACCGAGAAGGTGGTAGTCGCCTTCGTGGAGTCCCTCCGGGCACCAGACGAACTCACCCTCGGACGAGTCCACGCCGAGGAACTCGCCGTGGGTGCGGTGGTAGTCGTCCGCATCGGCGTCCCACCAGGCACGACTCGCGCGTTCGCTGGACTCGGAATCGACGCGGACGCGGCTCACTCCGGACGTTCCGAGCACGCTGTTGGCGGTGCCGTGACGGTCGTCTTCCGGAGAGAGAGGAGAATCGGACGGGCGAGGATCGGGCATGGGCAACAGAGTAGAGCGTGGGAACGTGCCCGGGTTTGCCCAGCTTGCCCACGGGCGCGTAGCCTATTGCACGCGAGTGTCTATGTGTGCGGCATCGGATTCGGTTCAGTTCGAGTTTGTTCGGTTCCAGTCGGGTGTCGTTCACTGCGCTTGCGGTGATCTGATGCGGCGGAATGCTCCGTCGGTTCAGGTTGCTTGTCCGACAGAACACCATCAACCGACCACAACCCGTCCGGAGCAACTCAACACATGCCCTCCACCACCGTGACCTCGCCGCAGGTAGCCGTAAACGACATCGGCTCCGCCGAGGACTTCCTCGCCGCCATCGACGCAACGATCAAGTACTTCAACGATGGCGACATCGTCGAAGGCACCATCGTCAAGGTCGATCGCGACGAGGTCCTGCTCGACATCGGTTACAAGACCGAAGGCGTCATCCCTTCCCGTGAGCTCTCCATCAAGCACGACGTCGACCCCAACGAGGTCGTCTCCGTGGGCGATGAGGTCGAAGCTCTCGTCCTCACCAAGGAGGACAAGGAAGGCCGACTGATCCTGTCGAAGAAGCGCGCTCAGTACGAGCGTGCCTGGGGCACCATCGAGGAGCTCAAGGAGAAGGACGAGGCCGTCAAGGGCACCGTCATCGAGGTCGTCAAGGGCGGCCTGATCCTCGACATCGGCCTGCGCGGCTTCCTTCCCGCTTCGCTCGTCGAGATGCGCCGTGTCCGCGATCTGCAGCCGTATGTCGGCAAGGAGATCGAGGCCAAGATCATCGAGCTCGACAAGAACCGCAACAACGTCGTCCTCTCGCGCCGTGCATGGCTCGAGCAGACGCAGTCCGAGGTTCGCAGCGAGTTCCTGCACCAGCTGCAGAAGGGCCAGGTCCGCAAGGGCATCGTGTCCTCCATCGTCAACTTCGGTGCCTTCGTGGACCTGGGCGGCGTCGACGGCCTGGTGCACGTGTCCGAGCTGTCCTGGAAGCACATCGACCACCCGTCCGAGGTTGTCGAGGTCGGCACCGAGGTCACCGTCGAGGTTCTCGACGTCGACCTGGACCGCGAGCGCGTCTCCCTGTCGCTCAAGGCGACGCAGGAAGACCCGTGGCGTCAGTTCGCCCGCACGCACGCCATCGGCCAGATCGTGCCCGGCAAGGTCACGAAGCTGGTTCCGTTCGGTGCCTTCGTGCGCGTCGAAGAGGGAATCGAAGGCCTCGTCCACATCTCCGAGCTGGCCGAGCGCCACGTGGAGGTCCCGGACCAGGTTGTCGGCGTCAACGACGATGCGCTCGTCAAGGTCATCGACATCGACCTCGAGCGTCGTCGCATCTCGCTGTCGCTGAAGCAGGCCAACGAGGACTACAACGCCGAGTTCGATCCGTCCAAGTACGGCATGGCGGACAGCTACGACGAGCAGGGCAACTACATCTTCCCCGAGGGCTTCGATCCCGAGACCAACGAATGGCTCGAGGGCTTCGACAAGCAGCGTGAAGAGTGGGAGAACCGCTACGCCGAGGCTGAGCGTCGTCACAAGATGCACACCGCTCAGATGGAGAAGACCGCTGCAGACGAGGCCGCCGAGGCTGCCACCGCTGCTGCCGGCTACTCCTCCGAGTCGGGTGCCGGCGACGCCGACGTCGCTTCGGCCGCCAGCACCTCGTCGTCCGAGTCTGCCGGCGGATCGCTGGCCAGCGACGCACAGCTCGCCGCTCTGCGCGAGAAGTTGTCGGGCAACGCCTAGCAAGTCCGCCTGACTCGTCAGGCAAAGCCGAAGACCCCGCGCCTGCATTGCAGGGGCGGGGTCTCGTCGTTGCAGGACGTCCGAACATGACTGTGGCCCAACCTCTCCGGAGGTCGGGCCACGGTGGTGTGGGGGTGAGGCCGGTGTTCAGTTCGCGGTGGCGGGAATCCAGTAACCGGACGACGGCTGTACGTCGGCGCGCCTGCGCATCGTTGCGAAGCTGTGCCTGCCCTGGCTGATGAGTGCCGTGAGCCAGGTCCGGCGGTGGTCGGCGAGCGCGGAGGCCACCTCGGGGATCTCGATGCAATGCACCCCGCCCGCAATGCCGAGGCGGTGCCGACCGAACTGGTTGCGGTGATCGCGCATGGCGTTCCTCTTCTTCGAGAAGGTGCAGGTCGGGTGCGTTCGCTAGAACATAACCGACCGTGTCGGACATCTGTGGTATTTGGGGCAGGTGAGTCTGCAGAGGGAGAAGGGGGTGGAGATCGGCGAGGGACGTGCGTACTCGGTGCGCGGGGGGTGCAACACTGGGAGGCGTGTTGAGAATCGGCCTCACTGGAGGCATAGGAGCCGGTAAGTCCACCGTGTCGAAGGTCCTCGCCGAACTCGGGGGAGTGATCGTCGACGCCGATCTGATTGCGAGGGAGGTCGTCGAACCCGGAACACCCGGCCTCGCCGCGCTCGTCGACCGGTTCGGCGAGGAGATCCTGACGGAGGACGGCGCACTCGACCGGCCCGCCCTGGCTGCCCGCGCCTTCGCCGATGACGAATCGCGGCTCGCGCTGAATGCGATCGTTCACCCGCTCGTGGGGGCGCGCACCGCCGAGACGATCGAATCGGCGCCCAAGGACGCCATCCTCGTCCAGGACATTCCGTTGCTGGTCGAGGGCGGAATGGGCGCGGCCTTCCACCTGGTCGTCGTCGTGTTCGTCGATGCCGAGGAGCGGGTGCAGCGGCTCGTCGGATCGCGGGGGATGCCCGAGGCCGATGCGCGGGCGCGGATCGCAGCCCAGGCCGACGACGATCAGCGGCGGGCGGCGGCGGACGTCTGGCTCGACAACAGCGGTGCCCCGGGCGCGCTCGAGCCGGAGATCCGGGCACTGTGGTCGGAGCGTCTCGTGCCCTTCGAGTCCAACATCCGCACGCGGACCGTCGTCCGGGTCCTGCCCGAACTCGCTCCGCCGAATTCGCAGTGGCCGGCGCAGGCCGACCGGCTGATCGCTCGCGTGAAACTGGTGTGCGGCGACCGCGCCGTCCGGGTCGACCACATCGGGTCGACGGCCGTCGAGGGATTGCCCGCCAAGGACGTCATCGACGTCCAGGTGACCGTCGCGAACCTCGAGACCGCGGACGATCTCGCCGAATCACTCGCCGACGCCGGGTTCCCCCGCATCGAGCACATCACCGCCGACGACCCGAAGCCCTCGTACCAGGGCGGAGAGACCGACCCGGCGCTGTGGGGCAAGCGAATCCACGGGGGTGCCGATCCGGGACGGCCCGTCAACATCCACCTTCGCGTCGACGGGTGGCCCGGACAGCAGTTCGCGCTCGTCTTCCGCGACTGGCTCCGCGCCGACACCGAGGCCCGGACCGAGTACCTCGCGGTCAAGGAAGGTGCGGCGGAGAAGGCGGCCGGTCACACGGACTACCGGGACGCGATCACCGCCTACGTGGACGCGAAGACCCCGTGGTTCGACCGCGCCTATCACCGGGCGTGGGAATGGGCCGAGCGGACCGGCTGGAGCGGGTAGGTCACCGCCAGTCGATCGGCATCCCGATGGAGGCCAGCCAGCGGCCGAGGTCGTGGCCGTGCGCGGCGATGCCGTCGATCGCCGTGGTGGCGGTGAGGATCGCCTGCTCGGCCGTCGCGGTGTCGAGCAGGCCGGTGGTGTGCGCCTCCATCAGCTCGTCGACGTCGAGGAGTTCGGTGTCGCGGCCGGTGCGGACGACCAGGTCCAGGTAGTGGTCCTCGGACTTCCACACGTCGTCACCCCGGGTGAAGGTGCCGATGTCGACGTAGTGGTCCTGATCGCGCTGGTGGTAGGGGTGGTAGTGGAAGATCGACGCCCGCAGGCCGAGGTCGGGGAGCAGCCACGACTCCAGGTAGTGGAATTGCGGGTGGTCGGAGGTGCGCGCCATGTACAGCCCCCACGGTTCGACGCGGTAATGATCGACGTGGCGGACGAACCCCTTGGGGTCGGTGTTGGTGTGATCTCGTAGGTCGAAGTATTCGACCTTCGGTGGGTGGATGTCGTGACTCGCGCCTGCCATGGTGGGGAACCTACCGGGTTTTCAGCTGACGGAGATCGTCGGGGAATTTGTCGGTACCTGCGCCTACCCTGGTTGCATGGCGTTTGCATCCGAGCACCCCGTGGTGGCACATTCCGAGTTCCGTCCCATTGGGGAGATCGAGCGGTCGGAAGCGCGGTTCGAGGTCGTCAGCGACCACAAGCCGGCCGGCGATCAGCCCGCCGCGATCGCCGATCTGGAACGCCGCATCAACGCCGGCGAGAAGGACGTGGTCCTGCTCGGCGCCACCGGTACCGGTAAGTCCGCCACCACGGCGTGGCTGATCGAGAAGGTGCAGCGGCCCACCCTGGTGATGGCGCCCAACAAGACGCTCGCCGCGCAGTTGGCCAACGAGCTGCGCGACATGCTGCCCAACAACTCTGTCGAGTACTTCGTCTCGTACTACGACTACTACCAGCCCGAGGCGTACATCGCGCAGACCGACACCTACATCGAGAAGGACTCGTCGATCAACGACGACGTCGAGCGACTGCGCCACTCGGCGACGTCGAGCCTGCTGTCGCGGCGCGACGTGGTGGTTGTGGCGTCCGTGTCGTGCATCTACGGTCTCGGCACCCCGCAGTCGTACCTCGACCGCTCGGTGCAGCTCGAGGTCGGGGTGGAGGTCCCGCGCGACGCTCTGCTGCGACTGCTGGTGGACGTGCAGTACACCCGCAACGATCTGGCGTTCACCCGCGGATCCTTCCGGGTGCGCGGCGACACCGTCGAGATCATTCCCTCGTACGAGGAGTTGGCGGTCCGGATCGAGTTCTTCGGCGACGAGATCGAGGCGCTGTACTACCTGCACCCCCTCACCGGGGACGTGGTGCGGAAGGTCGACTCGGTGCGCATCTTCCCGGCAACGCACTATGTCGCGGGTCCCGAGCGGATGGAACGTGCCGTCAAGGACATCGAGGCCGAACTCGAGGAACGGCTCGCCGACCTCGAGGGCAAGGGCAAGCTGCTCGAGGCGCAGCGGCTGCGGATGCGCACCCAGTACGACCTCGAGATGATCAAGCAGGTCGGGTTCTGCTCCGGCATTGAGAACTACTCGCGTCACATCGACGGTCGCGGGCCGGGTACGGCGCCCGCCACGCTGATCGACTACTTCCCGGAGGACTTCCTCCTCGTCATCGACGAGTCCCACGTGACGGTCCCGCAGATCGGCGCGATGTACGAGGGCGACATGTCCCGCAAACGGAATCTCGTCGAGTTCGGGTTCCGGTTGCCGTCCGCCACCGACAACCGTCCGCTGACGTGGGAGGAGTTCACCCAGCGCATCGGGCAGACGGTGTACCTGTCGGCCACACCCGGCAAGTACGAGCTGGGGCAGGCAGGCGGCGAGTTCGTCGAGCAGGTCATCCGCCCCACCGGTCTGGTCGACCCCCAGGTGGTCGTCAAACCGACCAAGGGGCAGATCGACGACCTCGTGCACGAGATCCGCGAACGTGCCGACCGGGACGAGCGCGTCCTCGTCACCACGCTGACGAAGAAGATGGCGGAAGATCTCACCGACTATCTCCTCGAGCTCGGTATCCGGGTCCGGTATCTCCACTCGGACATCGACACCCTGCGACGGGTCGAGTTGCTCCGGCAACTCCGGTTGGGGGAGTACGACGTGCTGGTCGGTATCAACCTGCTGCGTGAGGGCCTCGACCTTCCCGAGGTGTCGCTGGTGGCGATCCTCGACGCCGACAAGGAGGGCTTCCTCCGAAGCTCGACCAGTCTCATCCAGACGATCGGCCGCGCGGCTCGTAACGTCTCCGGCCAGGTCCACATGTACGCCGACAAGATCACCGACTCGATGCAGCACGCGATCGAGGAGACCGAGCGGCGTCGGGAGAAGCAGATCGCCTACAACGAGAAGATGGGCGTCGATCCGCAGCCGCTGCGGAAGAAGATCGCTGACATCCTCGACCAGGTCTACGAGGAAGCCGAGGACACGGCCAGCGGAGTCGACGTCGGCGGTTCGGGCCGCAACGCCACCCGCGGGCGCCGCGCCCAGGGCGAGGCCGGGCGCTCGGTCAGCGCCGGGGTGTACGAGGGCCGCGACACGAAGTCGATGCCGAGGGCGGAGTTGGCAGATCTGGTCAAGGAATTGACCAATCAGATGATGAACGCCGCCCGTGACCTGCAGTTCGAGCTCGCCGGACGACTACGCGACGAGATCGCCGACTTGAAGAAGGAACTGCGCGGGATGGACGCCGCGGGCCTGAAATAGCGGGCGCGCCGAGGCAGTACGGTCTGAAGCATGGATGCACACAACGCAGGTCGTACCGCCCGGTCCTTGGAGCTGCTTCATTCCCTCAGCTATTTCGTTCCCGAGGTCGAGGATCGCCTGATCGAGGCGGGCCTCGAGCCGGGTCGGATGGGCTACTTCGCGGGCCGCTCCGCGCCGATGGGCGCGGTCGGTGCGGGCGTCGTCACTGCGACCTTCTTCAACTTCAGTCCGGCCGTGATCGAGTCGGTCATTCCGCGTGCGTGGGGTCTGGCCACGCCCGCGGCCGTCGTCGACGCGCGGTACCGGGCGGTCGGGGAGGCGTATGTGCGACTTCTCGGCGAATCGGTGACGAATTCGCCGGAGATGGCCGAGGCCGCCGAACTCGCGTCGATCGCGGCCCGCGGGATCCCGGGTGTCCAGGGCAGGCCGCTGTATGCGGGGTACGCGGAGGTGGCGTGGCCGGACGCACCGCACCTCGCCTTCTGGCATGCCCTCACATTGCTGCGGGAGTACCGCGGCGACGGTCACGTCGCCGCCCTGCAGACGGCGGGACTGAGCGGACTCGAATCGCTGATCACGCACACCGCGACCGGGTTCGGATTCCAGAAGAAGTTCGCGATCACGCGCCGCGCCTGGACCCAGGACCAGTGGGACTCGGCATGCGAGAGTCTCCGTGACCGGGAGATCCTGGATGCGCGGGGCGAACTCACCGCCGACGGCAAGGAATTGCGCGAACTGGTCGAGGATCTCACCGACGATCTCGCGCTGGCTCCGTGGGCCGCGCTGGGGGAGGACGGGGCGGCCCGGCTCGTCGAACTCGCAACCCCGTGGCGCGACGCGATCGTCGCGGCGGGGGTGTTCCCCGCCGGCGTGTTCGGTCCCAAGGTCGGCACGTCGCGCTGACGCTGATCACAGCCGAAGCGCCTCCGGAATGTGATCCGTCATGCACTGGGGATATCCCCTGTGGCATGTGTTGCAAATGCACCTATGCGGGCACCGATACAGCTAGGGTCAGCGCAGTGGCTGCTGGGTCCAGTCAAGACGTATGTCCGGACCCCAGCCAATTGACCACCGCAGACATGGAGGAATGAATGAGCGCCTACCGGACCGTTGTCGTCGGAACCGATGGCTCCGAGTCGTCGTTTCTGGCCGTCGAGAAGGCTGCTGCCATCGCGGGGGACGCCGGTGCCAAGCTGATCATCGCCTGCGCGTACTACCCGGCCGATCCGAAGGACGTCGGGCAGGCCGCCGACGCGCTCGGTGACGAGGCCTACCAGATCACCGGTTCGGCCCCGACGTACGAGATCCTCCGCACCGCGAAGGAGCGCGCCCACGCCGCCGGCGCCAAGGAGGTCGTGGAACGCGCCGTCGTCGGTGCGCCCGTCGAGTCGCTGCTGAACCTGGTCGACGAGGTCGAGGCCGGTCTTCTGGTGATCGGCAACCGCGGACTCAACACCCTTACCGGGCGTCTCCTCGGTTCCGTTCCGTCGGATGCCGCACGCAAGTCGACGTCCGACGTCCTCATCGTCCACACGGTGCGCTGACGCACCAGTCGGATCAGCAGTAATTCGCCTCGGCGGCATCGAGATAGACCTGCGCCACCTGTTCGGTGGTGAGGCCGATATCCGACGTCGCCGAGGCGAACTGCGCCATCGGGGTCAGATGCGCGAGGATCGTGACCTCGTCCGTCCCCTCGGACAGCTGACCACAGATCCCGTTGGCGAGAGCCATGACCGTGTCGTCGGGCAACGCCGGTATGCCGGCCCCGGTCAGCGACTCCTTGTAGCGCAGGCCACGGGCGTCGAGGTGTGATGCGGCAGTGGTGGAGGCGACAGAGGCCGTCGACGGCGGGTCGGAGACGGTGGCCTCCGAGCACGCGGTCAGCACGATCGTGGTGAGGACGAGCCCACACCCGATCAGGCGACCGCGTCCGCCCGGTGTCACGACAGGATCCCGACCTCAGCCGGACCGAGTTCGGACAGCACTGCGGGCAACGTTTTCGTGTGCACCACACCCAGTCGTTGTGTCGCGCGGGTCAGGGCGACGTAGAGGTCGTTCATCCCCCGCGGCGACTCGTCGAGAATGTCCTGTGGCTCGGCGATGAGCACCGAGTCGAACTCCAGCCCCTTGACGTCCCGCACCGTCAGGACGCTGACGGTGTCCGAATTCAAATCGGCCAGTGCGGCGACGAGGTCGTGGCCCCCGATCACCACAGTCGTGCCCGGTCCGGTTTCCCGGGACACACACGTGCGCACGGTCTCCGCCAGCTCAGGTTCGGATACCTGCAGTGCCCACGGCGCGAAACCGGATTCGCGCACCGACCGCGGCACGGTCTGTTCGGCGTCGATCTCGGCGAGAACCCGCCGTGCCGACGTCATGATCTCCGCCGGAGTGCGGTAGTTGACGGTCAGTTCCGTGAGCTTCCACCGGGTGGCCACGTATGGCTCGAGGATCCGCTGCCACGACGATGTTCCCGCCGGGTCGCCGGTCTGCGCCGTGTCGCCGACGAGTGTCATCCAGCGATTCGGTATGCGCCGCATCAGCATTCGCCAGGCCATCTCCGAGAGCTCCTGCGCCTCGTCGACGATCACGTGGCCGTAGGTCCAGGTTCGGTCGCCCGCTGCGCGCTCCGCGGTGGTCTGGTGCTGTCCGACGTCGTGGCGTTCGGCGAGCTGGCTGGCGTCGATCAGGTCGTAGGCCATCAGAATTTCCGGGTCCAGCTCGTCCTCGAGATCCTGTGGCGCCGAACCGGTCAGGATGTCCAGAGCGCCCTGGGCATCCGCGATCTGCGCTCGCCACTGGCGGCGGGCGCGCTCCCGTTCGGCGGCGTCGTCGACGCCGAGCAGTTCCGCCAACTCGTCGAGGAGTGGCGCGTCGGCGGCACTGAAGCCGCGCATGACGGGGCGTCGCAGCGACTCACGTTGCGTTTCGGTCAGATTCGGCGCGGCATCGGTCAGACGCTTCGGCGAGGCGTACAGCTCGGCGAGGACCTGCTGCGGCGACAGTTCGGGCCACAGCGCGCTGATCGCCGTCATGATCTCCGGGTCTTCACGCATCTCGTCCCGCATGTCGGCGATGTCGTCCCGGCTCAGCAGGTTTCCGCCGTCGACGACGTTGGCGCCCAGTGTGTCCGCGAGTTGCTGGGCGAGTGCCTCGATCACCGACGAGACGAAGATGGGCCGCGCCAGGTTGTGCGGGCGCCGTGACGACCTCGCCCGGCCACGTGCGCGGGTGACGACCTTGCGGTCGAGGGTGATCCGATAGGTGTCGAACGTCAGCTCGACGGGACGCGACGGCACTTCCTGCCGATCCCGGACCGCCTTCTTGAGGACGTCCAGCATGTCGAGCGAGCCCTTGATCTCGCCGGCGTCGAGAGTGTCCTCGACGGTGGCGCGGACGCCGGGGTAGAGGTCGCCGATGGTCGAGAGCAGCACACCGGTCTCGCCGAGCGACGGCAGCACCTGGCCGATGTAGTCGAGGAACGTGGCGTTGGGGCCGATGATCAGGACGCCGGCCTTCGCGAGCTGCTGCCGGTAGGTGTAGAGCAGGTAGGCGGCGCGGTGCAGAGCGACCGCGGTCTTGCCGGTTCCCGGTCCTCCCTGGACCACCAGCACACTCTTGTGCTCCGACCGGATGATGGCGTCCTGCTCGCCTTGGATCGTCTCGACGATGTCGTTCATCTGACCCGTGCGGGCCGCGTTGAGCGCCGCGAGCAACGCACTCTCACCCGCGACGCCGTCCGAACCGGTGATCGTGCCCGCGGCCTCCGCCGCCGCCAGATCCAGATACTCGTCGTTGACGGCCGTCACGCGGCGGCTCCGCGTCCGGATGTGCCGCCGACGGGAGACGCCGTCGGGGGCGGCGGGGGTGGCAAGGTAGAACGGGCGGGCAAGGGGTGCACGCCAATCGAGGAGCATCGTCTCGTAGTCGTTCTCCTCGTCGAGGATGCCGAGTCGGCCGATGTAGCGGTGCTCGCCGTCGAGATCGATGCGCCCGAAGCACAGTCCGTTCTCGGCGGCGTCGTACTTGGCGAGGTCTTCGGTGTAGAGCTGGTTGAACGACTCCCGCTCGCTGCGGGCCTGCGGGGTCCCGCCGGTTTCGAGCAGTACACGGCTCAGCCGGTTCGCCGCGTACTGGCGAAGGCCGTCCAGTCGGGTGTAGAGCATCGTCACGTACTGCTGCTCGAGCTCGCGCTCGTCGCGTGACGTGTCCTCGTCGGGCAAGAGGTCTCCTTGACTGGTTCGGCTGCAACCGGACCGGCTGCAAAAGTGCCTGGACAGTCTAGTCGGCCCCGGAGACGGCCCGCTGACATTGCAGGTCAGGGGCGATCTCCGGGGCCGATCAGATCGATTATCCGGCGTCTGCCTGCGCCGCGCCTCGGGTCAGTGGGACAGTTCGTCCCGCTTCGCTCGGGCCTTCTCGAGCGCGGCTTCCGCCTGCTTGCGGGCCCGCTTGCTCAGCACCTCGCCGCGTTCCGCGGCGGTGCCGGCCCATTCCTCGCCCTTCTCACGGGCGACCTCGGCCAACTCCGGGCCGCGTTCCTTCGCGACGTCGACGAGTTCCGCGCCGCGCTCCTTCGCCAGTTCGACGAGTTCCGCGCCGCGCTCCTTGGCGACCTCGGCCCACTCGGTGCCGTGTTCCTTGGCGACCTCGGCCCACTCGGTGCCGTGTTCCTTCGCGACGTCCGCCCACTCGGGGCCGCGATCCGCCGCGACCTTCGCGAATTCGGCGCCACGATCTTTCGCGATCTCGAGGAGACCGGATCCGCGCTCGGCGGCCTCACCGGAGAGGATGCGTGCACGCTCCGACGCCGCGGCCAATGCCTCCCCGAGCTCGGGGCCGTGGTGGTCGTGACCTGACCCGATCGGCAGAGCTGCGGCCACGGCCTCCTGGGCGTGCCGGGCGGCGCGGCGTCCACGCCAGCCGAGGGACGGCTTGCCCTCGGTGTCGACGGCGGCGATCAGCAGCCCGCCGAGCAGGCTGACGTTCTTGAGGAACTGAGTGCGCTGAGCTGCCTTCTTCGCCGGGTCGGTCTCGTTCCAGAAGTCGTGCCCCGCAAGGGTAGTGGGCACGAGGCTGCCGGCGAGCGCGAGCGATGCGAGTCGCGGCGCCTTCCCGGTGGCGAGGAGCACTCCGCCGCCGATCTGCACGGCGGCATTGATCTTGATCAACGTCTCCGGGTCGGACGGAATCTTCTGCGTGACGGACCCGGGAAGCGCCTCGGTGGACTTGTCGATCAGTGGTGCGGCGGCCTGTGCTCTCTGCGCCGGATTTCGAAGTGCATCGATCCCTCCGCTGATGAAGACTGCGGACAGCAGTGGGCGAGCGATACGACGGACAAGCATTCCTGGCCTCCCAATCTCTAGTTCTCCCGTCTCACACTAACGAGAGTTCTGGGCAGTCGTCGGCGTACGACTGTTGCCGCACCGACGGGCTGCCCATTCACCAGTACCCAGGGAGGCCGATCGCCAATCGCGGACCGTTCGGCGCGCAATCGGCGATCGGGTGCGGTTCACCAGCCGCGCTCGCGCCACTTCCCGAGGTGGGGGCGCTCGGCGCCGAGGGTGGTGTCGTCACCGTGGCCGGGATAGACGACCGTGTCGTCGCCGTAGCGGTCGAAGACCTTGGTTTCGACGTCGGTGAGCAGTGATGCGAACTTGCCTTCGTCGGCGGTCTTGCCCACCCCGCCGGGAAAGAGGGAGTCGCCGGTGAAGAGGTGGACGCGTGTGCCGCCGGCCTCGGTGAGCGCGAGGGCGACGGAGCCGGGGGTGTGGCCTGCGAGATGGATCACGTCGAGGGTGACGTCGCCGACGGTGACCGTGTCACCGTCTTCGAGGAGACGGTCGGGCCGGACGGGCAGAGCGTCGGCGTCGAGTGGATGCGCGGCGGTCTCCACGCGGGTAGCGGTCGCGACGTCCTCGAGTGCCAGCCAGTGGTCGCCGTGCTGGTGGGTGGTGACGATCAGCTCGAGGGACGGAGCGTGTTCGGTGATCAGTTGGTTGACGCGGTCCGCCTCGTTGGCGGCGTCGATGAGGACGGATTTTCCGGTTGCGGAACAGACGACCAGGTACACGTTGTTGTCCATGGGGCCGACGGACATCTTCGTGATCGTGGCTCCCGGAACCGTCCGGCGCTGCGGCGCCGAACCGGGGGAGACGTGGCCGGTGTACGAGTCTTCTATCACCATGGGCTGCTCGGTCATGATGGGGAGGCTACCGTCGAATACAGGCAGGTGAGTGGCAGGGCGGCCATCCGTCCCACAGAACCTGTCGGTGCCCCGGCTTACCATGGCACGGCCAGAGGGCTCAGCGTTCATGCGCGCCCTCGGCTGTCGAACAATGAAGGGACTTGGAGTGGCGGATCGCCTTATCGTGCGGGGTGCCCGTGAGCACAATCTGCGAGGGGTCGATCTCGATCTGCCCCGCGACAGCCTGATCGTGTTCACCGGGCTGTCGGGCTCGGGCAAGTCGAGTCTGGCATTCGACACGATCTTCGCCGAGGGCCAGCGACGTTACGTCGAGTCGCTGTCGGCGTACGCGCGCCAATTCCTCGGCCAGATGGACAAGCCCGACGTCGACTTCATCGAAGGTCTGTCGCCGGCGGTGTCCATCGACCAGAAGTCGACCAACCGCAACCCGCGGTCGACGGTCGGCACCATCACGGAGGTATACGACTACCTCCGTCTGCTGTACGCCCGGGCGGGCACCGCCCACTGCCCGGTGTGTGGCGAGCAGATCGCGCGGCAGACGCCGCAGCAGATCGTCGACCAGGTCCTCGACATGGAGGAAGGCACCCGCTTCCAGGTGCTCGCTCCCGTCGTGCGGACCCGCAAGGGTGAATTCGTCGACCTGTTCGACCAGCTCAACATGCAGGGCTATTCGCGTGTGCGAGTCGACGGCGTGGTGCATCCGCTCTCCGATCCGCCCAAGCTCAAGAAGCAGGAGAAGCACGACATCGAGGTCGTCGTCGACCGCCTCACCGTCAAGGCCAGCTCCAAGCAGCGACTCACCGATTCCGTCGAGACCGCGCTGCGGTTGGCGGAGGGCATCGTCGTCCTCGACTTCGTCGACCGCGAAGAGAACGCCGCAGACCGGGAACGCCGATTCTCGGAGAAGCTGGCGTGTCCGAACGGCCACGCGCTCTCCATCGACGACCTCGAACCGCGGTCGTTCTCGTTCAACTCCCCGTACGGTGCCTGCCCCGAGTGCACCGGTCTCGGAATCCGTAAGGAGGTCGACCCCGACCTCGTTGTCCCCGACCCCGAGCTGTCCCTCGAGGACGGAGCCATCGCGCCGTGGTCGATGGGGCAGAGTTCCGAATACTTCGGCCGCCTGCTGTCCGGTCTCGGCGACATTCTCGGCTTCGACATGAAGACGCCGTGGAACAAGCTGCCCGCGAAGGCACGCCGCGCGATCCTCGAGGGCAGTGAGGAACAGGTCCACGTCCGGTACAAGAACCGGTACGGGCGTACTCGTTCCTACTACGCCGAGTTCGAGGGCGTCATGCCGTTCCTGCACCGCCGCCTCGAGCAGACCGAGTCGGACCAGATGAAGGAACGCTACGACGGCTACATGCGTGACACCCCCTGTCCCGCGTGTGGTGGTGCGCGGCTGCGCCCCGAGATCCTGTCGGTCACGATCGCGAGCGAAAAGTTCGGCATGAAGTCGATCGCCGAGGTCTGCGAACTCTCGATCTCCGATTGCGCCGACTTCCTGAACAGCCTCACGCTGGGCAGCCGCGAGGAGGCCATCGCCGGCCAGGTGCTCAAGGAGGTCCAGGCACGTCTCGGCTTCCTGCTCGACGTCGGCCTCGAATACCTGTCGCTCGCCCGCGCCGCCGGCACCTTGTCCGGTGGTGAGGCGCAGCGTATCCGCCTCGCCACCCAGATCGGCTCGGGCCTGGTGGGCGTCCTGTACGTGCTCGACGAGCCCTCGATCGGTCTGCATCAGCGCGACAACCGGCGTCTCATCGAGACCCTGACGCGCCTGCGCGACCTCGGGAACACGCTCATCGTGGTCGAACACGACGAAGACACCATCCGCACGTCCGACTGGGTGGTCGACATCGGACCGCTCGCAGGCGAGCACGGAGGCAAGGTCGTCCACAGCGGGCCGTACGAGGAACTGCTCGACTGCGAGGAATCCCTCACCGGCGCGTACCTGTCGGGCCGCAGTCACATCGAGATTCCGGCCATCCGCCGGCCGGTCGACCGCAAACGGCAGGTCACGGTCATCGGTGCGCGCGAACACAACCTCGGAGGCATCGACGTCAGCTTCCCGCTGGGCGTGCTCACCTCGGTCACCGGTGTGTCCGGGTCCGGTAAGTCGACGCTCGTCAACGACATCCTCGCGACCGTGATGGCGAACAAGCTCAACGGCGCCCGCCAGGTGCCGGGCAGGCACACCCGCATCAACGGGCTCGACCAGCTGGACAAGCTCGTCCAGGTCGACCAGTCGCCGATCG
Source organism: Rhodococcus jostii RHA1 (assembly GCF_000014565.1). Taxonomy (NCBI): domain Bacteria; kingdom Bacillati; phylum Actinomycetota; class Actinomycetes; order Mycobacteriales; family Nocardiaceae; genus Rhodococcus; species Rhodococcus jostii. The sequence continues at coordinate 1,029,819 of NC_008268.1, read as the reverse complement.
GCCGCACCCCGCGGTCCAACGCGGCCACCTACACCGGGGTGTTCGACAAGATCCGGACCCTGTTCGCCGCCACCACCGAGTCGAAGGTGCGCGGCTACCAGCCGGGCCGGTTCTCGTTCAACGTCAAGGGCGGCCGCTGCGAGGCCTGCTCCGGAGACGGCACGTTGAAGATCGAGATGAACTTCCTGCCCGACGTGTACGTGCCGTGCGAGGTCTGCCACGGCGCCCGGTACAACCGCGAGACGCTCGAGGTCCACTACAAGGGCAAGACCATCGCCGAGGTCCTGGACATGCCGATCGAGGAGGCCGCGGAGTTCTTCGAGCCCATCACCTCGATCCACCGCTACCTCAAGACCCTGGTCGAGGTCGGTCTCGGGTACGTGCGGCTCGGTCAGCCCGCGCCCACGCTGTCCGGTGGTGAGGCGCAGCGCGTGAAACTCGCCGCCGAACTGCAGAAACGTTCGACGGGCCGCACGGTGTACATCCTCGACGAGCCCACCACGGGTCTGCACTTCGAGGACATCCGCAAGCTGCTGGGGGTCGTCAACGGGTTGGTCGACAAGGGCAACACGGTGATCGTGATCGAGCACAACCTCGACGTGATCAAGACGTCCGACTGGGTGATCGACATGGGGCCCGAGGGCGGGTCCGGCGGCGGCACCGTCGTCGCGCAGGGCACCCCGGAGGAGGTGGCACAGGTTCCGGAGAGTTACACGGGTCGGTTCCTCGAAAACGTCCTCGAAGCGCCGGCGCCGCCCGCCGCGGCGAAGTCGAAGGCGGCCAAGTCGTCGTCGACGCGGAAGTCTGCGTCGGCGAAGAAGACTGCCGCGGCCGCCACGGCGACGCCGCGCAAGCGCGCGCCGAAGAAGGCCGCAGCAGTCGGCTGAGTTCGGTCAGTCCCTCGCGGCCGTGTCGATCGCGGTCGCGAGGTCTGCGGGCCGCGACCACATCGGCCAGTGGCCGGTCGGCAGATCGACGTAGTCGACCTTCGCGATCTGCGCGAGTTCGGCGGCCATCGGATGGCCCGCGCCGGCCATCTGCTGGATGACCTCCGACGGGAAACTGGTGCAGATCACCGTGGTCGGCACGTCCAGACGGCCGCTGTCGCGGAGTTCGAGCCTGTCCCTCGCGGGACCGGCCGGTTCCGGCACCGCGCGGCTGCGGAACGTCTCGAGCGCGACGTCGTCGAGTCCGTCGAGACTGCTGCCCTCGGCCTCGAGTTCGGACCACGACGGGAGCGGGATCTCGGTGACCGAAGCATCGAGATCGTCACGAAGTGCGGTGCCGTTCTGCAATGGTCCCGAGTCGACGTAGACGATGTGGGCCAGTCGGTCGGGCACCCGATCGCTCGCAGCGTAGGCCACCGGTCCCGCACCGCTGTGCGCGACGAGCACAACCCGCTCCGACGACGGTGTGTTCGCGACGACGTCCGCGATGGCGGAGATGTGATCGTCCAGTCGGATGCCGGCGCGATCGCTGTCCGCGGAGTGAAGTCCGGGCAAGGTCACCGCGGTGACGTGATGTCCTCGCCGGACCAGGTCGGAAGCCACTGCCTCCCAGGCCCATGCGCCGAGCCAGAATCCGGGAGCCAGGATGATGTGAGTGCCTGTGCTGTCGTGTGATTCGCTTGTCTGGGTCATGGGACAAGAGTGAACCCGTAACGGTGACATCTGCGTGTCACCGTATGTGTCACAGTCGTATAACGGAATCGGTCGGCGAGAATCGGGACTTTGCGGCGGTCGTTCGGCAGACTGCCCTCATGGACCGTCCAGCCCGCCTCCACGCCCTGACGGAAGAACTACGCCGCGCGGGGGACCGGGGCCGGACCGCGGAGCAGTTGGCGGCGCAGTTCGAGGTGACCGCCCGGACGATCAAGCGGGACGTCGCCGTGCTGCAGTCCTCGGGCGCCCCGATCCGGGCCACTGCCGGGCCGGGTGGGGGATACGGGATCATCGGGAGCGGCACGTTGCCGCCTGTGAATTTCACTCCCGCTCAAGCGGTTTCGGTGGCACTGGCCCTGACGGCGTTTCGCGATGCTCCGTTCGCGACCGACGGCCGCGCCGCGCTGGCCAAGCTGCTCGACGTGATGGATGCCGAGTCGCGGGAGCGGGTGGAGCGACTCGGTGTGAAGGTGTGGATCCGCCGCGATGCCGACACGGCGGGCGCGGAACCACGCATCCGCCGCGTCGTCGAAGACGGATTGCAGCGCGAACTGATGGTGTCGCTCCGATATGTGGACCGGGACGGCGAGCGCACCGAACGCGTCGTCGAACCGCACCTCCTCGCTCACACCAGGGGATCGTGGTTCCTCGTCGCGTGGTGCCTGAGCCGGGCGGGTGTGCGGTGGTTCCGGCTGGACCGGGTGTCCGACGCCACCCTCACCGGCCGGTCGTTCGTCCCACGCGATCCGAGCCTCTTCGGCGAACCGCCCGCCGATGCGCGCAGCGTGTTCGAACAGTGAATTCGATCAGAGCGCGCGGGCGGCTGCCACGGACCGGTTCAGCAACGAGACGAGAACCGACTCGTCGACATCGGCGAGCCTCTTGACGTAGAGGCAGCCCTTGCCGAGTGTGTGCTTACCGAGTGCGGCGAGTTCGGCCTCGTGCTCGGCGAAGTCGAGCGAGAGGTACAGGGTGAGCGCCGCGGCCCGGGGCGAGAAGCCGATCAGTGCAGTATCGCCCTCGTGTCCGCTGGCATACCTGTAGTGGCGGGAGCCGAACCCGACGATGCTCGTGCCCCACATCGCGGCGGGCTCTCCGCTCGCGGCGGTGAGCAACTCCACCAGTCGTGCGCTGTCGGCGCGCTTGACCGGGTCGGCGATCGTGCCGAGGAACTCGTCGACGCCGGCAGGCGTCCGCGCGGTCTTGTTGCGGCTCGCCATTCAGTACACGGGGCCGGTGTACTTCTCGCCCGGACCCTTGCCCGGCTCGTCCGGGTGCGAGGACGCTTCACGGAACGCGCGCTGCAGCGCCTGGAGGCCTTCGCGGATCGGTCCCGCGTGCGGTCCGAGGTACTCGATGGACGCGGTCACCAGGCCGGCGAGGGCGGTGATGACCCGGCGGGCCTCGTCGAGGTCGCGGTGGGGGCTGGCGTCGGGGTCGGCGTCGGACAGGCCGAGTTTCTCGGCTGCCGAACTCATGAGCATGACCGCGGCGCGGCTGATGACCTCGACCGAGGGGACGTCGGCCAGTTCCCGGACGTCGGTATTCTGGTCACCGCCGGTCGGGGTGCCGTCGTTCGGGGTGTCATCGATGTTGTCCGTCATGCCTTAGAGGATTCCACCAGGGCCCTGTGGCGCAACGTCCCGGTATCGATTAGCTCACGACGTGCGCAAATGTTACTCTTGACGCAACGACCGCCTTCGGATTTGTCGGGGGCAGCAAGTGGAGTCCGACTCCCACCTCTGCGCGGCAGGTAAAACTGCAGTTCAGTGGTCCGGTCGCTCGGTCCGAGGTTACTCGGGTTCGAGTTCCTCGAATGTGAGGAGATGAGGGATCGGCGTGAGCCGTGAGTTCGTCTGATCGGTCGACATCGGGCCCCGCATGGTGAGAGTCATTCACCGCCGCGGGGCTTTTTTGTTGGGAATCCGGGCGTACGGGCTGCTGGCGGTCTCGAGACAAGACCGTTCAACCTAGGAGGCCCCATCAGCACTGAGACCCGCATCAACGATCGCATCCGAGTTCCCGAGGTCCGCCTCGTCGGACCCGGAGGTGAACAGGTTGGCATCGTGCGTGTTGAAGATGCACTCCGCTTGGCCCTCGAGGCCGATCTCGACCTGGTCGAGGTGGCCCCCGACGCTCGCCCGCCGGTCTGCAAGATCATGGACTACGGCAAGTTCAAGTACGAGGCCGCGCAGAAGGCGCGTGAGTCGCGCAAGAACCAGCAGCTCACGGTCATCAAGGAGCAGAAGCTCCGCCCCAAGATCGACGATCACGACTACGAGACGAAGAAGCGGAACGTCGTGCGCTTCCTCGAAGCCGGATCCAAGGTCAAGGTCACGATCATGTTCCGCGGACGTGAGCAGTCGCGTCCGGAGCTCGGATTCCGGCTGCTGCAGCGTCTCGGTGCAGACGTCGCGGATCTCGGGTTCGTGGAGACGTCCGCCAAGCAGGACGGTCGAAACATGACGATGGTGCTCGCTCCGCACAAGGGCGCGAAGACCCGGGTGAAAGCGCAGGAAAGCGCCGCTGCGCCGCCGGCGCAGCGGGCAACTCCCGCGCCGGCCGCACCGGCACAGGCTCCGGCGGCACCTGCGGAGCAGGCGGGCGACAGTGCGCCCGGCGAAGCGCCGACCAGCTAGTCCGACTCCACCAGCACGACCCGGATCACGATCCGGATACAGAGAACTGAGGACTCCATGCCCAAGTCGAAGACCCACAGCGGCACCGCGAAGCGATTCAAGGTGTCCGGCAGCGGAAAGATCCTGCGCCAGAAGGCCGGTCGCCGCCACCTGCTCGAGCACAAGGCCACGAAGGTGACCCGTCGCCTCGATGGCGTGGCTGTCGTCAGCAAGGCTGACACTCCTCGCATCAAGCGCCTGCTCGACATCTGAGTCGACACCCTTTTACTGACCACCCGGGGCAGCTCACCGCCCCAAGATTGACAGGATTTTTCAGTGGCACGCGTAAAGAGGGCGGTAAACGCCCAGAAGAAGCGTCGTTCGATTCTCGAAGCCTCCAGCGGCTACCGCGGACAGCGCTCGCGCCTGTACCGCAAGGCGAAGGAACAGCAGCTCCACTCGCTGACCTACGCCTACCGTGACCGCCGCGCACGCAAGGGCGACTTCCGCAAGCTGTGGATCACGCGTATCAACGCTGCTGCACGGGCGAACGACATCACGTACAACCGCCTGATCCAGGGTCTGCGTCTGGCCGAGATCGAGGTCGACCGCAAGAACCTCGCCGAGCTGGCCGTGTCCGACGCGGCGGCATTCGCCGGCCTCGTGGCCCTCGCCAAGGCGGCGCTCCCGGCAGACGTGAACGCTCCGGCCGGAGAAGCGGCCTGAGTCTCGCAGCACCCCGGCCTTCAGAGCCCCGGCCTTCAGAGCCTCGGAAACGACCCGTGGACCCGCTCACCGAGCGCACCCCACGGGTCGTTTCTGCTGTCAAGCTGCTGCGCACCGCGGAACGCCGCAAGGTCGGGCGCTTCCTGGTGGAGGGCGAGAACTCCGTCGGCGAGGCACTCGACACCCGTCCCGTGCACGATCTCTTCTACACCGAGGACGCCGAGCAGCGGTACGCGAGGCTGATCGACCGGGCACACACCGCGGGTGTGCGGACGTCGCTGGTGACGGACCGCGCGGTCCGAGCGCTCAGCGACACGGTGACCCCGCCGGGTCTCGTCGCGGTGTGCGATCTCCTCGACGTTCCGCTGGCGGAGGCGATCGGCCCCGGAACCCGTCTGCTCGCGGTTCCGGTCGCGGTCGCGGAGCCCGGTAACGCGGGCACCGTCATCCGGGTCGCGGACGCGGTGGGCGCGGACGCGGCCATTCTCGCGGGCGACAGCGTCGACCCGCACAACGGCAAATGCGTCCGGGCGTCCGCCGGAAGCCTGTTCCACCTTCCGGTGGTGCGTGAGCGGGACACCGCGGCGGTACTCGACAGCATCAGCGCGGCGGGAATTCAGTTGCTCGCCACGGCGGCCGACGGCGAGGTCGATCTGGACGACGCCGACGAACTGCTGGCCCGCCCCACGGCGTGGTTGTTCGGCAACGAGGCCCACGGCCTCGACGCGGCCACCTCGGCGCGAGCCGATCACCGGGTGCGGATTCCGATCCACGGTCGAGCCGAGAGCCTCAACCTGGCGACCGCGGCGTCGATCTGCCTGTATTCGAGCGCGCGGGTCCAGAACCGCAAGCGAACCGACAGCTGAACCGGCGAAAATGGGATCGCATAGGATTTGACGGCGAGCTGTTTCGGTTTCGTCGAGAGTGTTGACTGAAAGAACTTAAGGAGTGGCACCGGTCGTGGCTAAAAAAGAGGGCGCTGCCTCCACGGGCGTCGAAGGCGGCGCGGTCGATGCGAGTGCGCTCACCGAAGACGCTCTGACTGCGGCAGCGGAGAGCGCAGAAAAGGCGTTCGCGTCGGTGGCGGATCTCGACGACCTGGCGAAGGCCAAGGTCGAGCACATGGGCGACAAGTCGCCGATCGCCCTAGCCCGCCGCGGACTCGGAGCCCTCCCGGGCAAGGAGAAGGCCGACGCAGGCAAGCGCGTGAACGTCGCCCGCACCCGGATCAGTGCGGCGTTCGACGAACGCCGCGCCGTCCTGCTCGCCGAGCGCGACGCGGCCGTCCTCGTGGCCGAGTCCATCGACGTGACCCTGCCGTCGCAGCGTCAGCCGGTGGGCGCCCGCCACCCGATCAGCATCATCTCCGAGCAGGTCGAGGACGTGTTCGTCGCGATGGGCTGGGAGGTCGCCGAGGGCCCGGAGGTGGAGACCGAGCACTTCAACTTCGATGCCCTCAACTTCCTGCCCGATCACCCCGCGCGGACGATGCAGGACACGTTCCACATCGCACCGGAGGGCTCGCGCCAGGTACTTCGCACGCACACGTCGCCGGTACAGGTGCGCACCATGCTCTCGCGCGAGGTGCCGATCTACGTGGTGTGCCCCGGGCGGACGTTCCGCACCGACGAACTCGACGCCACCCACACCCCGGTCTTCTCCCAGGTGGAGGGTCTCGCCGTCGACAAGGGCCTCACCATGGCCCACCTGCGCGGCACGCTCGACGCGTTCGCCCGCGCACTGTTCGGTCCCGAGACCCGTACCCGGATGCGCCCGAACTACTTTCCGTTCACGGAACCGTCCGCCGAGGTGGACGTCTGGTTCCCGAACAAGAAGGGCGGCGCGGGCTGGGTCGAGTGGGGCGGCTGCGGAATGGTCAACCCGAATGTGCTGCGCGCCTCCGGAATCGACCCCGACGTATACACCGGGTTCGCGTTCGGTATGGGGCTCGAGCGCACACTGCAGTTCCGGAACGGGATCCCGGACATGCGCGACATCGTCGAGGGCGACGTGCGGTTCACGCTGCCCTTCGGTGTCAAGGGCTGACCCCGCGTCACCCGAATCCCGCCCACCACAGTCACGACATCTTCACGAACGAGAGAGCTGAGCAGACGTGCGAGTAGCGCAATCCTGGCTGACCGAGATCCTGCAGCGTGCCACCCCGGACTGGGACGTCACCGCCGAGGAACTCGACGCAGGTTTCGTCCGGGTCGGGCTCGAGGTCGAGGAAGTCGACCGGCTCGAACCCGTCGACGGCCCCCTCGTGGTCGGCAAGGTTCTCGAGATCACCGAGCTCACCGAGTTCAAGAAGCCGATCCGCTTCTGCAAGGTTGATGTGGGGGCGGCCGAGCCGCAGGGCATCGTGTGCGGCGCCCGGAACTTCGCCGAGGGCGACCTCGTGGTGGTCGCACTCCCCGGCGCAGTGCTTCCCGGTGGTTTCGCCATCGCGTCCCGCAAGACGTACGGGCAGGTCTCCGACGGGATGATCTGTTCGGTGGCCGAACTCGGCATCGGCAAGGACCATTCGGGCATCCTCGTCCTCGAGCCGGGCACCGCGCTCCCCGGTGCGGACGCCAACGAGTTGATGGGCCTGAACGACACGGTCATCGAACTCAACATCACCCCGGACCGCGGCTACTGCTTCTCCGTCCGCGGGCTCACCCGTGAACTGGCGTGCGGGTTCGACCTGGACTTCGCCGACCCGGCGTCGGTGGCGCCGTACCCGGCGGAGGGGGAGGCCTGGCCGATCCGCGTCGAGCCGGAGTCGAAGGCGACGCGTTTCGCAGCCCGCCGCGTGACGGGTATCGATCCGAAGGCGGTCAGCCCGTGGTGGCTGCAGCGTCGGCTGCTGCTGTCGGGGGTCCGCCCGATCTCGCCTGCCGTCGACGTCACCAATTACGTTCTGCTCGAACTGGGCCAGCCGTTGCACGCGTTCGATGCCGCGAAGATCAGCGGTGAACTCGTCGTGCGCCGCGCGGTGGCGGGGGAGAAGGTGACCACTCTCGATGAGATCGAGCGCGTCCTCGACCCCGAGGACGTCGTGATCGCCGACGATTCGGGCGTCGTGTCGCTGGCCGGGATCATGGGTGGCGCGTCCACCGAGGTCGGGTCGGAAACCACCGACATCCTGCTCGAGGCGGCGACGTGGGATCCGCTCGCGGTGTTCAAGACCGCGCGCAGGCACAAGCTGACCAGCGAGGCCAGTAAGCGTTTCGAGCGGGTGGTCGACCCCGAGATCCCCGTCGCGGCACTGGACCGGGCGGCGGCGCTGCTCGTCGACATCGCCGGCGGGCGGGTAGAGCCGGCGCTCACCGACATCGGTGAGGTCACCCCGCACGAGCCCATCCACATGGACATCGACCTCCCCGACCGCGTGGCGGGCGTCGACTACCCCAACGGCACCGCTGCGCGCCGGCTGACGCAGATCGGCTGCAACGTCGAGGTCGGGGTCAGCGACAGCGGACACGGTCAGCTCGTCGCCGGCCCGCCGTCGTGGCGGCCCGACCTGGTGCAGCCCGCCGACCTGGTGGAGGAAGTTCTGCGCCTCGAGGGGCTCGAGAAGATTCCGTCGGTGCTGCCCGCAGCCCCCGCGGGCCGTGGGTTGACTCCTGCGCAGCGCCGCAAGCGCGCCGTCGGCCGTGCCCTGGCGTTCGCGGGATACGTCGAGATCCTTCCCCCCGTCTTCCTGCCCCCCGGGATCTTCGACACGTGGGGCCTGGACCCCGAGGATCCGCGCAGGAACACCAGTACCGTGCTGAACCCGCTCGAATCGGATCGGCCGGAACTGGCCACCACGTTGCTGCCCGGACTTCTCGAGGTTCTCGCCCGCAACGTCTCCCGCGGTCAGCGCGACCTGTCGCTGTTCGGCATCGCGCAGGTCGTGCTGCCCGGCGCCGACACCAAGCCGGTCGAGGCGCTGCCGGTGGATCGTCGCCCGACCGACGAACAGATCACGGCGCTGCTGCAGTCGTTGCCGGACCAGCCGGTGCACGTGGCGGTGGTGCTCACGGGGCAGCGTGAGCCGAGCGGCCCGTGGGGCGCGGGACGCGCAGCCGATGCCACCGACGCGTTCGCGGCGGCCCGGACGGTCGCTGCCGCGGTCGGTGTCGAGGTGGAGTTCCGGTCGACGCAGTACCTGCCGTGGCACCCGGGCCGCGGCGCGGAGCTGCTCGTGAACGGTGTCGTCGTCGGCCACGCGGGCGAGTTGCATCCCGCCGTGCTCGAGCGCGCCGGGCTGCCCCCGCGGACGAGTGCCGTGGAGATCGATCTGGACGCCCTGCCCCTGGTCGAGAATCTGCCCGCGCCGAAGGTCTCGCCCTTCCCGGCGGTCCTTCAGGACGTGGCGGTCGTGGTCGACACGGCGGTACCCGCCGCCGAGGTCCAGGCGGCCCTGCGGTCGGGTGGAGGAGAGCTTCTCGAGGACATCCGGCTGTTCGACGTATTCGAAGGTGAGCAGGTCGGGGAGGGCCGGAAGTCGCTGGCGTTCGCGCTGCGATTCCGCGGCGTCGACCGCACCCTGACCGAGGACGAGGCGAGCGCCGCCCGCGACGCCGCGGTGGCTGCGGCGTCCGCTGCTGTGGGTGCCGAACTACGCAGCTGACCCGTAGCCTGGGTTGAGGGGCCCGAGGCGGTGAGGAGCAGTGCGATGACCCAAGTGCGCGACGTCGTGGCGGCGGCGAGTCAGTTGACCGACGCCGAGTTCCTCGAGGTGGTGCGCGCGGTGGCCGCGGGTCGTCCGGGCCTCGGGGCGCTCCTCGCGGCGGTGGACGTGGGCGCGACGATTCCGGCGGAGGATCCGGTGACCGCGGAGATCGTGCCCCACATCGCGCCCGCTGTGCCCGAGCCGGACTACACGCCGGGCGGGGTCCCGACGTTCGACCGCGTGCGTGAGCGGATCGAGGGACGGTTCGGGACGGCGGTGGGCTCCTCCGAACTCGCGCACGACAGCCCGTCGGGGCAGTCGTTGGACGAGGCGTGGGAGAAGCGGGAGAAGGCGGGAAAGGCCAAGCTCGACGAGATTCGGCGGTCGCTCGGCAAGCAGTGACCACGCATTCCGTCCCGTCGAGAGACCGCGGTGTGTATTAGCTTGCATGATGATGCATAATCAATCGTATGACTGAGCACGCGGGAAAACCGATCAGGATTGCCGTCGCCGGCGCGAGCGGATACGCCGGTGGCGAAGTGCTGCGTCTGCTGCTGGGGCACCCGTCGTACGCGGACGGTTCGCTCGTCATCGGCGCGCTCACTGCCGGCGGCAATGCCGGATCGACTCTGGGCTCGCACCATCCGCACCTGCTTCCTCTCGCCGACCGAGTGCTCGAGGACACCACCGTCGAGACGCTCGCCGGCCACGACGTGGTGTTTCTCGGTCTGCCGCACGGCAATTCGGCGCAGTACGCGAAGGCGCTGCCCGAGTCCACGGTCATCATCGACTGCGGCGCCGACTTCCGGCTGACGAACGCCGAGGACTGGGAGCGGTACTACAAGAGCCCGCACGCAGGTAGCTGGCCGTACGGACTTCCGGAACTGCCGGGTGCCCGCGAGAAACTCGTCGGCGCCACACGCATCGCCGTCCCCGGGTGCTTCCCGACGGTGTCGAGTCTGGCGATGGCCCCCGCGGTCGCGGCGGGTGTCGTCGAACCGCGAGTCACGATCGTCGCCGTCACCGGTGCCTCCGGCGCGGGCCGCGCACCCAAGGCCGATCTGCTCGGCTCGGAGGTGATGGGTTCGGTCCGTGCCTACGGTGTCGGTGGCGTGCACCGCCACACCCCGGAGATCATCCAGAACCTTTCCGAACTCGCCGGTGAGCGCGTCACCGTGTCGTTCACCCCCGTGCTGGCGCCGATGCCGCGCGGCATCCTCGCCACGTGCACCGCGGCCACCACGGCGTCCGAGGACGAGGTGCGCGCGATCTACGAAAAGGCCTACGCGGACGAGCCGTTCGTGCACGTCCTGCCCCAGGGTGTGTTGCCGCAGACCGGTGCCGTCGTCGGATCGAACGCGGTCCAGATCGCCGTGACGGTCGACGCCGACGCCGGTCAGATCGTCGTGGTCGCGGTGATCGACAACCTTGCGAAGGGCACCGCCGGCGGAGCGGTGCAATCGATGAATCTTGCGCTTGGACTACCCGAGACCGCCGGTCTCTCGACAGTGGGAGTTGCCCCGTGAGCAGTGACAGCACGATCGATCCGCACCCGACCCGGGAGGTCGCCGGCGGCACGCTGGTCCGAACACAGGGAGTGTCGGGGCCCGCGGGGTTCCGCGCGGCCGGGATCAAGGCGGGTATCAAGGCGAGCGGCAACGCCGACCTGGCTCTCGTCGTCAACGAGGGACCCGAGCTCGCAGCGGCCGGCGTCTTCACCGCGAACAAGGTGAAGGCCGCCCCGGTGCTGTGGTCGCAGCAGGTGCTCACCACGGGCAGGCTGCGCGCCGTCGTGCTCAATTCCGGTGGGGCCAACGCGTGCACGGGTGCGGGCGGGTTCCAGGACGCGCACAAGACGGCCGAGGAAGTGGCGTCCGCGCTGAGCAACTGGGGAACCGAGACCGGCGCCGTCGAGGTCGCGGTGTGTTCCACGGGTCTGATCGGCGACCGCCTGCCGATGGACAAGGTTCTGGCCGGGGTCACGGAGGCCGTGCACGAACTCGCCGGGGGAATCTCGGGTGGCACCGACGCCGCGTACGCGATCATGACCACCGACACGGTGCCGAAGCAGGCCGCCCTGCACCATGCGGACAAGTGGAACGTGGGTGGTATGGCGAAGGGCGCAGGCATGCTGGCCCCCGCGCTGGCGACGATGCTGTGCGTGGTCACGACCGACGCCGTCGCGACCGCGGCGCAACTCGACGCCGCGCTGCGGGCGGCCACCCGGGTGACGTTCGATCGGCTGGACGTCGACGGTGCCACGTCGACCAACGACACGGTGCTGCTGCTGGCGTCCGGTGCGAGCAACGTGACACCGACCCAGGAAGAACTGAATGCGGCCGTGACGGCCGTTTGCGACGATCTGGCCGATCAGATGATGGCCGACGCGGAGGGCGTCACCAAGCGGGTGCGGATCACGGTCCGCGGCGCGGTCAGCGAGGAGGACGCCCTGATCGGCGCCCGGACGGTGGCGCGGGACAGCCTCGTCAAGACGGCGCTGTTCGGATCCGACCCCAATTGGGGCCGGGTGCTCGCCGCCATCGGCATCGCGCCGATCGAACTGGACCCCGACACGATCTCGGTGTCGTTCAACGGCGCTCCCGTCTGCATCGACGGCGTGGGCGCACCGGGTGCGCGGGACGTGGACCTGAGCGACATCGACATTTCCCTGGACATCGATCTCGGTCTGGGCGAGCACGCCGTGACCATCCGGACCACCGACCTGTCGCACGCGTATGTCGAAGAGAACTCGGCGTATTCGTCATGACAGCGATCAGCGAGGCACTCAGCGGCATCACCGATCACCAGAAGGCGCACGTCCTGGCGGAGGCTCTGCCGTGGCTGCAGCAGTTCCGTGACAAGGTCGTCGTCGTGAAGTACGGCGGCAACGCCATGGTCGACGACGCGCTGAAGACGGCGTTCGCGGCCGACATGGCGTTCCTGCGGACGGTCGGAATTCAGCCGGTCGTCGTGCACGGCGGCGGCCCCCAGATCAATGCCATGCTCGGAAAGCTCGGCATGACAGGCGAATTCAAGGGCGGGTTCCGCGTCACCACCCCCGAGGTGATGGACGTCGTCCGAATGGTGCTGTTCGGTCAGGTCGGCCGCGAACTGGTCGGACTGATCAACGCGCACGGACCGTATGCCGTCGGCATCTCCGGTGAGGACGCGCACCTGTTCACCGCCACCAAGCGCACCGTGATGGTCGAGGGCAAGCCGACCGACATCGGTCTCGTCGGCGACGTCACGACGGTGAACCCGGAGGCCGTCCTGGATCTGATCCGTGCGGGCCGAATTCCCGTGGTGTCCACCATCGCCCCCGACTCGGACGGTGTGGTGCACAACATCAACGCGGACACCGCCGCCGCCGCGCTCGCCGAGGCCATCGGCGCCGAGAAGCTCGTGGTCCTCACGGATGTCGAAGGGCTGTACACGAACTGGCCGGATCGCGATTCGCTGGCCACCGAGATCGACGTGGACGCGCTCGCGCAACTGCTGCCCAGCCTCGACGCCGGCATGGTGCCCAAGATGGAGGCCTGCCTGCGCGCGGTCCGCGGCGGTGTGCCCACCGCGCACGTCATCGACGGCCGTGTCGCCCATTCCGTTCTGCTCGAACTGTTCACCGGCGAGGGCATCGGCACGATGGTCACGCCCGGCCCTACTTCACCTACCGAGGGAGTTGCCTCATGACCGGAACCCCGGAGCTCCAGCAGCGCTGGTCCGGCGCTCTGATGAACACGTACGGCGTCCCCCGGGTGGCACTGACGCGTGGTCAGGGAGCGGTGCTGACCGACGCCGACGGCAAGGAGTACGTCGACTTCCTCGCCGGCATCGCCGTCAACATCCTCGGGCACGCGCACCCGGCGATCATCGAGGCCGTCACGATGCAGTTGTCGACCCTCGGGCACGTGTCGAACCTGTACGCCAGCGAGCCGGCGATCGAACTGGCCGAGAAGCTGCTCTCCCACCTGGGCGCCCCGGGACGTGTCTTCCTGTGCAATTCCGGCACCGAGGCCAACGAGGCGGCGTTCAAGCTCGCGCGCGCCACGGGACGATCGAAGATCATCGCCGCGGAGAACTCCTTCCACGGCCGCACGATGGGTGCGCTCGCGCTCACCGGCCAGGCCGCCAAGCGCGCGCCGTTCGAGCCGATGCCCCCGGGCGTCGAGCACGTGCCGTACGGCGATCTCGACGCACTCGACCGCGCCGTCGACGCCGACACCGCGGCCGTGTTCCTGGAGCCGATGATGGGCGAGGGCGGTGTCGTCGTTCCGCCCGAGGGATACCTCGCGGGCGCACGGCAGATCACCGCCGATCGCGGCGCCCTGCTCGTGCTCGACGAAGTGCAGACCGGGATCGGGCGCACGGGCTGGTTCTACGCACACCAGGCGGTCGGGATCGTGCCCGACGTCATGACCCTCGCGAAGGGACTCGGTGGCGGGATGCCGATCGGCGCATGCATCGCGACCGGCGCGACCGCGGACCTGTTCGGGCCGGGCAAGCACGGCACGACCTTCGGCGGGAACCCCGTCTGCGCGTCGGCGGCGCTCGCCGTGCTGCGGACGATCGCCGAAGACGACCTCATCTCCCGCGCCGACACGCTCGGCAAGTCGCTGTCAGCCGGCATCGAAGGTCTCGGGCATCCGCTGATCGACCACGTCCGCGGCGCCGGGCTGCTGCTCGGCATCGTCCTGACCCAGGACGTGGCCCCCGCCGTGGAGAACTCCGCGCGCGAGGCCGGATACCTGATCAACGCCGCACAACCGGGCGTCGTCCGGCTGGCTCCGCCCCTGGTCCTCACGGACGATCAAGCCGAAGGATTCGTCGCGGCGCTGCCCGCGATTCTCGACAACGCACAATCGGCCGCTCAGCCGGGAAAGCAGTGACGACCGTGGTGAAACACTTTCTCCGGGACGACGACCTCACCCCTGCGCAGCAGGCCGAGGTCCTCGAGCTCGCCGCCAGGCTGAAGAAGGCCCCGTTCGCCGAGCGCCCGCTCGAAGGCCCCCGTGGGGTCGGCGTGATCTTCGAGAAGAATTCGACGCGCACCCGGTTCTCGTTCGAGATGGGCATCGCGCAACTCGGCGGTCACGCGATCGTCGTCGACGGGCGCAGCACCCAACTCGGCCGCGAGGAGACGCTGCAGGACACGGGCCGCGTCCTGTCGCGGTACGTCGACGCCGTGGTGTGGCGCACGTTCGGGCAGAAGCGGCTCGAGGCGATGGCGTCCGGCGCCGACGTCCCGATCGTCAACGCGCTGTCCGACGAGTTCCACCCGTGCCAGGTCCTGGCCGATCTGCAGACCCTCGTGGAGCGGAAGGGTTCGCTGAAGGGGCTGAAGCTCACCTACCTCGGCGACGGCGCCAACAACATGGCGCACTCGCTGATGCTGGGCGGTGTGACCGCAGGTGTCGACGTGACCATCGCCAGCCCCGAGGGATTCGCGCCGCTGCCGTGGGTGGTCGAGGCGGCCCGGGCGCGGGCGGCCGAGACCGGCGCGACCATCACCCTCACCGGTGACCCGCAGACGGCGGTCGTCGGCGCGGACGCACTCGTCACCGATACCTGGACGTCGATGGGCCAGGAGAACGACGGGCTCGACCGCGTCGGCCCGTTCCGCCCGTTCCAGATCAACGAGGCGCTGCTCGCGAAGGCCGACGCCGACGCCGTGGTCCTGCACTGCCTGCCCGCCCACCGCGGGGAGGAGATCACCGACGAGGTCCTCGACGGACCGCAGAGCGTCGTCTGGGACGAGGCGGAGAACAGGCTGCACGCACAGAAGGCACTGCTCGTGTGGCTGCTCGCGCAGCGAACCGGGGACCGTCCGTGAGTGCGGCACCCCCGCAGAGTGCAGGTGCGGCTCAGCCGCAGCGCGCAGGTGCGGCACCGCCGCAGAGTGCACGTGCGGCTCAGCCGCAGAATGCACGTGCGGCTCAGCCGCAGCGCACCGCCAACGCGGCGACGGCACCCACACGGGCGGGACGGCAGGCGCGCATCGTCGCGATCCTGTCGAACAACCCGGTCCGCAGCCAGACCGAACTCGCGGCGCTGCTCGCCGCCGAGGGCATCGACGCCACCCAGGCCACGCTGTCGCGGGACCTCGAGGAACTTGGTGCCGTGAAGCTTCGCGCCGCAGACGGCGGCGCCGGGGTCTACGTGGTGCCCGAGGACGGAAATCCCGTCCGCGGCGTCTCCGGCGGAACCGACCGGCTGTCGCGGTTGCTGGGGGAGTTACTGGTGTCGACCGATGCCAGTGGCAACATGGCGGTGCTGCGAACTCCCCCGGGGGCAGCGCACTATCTGGCGAGTGCACTCGATCGGGCATCATTACCTGACGTCGTGGGAACCATCGCGGGGGATGACACCATTCTCGTGGTGGCACGGGAGCCGCTGAGCGGGGCGGAACTCGCGGCCAAGATCGAATCCCTCGCCTGACAACTGAATCATCTCTACAGATCTTCAACCTAAGGAGCACAAGGACCATGGCCGATCGCGTCGTACTCGCCTACTCGGGCGGGCTGGACACCTCAGTCGCCATCAGCTGGATCGGCAAGGAGACGGGCAAGGAAGTTGTTGCTGTCGCCATCGATCTCGGCCAGGGCGGCGAGGACATGGAGGTCGTGCGTCAGCGTGCACTCGACTGCGGTGCGGTCGAATCGGTCGTGGTGGATGCGCGCGACGAGTTCGCCGACGAATACTGCCTGCCGACCATCCAGGCCAACGCCCTCTACATGGACCGCTACCCGCTCGTGTCGGCCATCAGCCGCCCGCTGATCGTCAAGCACCTCGTCGAGGCCGCGCGTGCCCACGGCGGCACCACGGTCGCGCACGGCTGCACCGGCAAGGGCAACGACCAGGTCCGGTTCGAGGTCGGCTTCGGATCGCTCGCCCCCGACCTCGACGTCATCGCACCGGTCCGCGACTACGCGTGGACCCGTGAGAAGGCGATCGCGTTCGCCGAGGAGAACGAGATCCCGATCAACGTCTCCAAGAAGTCGCCGTTCTCGATCGACCAGAACGTGTGGGGCCGCGCCGTCGAGACCGGCTTCCTCGAGGACCTGTGGAACGCGCCCACCAAGGACGTCTACGACTACACGCAGGACCCGACCGTCAACTGGCAGGCCCCCGACGAGCTGATCATCAGCTTCGAGGCCGGCCGCCCCGTCGCGATCGACGGCAAGCCGGTCAGCGTCCTCGAAGCGATCCAGGAGCTCAACCGCCGCGCAGGCGCACAGGGCGTCGGCCGCCTCGACGTCGTCGAGGACCGTCTCGTCGGCATCAAGAGCCGTGAGATCTACGAGGCTCCCGGAGCCATGGTCCTCATCAACGCCCACCAGGAACTCGAGCACGTCACGCAGGAACGCGAGCTCGGCCGCTACAAGCGTCAGACCGAGCAGCGCTGGAGCGAGCTGGTGTACGACGGCCTCTGGTTCTCCCCGCTGAAGGTCGCGCTGGACACGTTCATCGAGAAGACGCAGGAACGCGTCTCCGGCGACATCCGGCTGGTGCTGCACGGCGGTGCGATCATCGTCAACGGCCGCCGCAGCAACGAGTCCCTGTACGACTTCAACCTGGCCACCTACGACGAGGGCGACACGTTCGACCAGTCCTACGCCAAGGGCTTCGTGCAGATCCACGGACTGTCCTCGAAGGTCGCGGCGAAGCGCGATCTGGGCCTCTAGGTATGAGTGCTCACGGCACCAACGAAGGAGCCCTCTGGGGCGGCCGGTTCGAGTCCGGACCGGCCGCCGCCATGGCGGCGCTGAGCAAGTCCACCCACTTCGACTGGGTGCTGGCCCCGTACGACGTGCGCGCGTCCCAGGCGCATGCCCGGGTGCTGCACAAGGCCGGCCTGCTCGGTGACGAGGACCTGGCGTCGATGCTCGACGGTCTCGGCAGGCTCGCGGCCGACGTCGCGAGCGGCGAGTTCGTCCCGAGCGAATCCGACGAGGACGTGCACGGGGCGCTCGAGCGCGGTCTGATCGATCGGGTCGGTCCCGAGGTCGGGGGGCGCCTGCGCGCCGGGCGTTCGCGCAACGATCAGGTGGCGACGCTGTTCCGGATGTGGCTGCGGGACGCGGTCCGCCGGGTGGCGGCGGGTGTCCTCGACGTCGTCGACGCCCTCGCGACGCAGGCCGCGGCGCACCCTTCCGCGGTGATGCCGGGCAAGACCCACCTGCAGGCCGCGCAGCCGGTGCTGCTCGCGCACCACCTGTTGGCGCACACACATCCGTTGCTTCGTGACGTTCAGCGGTTGCGGGACTTCGACGTGCGGGCGGCCGTGTCGCCGTACGGTTCCGGAGCGCTCGCCGGCTCGTCACTCGGGCTCGATCCCGAGGCGATCGCCGCGGAACTCGACTTCGATTCGTCGGCCGAGAACTCGATCGACGCCACGTCGTCGCGGGACTTCGCGGCCGAGGCGGCGTTCGTGCTCGCGATGATCGGCGTCGACCTGTCGCGGATGGCCGAGGAGGTCATCCTCTGGAGCACTCCGGAATTCGGCTACATCACGCTCGCCGACGCCTGGTCGACCGGCTCGTCGATCATGCCGCAGAAGAAGAACCCGGACGTGTCCGAGCTCACCCGCGGCAAGTCCGGGCGACTGATCGGCAACCTGACGGGTCTGCTGGCCACGCTGAAGGCGCAGCCGCTCGCGTACAACCGGGATCTGCAGGAGGACAAGGAGCCGGTCTTCGATTCGGTGGCGCAACTCGAGTTGCTGCTCCCGGCGATCACCGGACTGGTCTCCACTCTCGAATTCCACACGGACCGAATGGCGGAACTGGCACCGGCGGGATTCACGCTGGCCACCGACATCGCCGAGTGGCTCGTTCGTCAGGGCGTCCCGTTCCGGGTCGCGCACGAGGCGGCGGGGGCGTGTGTCCGCGTTGCCGAGGCGCGGGGCGTCGGACTCGAGGATCTCACCGACGACGAACTCGCCGGGGTCGATCCGGCGCTCACTCCGGACGTGCGGGAGGTACTCACCGTCGAGGGTTCGATCGCCTCGCGTAACGCCCGCGGCGGTACGGCCGGTATCCGTGTGGCCGAACAGTTGGGCGGGGTCCGTCAGCTGTCCGAGTCGCTGCGTGAGTGGTGTCGATGACGCCCGCGTCGAACGCCCCGGATTAGGGGCCGTGTGACGCGTCGAGCGCAGTAGGGTGAGGGCGGGCGGCAGTGAGACGTGCGTCACAGTTCGAGAGTCTGGGAGAGTGTTCGTGGGACTGAATACCGAAACGGTGATGGGCCCGATCCGTCGTGTGGTGGCGACGGCGCAGAACGGGTTGGAGGTAGTTCGCCTCGGCGGACTCGAGACGGACCTCACCACATCGCCGTTCGAGGTGGTCGAACGCGCACCGATGTATCGGCTCCGCAGGTATTTCCCCGACACCGATCCTGCCGACGCTCGGCCCCCGATCGTCCTGGTCCCGCCGATGATGATGTCGGCCGACGTCTACGACGTGACGCGGGATCAGGGCGCAGTCGGCATCTTGCACTCGATGGGAATCGACCCGTGGGTGGTCGACTTCGGATCGCCGGATTCCGAAGAGGGCGGGTGGGATCGGAATCTCGCCGACCACATCGTCGCGATCAGCGAGATCATCGACCAGGTGCGGGCGCACACCGGTCGCGACGTGTACCTGTCCGGATACTCGCAGGGTGGCATGTTCGCCTACCAGGCTGCCGCCTACCGCCGCAGTCGCAACATTGCCGGCCTCGTGACGTTCGGCAGTCCGGTCGACACGCTCGCCGGCCTGCCGTTCGGCATCCCGGCGGGGTTTGCCACCGACGCCGCCGGCTTCCTCGCCGACCACGTCTTCAACCGGCTCGCGGTGTCGGGATGGATGGCGCGCACCGGGTTTCAGCTCCTCGATCCCGTCAAGACGCTGAAGTCGAGGCTCGACTTCCTGCGTCAGTTGCACGACCGGGAAGCGTTGTTGCCGCGGGAGCAGCAGCGACGGTTCCTCGCGACCGAGGGCTGGGTGGCGTGGTCCGGTCCGGCCGTCGCGGAGTTGCTCAAGCAGTTCATCGTGCACAACCGCATGATGACCGGTGGGTTCGTGATCAAGGATCAGGTGGTGTCGCTCGCGGAGTTGACCTGCCCCATCCTCGCGTTCGTCGGGGAGGTCGATGACATCGGTCAGCCGTTGGCGGTCCGTGGTATCCGCCGGGCCGCCCCGCGGGCAAATGTGTACGAATCGACGTTGCGGGCAGGGCATTTCGGTCTCGTCGTCGGTTCGGCCGCGGCCACCCACACGTGGCCCACCACCGGGAAGTGGGTGCTGTGGAACGAGGGTCTCGGCCCGCGGCCCACCAACATCGAGCTCATGCGCTACGACGAACATTTCGGCAGCGAGTCCGGAGTCTCCATCAGCGACCGCATCATTCACACCGTGGCGTCGGTCGCCGAGGTCGGTGTCGGTGTCGGTAAGGGAATCAGCGATTTCGCTTCGGGAGCGTTGCGCGGGACGGTGGAGCTGTCCGGCGAGGCCACCCGGGCGCTGCCGCGGCTGGCCCGGCTCGGTCAGATCCAGCCTCACACCCAGATCTCGCTCAGCCGGTTGCTGGCCGAACAGGCCCGGAAGGCGCCCGGCGGCGAGTGCTTCCTCTTCGACAATCGCGTCCACACTTACCAGGCGGTCAATCAGCGGATCGACAACGTGGTGCGCGGCCTGATCCAGGCCGGTGTCCGTCCCGCCGCTCACGTCGGCGTCGTGATGCAGACGCGCCCGAGTGCGCTCGCCACCATCGCGGCGCTGTCCCGTCTCGGTGCCGTGGCT
Organism: Rhodococcus jostii RHA1; assembly: GCF_000014565.1. NCBI lineage: Bacteria > Bacillati > Actinomycetota > Actinomycetes > Mycobacteriales > Nocardiaceae > Rhodococcus > Rhodococcus jostii. Next base: position 1,009,394 of record NC_008268.1, on the reverse strand, counting down.
GTTCTGCTTCCCCCGGGCCGGGAGGTGCACACCGCCATCCGCATCGACGGTGTCGAACGCATCGTCACCGACCCGGAGAATCTCGACGCGGCGATCGCGACCGGGATGCAGGTCCTGGTCCTCGGCGGCGGCGACCAGCGTGACCTCGACGTGGATCCGTCGGCGAACGTCGTGGACCTCGAGAAGATCGACCCTGCCGCCGTGATGCTGCCGGGCTGGTACCGGCCCGATCCCGGCCTGGCCCGTGAACTGGCCTTCATCATCTGCAGTGAGTCCAACGGCCACTGGGAGACCAAGCAGATCACCAACTACCGGTGGGCGCTGTCGGCGTTCGGAACGGCTTCGGCCGCCGATCTCGACCGCGGCGACACCGTATATTGCCTTGCACCCCTGCATCATTCGTCGAGTCTGCTGGCTGCGATCGGTGGTGCCGTGGCAGGTGGTTCGCGGATCGCGCTTTCGCGCGGAGTCGATCCCGAGCGGTTCGCCGAGGAAGTTCACCGCTACGGGGTGACCGTGGTCAGCTACACGTGGACGATGATGCGCGAGATTCTCGACGCCGAGAACCTCGCGCTCGACGGCAGTCACCCCGTCCGGCTCTTCATCGGATCCGGAATGCCGCAGGGATTGTGGCGTCGCACCACAGAGCGGTTCGCCCCGGCGAAGGTCCTCGAGTTCTACGCCTCCACGGAGGGCGACGTGGTTCTCGCGAACGTCGCCGGCGCGAAGGTCGGGTCGAAGGGGCGCCCCCTCCCGGGGAGCGCGGAGGTCCGGCTCGCGGCCTACGACCCGATCGCCGGACGGCTGCTGGAGGACGAGCAGGGATTCATCCGGGAATGCCAGGACGACGAGGTCGGTCTGCTCCTCGGCCGGGCGGGCGTGAACGCCGAGATGTCCGGCGGCGCGATGCGGGGAATCTTCGCCGCGGGCGACGCCTGGATTCCGACGGAGAACCTCTTCCGCCGAGACGCGGACGGGGACTACTGGCTGGTCGACCACCGCAAGACCGTGATCGCGACTCCGAGAGGGGCCGTGTTCACCCAGCCGATCGTCGACGCGCTCGTGTCCGTCGATCGGGTCGACCTCGCGGTTGCCTACGGGGTGGAGGTCGGCGGCAGGACACTGGCCGTTGCCGCGTTCACTCTCCGCGACGGGCGGGCGCCGAGGCTGGCGGAGATCTCCGAGGCTTTCGAGATGCTTCCTCCCGCGTTGCGGCCCGACATCATCCAGGTGGTGGGGGACATCCCGCTGGGGTCCTCGTACCGTCCGAATGCAGACGCGCTGAGCGCAGCCGGACTGCCCAAGCCGGGAACCCGTGTGTGGTACGTCGATCCGGAATCGCAGCAGTACAAGCGACTGACGAAGGCAGTGGCCGCGGAGTTTCAGAACGGCTCAGCCGGGGTGCCCGCCGGTGCGCGGTAACCTGACACTGCTCACCCGAACGGTTGGAGAGGACTTCCGTGGTTATTGATCCGACGTTGCTCGGCATTCTCGCGTGCCCACAGGACAAGGGTCCTCTGCTGTTGGTCGGCGACGAGCTGCTCTACAACCCTCGCCTGCGGCGGGCGTATCCCATCGAGAACGGGATTCCCGTCCTCCTCATCGACGAGGCCCGGGACGTCGGCGCGGACGAGCACGAGACGCTGCTCGCGCGGGCTGCCGGCGAGGCCTGATCACGGCAGAGCGCCGGTGAGGTAGCGCTGCAACGTCGGCCCGACGATCGCGACCAGGTCGTCGACGGGCAGCGATGCCAGTGGCTCGAATTCGAGGATGTAGCGCGTCACCAGAACCCCGGCCATCTGGGATGCCACCAGCTGCATGCGCAGCATCCCGGTTCCCGGCGGTTCGTCGACGCGCGGTCCGAGGTCTCGGAGCACGACCTCCAGCAGGAACGTGCGAATCAGGTTGGGTTCGTTCCCCGCCATCGCGGATCGGAACGCCGCGACCACGGCGGGCTTGTGCGGCGACTCCCAGACGGAGAAGACGGCCCGGGCGAGGTGACTACCGACCTCGCCCGTCGGGATGTCCAGCACCGGGGCGATCACCTGCGTCGGATCCACGGGAATGTCCACCGAGGCGAGGAACAGTTCTCGCTTGGTTCCGAAGTAATGGTGGATCAGGGCGGAGTCGACGCCGGCCCCGGTGGCCACGGAACGCACGCTGGTCTTGTCGAAGCCGTTCTGTGCAAACAGTTTCCGTGCGGCCGCCAGGATTCGTGACCGTGTGTCCGGGTTGCCCGGGCGGCGTCCCGTGCGCAGCCCGGGGGTGGGATCTGCGCGCGTCACGGGGCCGGTCATGGTGTGCGACGCCTCAGGGTCGCGGCGCCCAGCGACAGTGCGAGAAGCGCGAAGGCGGCGACCACAGCCAGGTCTCGCCACATGACGCCCGTCGCGCCGGGATGGGTGGCGACCTGCTGCAGCGCGTCGACCGCGTAGCTCAGCGGGAGGACGTTGCTGATCCACTCGAGCCACGTGGGGAGCTGATCTCGCGGTACGAGCAGCCCGCACAGGAAGAGTTGGGGCACCACGACCACCGGCATGAACTGCACCGCCTGGAACTCGGTGCGCGCGAAGGCGCTGCACAATAGGCCGAGGGCGACGCCGAGTATCGCGTTCAGCACGGCGATCAGCAGCACCCACGTCACGCTGCCCTCGGTGGTGAGGCCGAGGAAACCGAACGAGACGATACAGGCCAGCGCCGCCTGCGCAGCAGCGGCCGTGGAGAACGCGGCAGCGTATCCGCCGAGCAGGTCGAGTTTGCCCATCGGGGTCGTGAGCAGGCGTTCGAGTGTTCCCGACGTGCGTTCGCGCTGCATCGCGATCGACGTGACGAGGAACATCACGACGAACGGCAGGATGCCGAGCATCGTGATCGCGACGCGCTCGAACAGCGACTGCTGGCCGGGTGGCGCCGGAACGTTCTGATACAGGAAGTACAGCAGCACCATCAGCAGACTGGGTACCACCAGAATCATGGCGACGGTGCGGTGATCCGTTCGCAGTTGCGCGAGGATCCGGCCCGCAGTGGCCGCGAAGATCGTGACGTTCATCAGTTCTCGCTCCCGACATGTGATGCGCGAATGAGGTTCAGGAAGGCGTCTTCGAGGCTCGTCTCACCGGTCCGCTCCCGCAGTTCGCCGGGAGAGACCTGCGCGAGAAGGTAGCCGTCGCGCATGAGGAGCAGCGAAGCGCAATGTTCGGCCTCGTCCATGACGTGGCTCGACACGAGAAGGGTGGTGCCGGCGTCGGCGAGAGCGTCGAACCGTTCCCACAGTTCGACGCGCAGGAGTGGGTCCAGGCCGACGGTCGGCTCGTCGAGCACGAGGATCTCGGGACGCGCGACCAGGGCGCACGCGAGGCTGACCCGTCCCAACTGTCCTCCCGACAGATCCGCCGCCTTCTGGGCCGCGAAGCGCGTCAGTCCCACCGCGTCGATGGCGTCGGTGACCGCGTTCGACGGCTGACCGTAGAGCGCGGCGAAGTAGGCGACGTTCTTCTTGACCGAGAGGTCGGCGTACACGCTGGGGGACTGGGTGACGTATCCGACGCGGCTCCGCAACGAGACCGAGCCCGCGGGGGAACCCAGCACCGTGACCGTCCCCGATTCCACGATCTGAGTGCCGACCACGCACCGCATCAGTGTGGTCTTTCCGCAACCGGAGGGTCCGAGGAGGCCGGTGATGGAACCGCTCGGCACCTGGACGTCGATGCCGTGCAGCACTTCGTTCTTGCCTCTGCGCACGTGCAGATCTCTGATGTCGATCGCCGGGCTGCCAGTCATGGCGGGCCTCAATTCATCACAGGGTGAATTCATTGCTTGATGAATTATGCGACCGCAGGGGTGGCGGCGTCAACGGTTGTGGAGAATCGGGACGTGACCATCGAACGACTTCACCGGGCCGAACCCGTCGACGCCGCGCGAATCGTCCTCGGATCCACGCTGGTCGTCGGAGACGTCCGCATCCGCATCGTCGAAGTGGAGGCGTACGGCGGGGAGAAGGACGGCCCGTGGCCCGACCCGGCATCGCACTCGTACCGGGGGAGGACGCCGCGCAACGAGGTGATGTTCGGACCGGCCGGGCACCTGTACGTCTACCGCAGTTATGGGATGCACTTCTGCATGAACGTGTCGTACGGGCCGGTCGGAGTCGCGGGCGGGGTGCTTCTCCGGGCGGGCGAAGTGCTCGACGGTTGCGCGACGGTCCAGGCGCGCAGGCCCCGCGTCACGCGACCCGCGGAGTGGGCGCGCGGTCCCGGCAACCTGGGGTCCGCGACCGGCGTGACCCTCGCGGAGAACGGTGCGGCGCTGTTCGAGTCCGATTCGCCGGTTCGACTGGAGGTCGCGGAGTCGGACGGCTGGGTGAGTGGCCCCCGGGTCGGTGTCAGCACGGCCGC